>CBEUCM010000019.1:0-32044 GCA_965541645.1 uncultured Archaeoglobaceae archaeon | reverse complement strand
AATGTCCCTAAAGCAGGTTATAGTTGTAAGGGACGATCTGAAGCTATCGAGGGGAAAGCTGGCGGTTCAGGTAGCTCATGCTGCAGTAATCGGCTATCTTCGCTCCGACCCTGCTATGAGGAGAAAGTGGATTGATGAGGGACAGAAGAAGGTTGTTCTGAAAGTTAAGAATCTTGAGGATCTTATGGGGATAAAATATAGGGCTGAGAGGGAGAACCTTGTAACTGGCATCGTCCAGGATGCCGGTCTGACTGAAATCCCGCCTGGGACAGTTACCGCTATTGTGATCGGCCCCGATGAGGAGAAGAAAATAGACAAGGTTACGGGCAGTCTCCCACTTCTTAAATAATCAGGGCTCTATTCCCCTGTCGGTTATGCGGTAAAAGCAGCTTCTCCCCTCCTTCAACCATCTGTGCTTTACGAGTGTTGCCTTCCTAACACCTTCATCATCCCTCTCCAGTGCTAAAACAACCTTTGAGAGGTGATCAAGGCTCGGACCTCCGAGAGGGCGGTCAACACCTGAGTTCACATCTGAGAACATCTGGTTTGTTATGACTACAGCAACATCGTACTTTCTCGCAACTCCAAGCAGAAAAGTCAGCTGGGATGTTAACTCCCTCTTTATTTTGATTTGCTTTTTTTCATCTTCAAGCTCGCTGCGGTAGAGTGAGGTGAAGCAGTCAACGATTATCAGCTTTATCCTGTTGCTTCTGCACAGCTTCTCTGCTTCTCTCAAAGCAACACCCTGCTGTCTGAACTGGAAAACCTCATAGACGAAAACGTTTGAAAATAGAGAGGTATCACCAAAGATCTGCTTCACCCTTTCTGCCGACAGCCCTTCTGTATCGATATAGGCAACTTTGTACTCCTTCGCAGCGCTCTTTGCGAACATCAGGCATAGGGTGGTTTTACCAGTGCCGGAGTGGCCATAGATCTGCGTAATTGTGCCAGTTTCAACTCCCCCTCCGAGCAGCGAATCTATGCACTCACTCCCACTCGGTATTAGCATCTTCCAGCACCTTCATTACCCTTCTGTAAACCACATGAACTGGCAGGTTGGTTTCATCTGCGATTCTGGCAACGTCATCAAATTCTGGTTTTACGTGCTTGAATCCTGGTGATGAGCGTTTAAACCTTACTTCAAATTCCCTTCCTGCAATTCTGACCTTTACAGAGCCTACAGACCTCTCGGCAATTGCCCTGTGATACACGGGAAAAATCCTGACACCGAGGCTTCCCGTAAGCCTCATAACCTCTGCAGCCACCTCCTCTGCCCTTTCCATTCCAGCAATGACTCTAATTATCGATGATGGCCTCGTCTTTTTGCCAAAGGCTGGGATTATGCTTACATCAAGCACTCCCTCGGCCTCCAGAAGTTTTTCGACAGCATATCCCAGGATCTCTCCGCTAATGTCATCAATTGTTGTCTCAATCATTGAAATGCTGTCGTGAAGCTGGACCTTTCCGAGGATCAACCTTAGAAGGTTGGGCACCACAGTCTCCCGGCTTCCGGCCCCATAGTAAACGCTCTCAACTTTGACAGGCATCGTAGGGAAATTTTTGCAGTAGTAGGAGAGAATCGCTGCACCTGTGGGGGTGAGCAACTCCCCTTCACCATCAAAAACTGCCTTCAATCTTGAGTTTCTCAGAATTTCCATTACTGCCGGAGCTGGTACGGGGTATTTTCCGTGTGAAAACTCAACAAATCCCCTCCCCGTTAGAACTGGCATTGAGTAGAAGCTGTACCCCATCTCAGCCAGCCTCCTGAATCCCATAGCCGAGCAGACAATATCAAAGATTGCATCGTCCGACCCAACCTCATGGAAAACAGCATCCTCAAAATTTTTGCCATGCACCTTGCCCTCAGCCTCGGCAAGGATTTTGAAAATTTTAAGAGCGTCGGACTTAACGCCTTCATCAATTTCAGCCTTCTCTATGAGATCGACAACCTCCCTGTAGCTCCGCTCCTTAGCCCCTTTTTCCACAACCGTCAATTTTTTTGCCTTAATGCCCCTGACGACAACATCTACTATCTCAAAATCGATGTTCAGATCAAAGGAATTTACAACCTCATCGAGATCCGATCTGGAGAGGGCAGATTGAAGCAGGGTGGAGATTATCATGTCCCCCGCCGCACCGTTGAAGGGATCGAATATTGCAACCTTCATCAGATCACCACAAGTCTTTTTTATCTCCAAAATAAAAACTGTTTAGGTAAGGTAAAAAAGGGTGGTAGGTATGGAACTCACGCTCAAGGTAAATCAGGCCTATCCGAGTGATTCGGGTAGGGGGATAGCTCGTCTCGACCCCGACACAATGTTAAAGCTACAGATATCCCCAGGCGATATAATCGAGATAGAGGGAGCCAGAAAGACTGTGGCAAAGGTCTGGAGAGCTCCAAAGAGGGACTGGGGAAAGAACATAATCAGGGTGGACAGGTTCATAAGGGAAAATGCAGGTGTCGGGGTTGGAGACATCGTCAAAGTCAGGAGGATTGAGTATCAACCTGCAAAAACTGTAATCCTCGCCCCCCTCAAGAAGATGGATTTGAGAATTTATGGCGTTGATATTGGGGAATATTTGAAGCATCAGTTCCTGAAAAGACCGGTTGTTGAAGGAGACCTCGTACCCTTGGTTGGGGCCCCCGCATTATCGGGCTTTGTCAGGTACAGTCAGCAGAATCAGGCCCTCGTTTTTGTTGCCGTAAAAACGGAGCCTAAGGGGCCGGTTGTGATAGATGAAACCACCAAGGTTGTTTACAGGGACAGGCCGGCCAAGGGATTTGAGAGATTCGGGAAGGCGGGAGTTACCTACGAGGATGTTGGAGGGTTGAAAGATGAACTTCAGAAGGTGAGAGAGGTTATAGAACTCCCGCTCAGGTACCCTGAACTCTTCCAGAGGCTTGGCATTGAACCACCCAAGGGTGTTTTGCTCTACGGCCCACCCGGCACGGGCAAAACCCTGATAGCCAAGGCCGTGGCAAATGAGATAGGGGCGAGCTTTTACACCATTAACGGTCCTGAGATTATGAGCAAATTCTATGGTGAATCCGAGCAGAGGCTGAGGGAGATATTTGAGGAAGCCAAAGAGAACGCCCCATCTATAATATTCATCGACGAAATTGACTCGATAGCTCCAAAGAGGGAAGAAGTTACGGGAGAGGTTGAGAGGAGGGTTGTGGCTCAGCTGCTAACCCTGATGGATGGACTTGAAGAGAGGGGGCAGGTTATAGTCATCGGGGCAACAAACAGGATCGATGCGGTGGATCCCGCTTTAAGGAGGCCGGGCAGATTTGACAGGGAAATTGAAATCGGAGTACCTGACAGGGAGGGGAGGTACGAAATATTCCAGATCCACACAAGAAACATGCCTTTGGAGCCAAAGTACAGCAGAGACATCGTGCTTGATGCAATAGAGAGGCTTAAGAGAAATATTGATGACTTTGAGCTTCTGAAGACCTTGGATTTCTTCCAGGATGAGGTCAAGAACTCGGAGAGTGAGGAGGAGATCAGGCTGGCGGCCAAAAACCTCCTTCCGCCAGAAACCCTGAATGACCTCGAGGTGGAGATAACCAAGGCCATGCTCCGCACGCTGGCAGATCAGACACACGGCTTTGTTGGAGCGGACATCGAGGCTCTCTGCAAGGAGGCTGCAATGAAGGCTTTGAGGAGATACCTGCCGAAAATAGATCTTAACGAGGATGAGATACCGATAGAACTGCTGGAGTCCATCAGAGTTACATGGGACGATTTCATGGATGCACTCAGGGAGATCGAGCCCTCAGCCATGAGAGAGGTGTTCGTTGAGATACCAAAGGTGACATGGGACGACGTTGGTGGCTTGGAAGATGTTAAGAGGGAGATCATAGAGGCTGTGGAGTGGCCCCTCAAGTACCCTGAGAAGTTCAAGAAGTTCGGGATAAAGCCACCCAAGGGTGTTTTGCTCTACGGCCCACCCGGCACGGGCAAAACTCTGATAGCCAAGGCCGTGGCAAATGAGAGTGAGGCGAACTTCATAAGCATCAAGGGAGGACAGCTGTTGAGCAAGTGGCTGGGTGAAAGCGAGAAAGCTGTTAGGAAGATATTCAGGAAAGCAAGGCAGGTTGCACCCTGCATAATTTTCTTCGATGAGATCGACGCCATTGCCCAGATGAGAGGCATTGATGAGGGGAGCAGGGCCGTTGAGAGAGTATTGAACCAGCTCCTCACGGAGATGGATGGTCTGGAAGAGCTGCATGGAGTTGTGGTGATAGGTGCAACAAACAGGCCAGACATCCTCGACCCAGCCTTGCTGCGACCCGGAAGATTTGACAGGCTGGTTTTCGTCAAACCTCCCGACAAGAAGAGCAGACTGGCGATATTCAGGATCCACACGAGGGATATGCCGCTGGCGGATGATGTCGATCTTGAGGAGCTGGCAGAGCTGACTGAAGGCTATGTTGGGGCAGATATAGAGGCGATATGCAGAGAGGCAGTGATGCTGGCGATAAGGGAGAACATCAATGCAGAGAGGGTTGAGATGAGACACTTCCTTGAAGCGCTTAAGAAGATAAAGCCGAGCATCAACGAGACCATGCTGAGCTTCTACGAGCGGTTTGAGGAGAGAATGAAGACCGAGAGGATGAAGGTGCCAACGAAACCCTTCATAGGGTACGGCTAAACTTTTGCCTAATTTCCACTTTTTAGCAATAATTAAATATCATACTACTTTCTGATATGCATGGATGCTGTAAAATTGGAAAAAGATGGTAAGGTAGCACGAATTATCATCAACAGGCCGGAAATTCACAACGCAATAGACTTTGATGTTGTTGATGGTTTATCTGAAGCACTGGATGAGTGCTGGAAGGATGACGTTAAAGTTGTGGTTCTCAAAGGTGCTGGAAAGAGTTTTTCTTCAGGTGCAGACCTCAAACAGTTTTTGAAATTTGCTGCGGGTGAGGGAAGTCTGCTTGAGTATGGGATAAGGCTTCATCTGGACGTTTTAAAGAAAATGAGGGAGATTCCAAAACCGGTAATTGCTGAAATCAAAGGGTATATCATAGGTGCAGGACTCGGGCTTGCAATTGCATCAGATTACGCTATCGCAGCCGAGAGTGCTGTTTTCTCCTGCGGTTTCACTCTTATCGGTCTCAGTCCTGATACCGGCACGTCCTTTTTCATTCCAAGGAGCTGCGGAATAAAGAGGGCCTTTGAGCTTATGTCAACTGGCAGGAGGTTCTCTGCAAGAGAAGCCCTTGAATACGGTCTTGTTACCGAAGTTGTGCCAGACGAAGAGCTGGAGGAGAGAGTAGGAGAGGTTGTTGAAATTTATCTGAACAGGCCGAGAATGGCAATTGCCAACCTTAAAAGGCTGTTGAACGTCACCCATTCCAACAAACTGGACGAGCATCTCGCCTTTGAGCTGAACCTTGCGATGATGACCACAACAACAGAGGATTTCGCGGAAGGTGTGAAAGCGATGCTTGAAAAAAGAGAACCAAGGTTTGGATGAACTCAGACCACAATGTCCCCATACTTTTTGACGTAATTTACCAGTCCCCCCTCATTCAGAATTCTCAGCATGACCTCTGGCAGTGGTTTGGCTTCTATGGCCACACCCTTGCTCAGATCGACGATCTTTCCCTTTCCAAGCTCGACTTCCAGCTCATCCCCATCCTCAATGACTTCGGTGTCGGCTATAAGCAGAGGTAGTCCAACGTTTATTGCATTTCTGTAAAAGATTCTGGCGAAGGACTTCGCTATAACGGCAGAAACACCGGCTATTTTAAGGGCAAGAGGTGCATGCTCCCTGCTGCTCCCCATTCCAAAGTTGTTTCCAGCAACGATGAAGTCTCCAGGCTTGAACTTCTTTGGAAAATCCGGATCGGCATCCTCCATGATGTGCTTTGCCAGTTCCGGCATGTTGCTTCTCAGGTGGTAGTACCTGCCCGGAGTTATGTGATCGGTGGATATATCATCCCCAAACTTCCAGGCTCTCCCTTTAATCTTCATCCTCCACCACCTTGCAGACGAAAACTGGAACGGGTGAGTGCCTTATAACACTGTCGGATGTGCTCCCGAGGAAGAGGGATTTGACAACACTCATTCCACTGGAACCCATGAAGATCGTTGTCGCTTCAATTTCCTGCTGCTTTCTCAGGATTACCTTGTTCGGCGCTCCCGGCTCTGTGTAGGCAAAGGCTCTGATACCCTCCTTCTTGAGCTCCTCTGCAATGTTTTCAAGCCCCGTGTGATCGCATCCCGGTTCGGCAACATGCAGGATATGCACCTCCGATGATGCCTTGGATGCGATGTACTTTGCGTATTCCAGCGTGATCTTGGAGTGCTCGGAGAAATCGTAGGCCACGAGTATTTTGCTGAACAGGTTTACAGGACTTGGATTTTCCGTACATTTAAACACGTACACGGGCTTCTTGGATCCCCTTATAACTCCCTCAGACACGCTGCCGAGCAGGATTGTCTTGAAAACACTTGCACCACGTGAATTTATTACAATGAAGTCGTAATCCTCTGAAATCCTGAGAATCTCAACCACAGGGTCGCCCGTTGGGAAGGGCTTAATGATCTCGACCTCAAACCCCTCTTCTCTAATCTTTTCGGCAATTGGGCCTATCTCCCTTTCAGCCCTCTCACTCTCACTCTCAATGTATCCATCGATGTCTATTCCACCACTAACGTCACTCAGCTTGGTGGTGTTTATAACGAAAAGAAGTCCCACCTTTCGCACACCTATCTTTTTGAAATCACTGAGGTAGTTCAAAATACCCAGGCTGCTCTTCGACAGATCTGTTGGAAACAGCATTTTTTCAAGCATGTAATTTTTTGATGCGTTAAGTTTAAAATTGTTTCATACATTGCTATATTTGGATGCTCGAAAGTCTGTTGGAAAAAGCCGCAGAGATTGCAGAAGAGCTGGGGATCGGGAAGATTGCAGTAGTCACAAAAGCCGATTTTGAATATGAACACGATAAAATTCAAATAATTGCCGCACCAAAGAAGTATGCGACCCTTCTTGAGAGTATGATACACTACTTTGAAGAGGGGCCTGAGAGGATAATAGCAGAGAAGTTTTCTCAGATGTACCGCACCAAGGAGTACATCTCGGCATACATGTACGTGAAGGGCTTTGAAATCGACAGAGCGGTTGTTGTGATAGACACTGAAATTTTGAAGGGGATTTCGATATTCGATCCCGGGAAAAGCGCTTTTATCAGGGCCATTGAGGAGTGTACGGAGAGGGTTGATGCCGAAGCACTCAGAGCAACCCTCACTGTAGCTTTAAACATAGCACATAAAGGCAGAGAGGGCAGAAAGATTGGGACGGCCTTCGTCATGGGGGACGTTGAAGAGGTGATGAGCAGATCGAGCCAGCTTATAATAAATCCGTACGAGGGACACAAGGAGAGTGACAGAGACATAAAGAATCCGGAGAACTGGGAGAGCGTTATGGAGCTTGCACAGATTGACGGGGTCTTTGTTCTGGATGAAAGGGGGATAATTATTGCCTGTGGCAGATACATCGAAGCATCGGCCAAGGAGCTTCTAACAAGGATCAGAAGAGGTTTGGGTGGGAGGCATATTGCCTGTGCGTCGATAACAAAGGAAACGGAGGCGATAGCCATAGTTGTTTCTGAGTCTGGTGGGGACATTACGGTTTACAAGGATGGTGTCGAGGTTCTGCACATCCCATCCATTCTGTTCTAAATCGAAAAATTTATACTTGAAATTGCATACGCCAGACCATGAAGGACGTTTTTATCGTGGCCTGTGGGAGGTATATGGACACAACCTATGGCTGCCCCGGAGAGTGGCGCTGTTTGAAGGCTGCAGCACTGGGTGAGGGCAAGTTCGACGAGCCTGTGAGGGTTATAGGGTTTGTAAGATGTGAGTGTCCGGGCAACACACTGATACCCAACATTGGGATGACAATAAAACTCTCTGAGATAACGCCCAAGGAGATATACATGAGTTCCTGCATGCTCAGGGATCCCGGCTGCCCGTACAGAAGTGCGGAGGAGTGGGCAAAAATAATCGAGAGCAATACCGGGATACCGGTTAAGATGGGTACCCACGAGTACAAGTGATCAGCAAACCTTCGTTCCAGGTTCTATTTCTTTTTCCGGAATCAGCAGTATCGCTCTACCATCTTTTTCAGCTGCCAGTATCATTCCCCTGCTTTCCACGCCCATGAACTTCGCTGGCTGGAGGTTTACGAGCACAACCACGAGCTTGCCAACCAGCTCTTCTGGCCTGTAGTCTTCCGCAATTCCCGACACTATCTGCCTGTGCTCGTCACCTATGTCTATTATCAGCCTAAGAAGCTTCTTGCTGCCTTTGATCTTTTCAGCGCTGACTATCCTGCCAATCCTTATGTCCAGCCTCTTGAAGTCCTCGATGGTAATTGTCTCCATCTCCTGCTTTTCCACTCTTTCACCGCTGAACCTCTTCTCCATGATCTCCTGCAGCTCTTTGATCTTGTCCTCTTCAATCTTCTCAAAGGGAACGGAGGGCTTGCTGAGCTTTACAACAGCATCAACGACTGAAGCGTCAGATAGCTTGCAACTCTTCAGATCGAGGCCCATGCTCTCAGCCATCTTCAGCATGCTCCTCGGCATGACGGGATAGGCAAAGATGATGAGAGCCTTGGCTATCTGGAGGCAGGAGGCAACAGCCCTTCTTGCAGCATCCCTGTCACTTTTAATTAGCTCCCAGGGCTTTGCGTTCTGGAAGTAAACGTTTCCAAAGGTTGCAAGCTCCATGAAGGCATCACTCGCAACCTTAAACTCCCACTCCTCCAAGGCACTCACTATCTTCCTCTCAGTCTCCCTTATCTTTTCGAGGACCTCCTCATCAATGCCGTCCATTGAAACCTCGCCGAAGTTCTTCCAGGCGAAGAGCAGAACCCTGTAGAGGAAGTTGCCGAGCGTTGCAATTATCTCGTTGTTAACTTTCTCTTTGAATACCTCCCACGAGAAGTTCAGATCCTTCTGGTGGCTTGTGTAGTTAACTATGTAGTACCTCAGGTAATCTGGACTCAGTCCAGATTTCAGGTAGTCGTCCTCGACCCACACCACGTAGCCCCTGCTCTTCGAGAAGGTTTTGCCTTCAACCTTAACCATGCCGCTCGCCACAACTGCAGAAGGCAAAGAGTAGTCAGCACCCTTGAGCATTGCTGGCCAGAAAATGCAGTGATGGTAAACGATATCCAGTCCGATGAAGTGGATTATCTCGGCCTTGCCGTTGATCCATATCTCCCTCCAGTCGCATCCCTTCTTCTCGCACGCCTTCTCGGTAAAGCTGATGTAGCCGATGGGGGCATCGACCCATACGTAAACCACGAGATTTTCTTCGCCGGGAAACTTCACGCCCCACTCAAGGTTTCTGGTTATGCACCAGTCTCTCAGGTTTTTTACCCAGTTTCTGGCGTAGTTCAGTGCATTCTCAGTGCCTTTCAGCTTGCTGAGGTAGTCTTCCAGAAAATCCTTGAACTCGGTAAGTCTGAAAAAGTAGTGTCTCTGAGTCCTGAAAACAGCCTTGCTTCCGCAGATCTTGCATCTCGGTTCCTTTATCTCCCCAGGTTCCAGATGCCTGCCACATCCCTGGTCGCACTCATCTCCTCTTGCCACAGCACCGCAGTAGGGGCATATGCCCTCAACGTATCTGTCCGGCAAGAAGCGCTCACACTTTGGACAGTAGGCGAGCTGTATATCCTTGGGATATATGTACCCCTTTTCCATCAACCTTTTCACTATCTCGGTCGTTCTGACGTGGTGATACTCAGAATCAGTTCGACCGTAGTAGTCAAACTCTATGTCGATTTCGGCAAGAACCTTTTTGAAGTGCTCGTGATAAATATCAACAAGCTGCTTTGGTGTCAAGCCTTGTTGTTCGGCATTGACAACAATTGGAGTACCGTGGCAATCGCTCCCGCAAACAAAAACGACGTCTTCACCAAGCAGCCTTAGGTATCTGACATAAACGTCAGCAGGTACGTAGGTCCTGAGATGTCCGATATGGGCCTTGCCGTTAGCGTAAGGCAGTCCGCAGGTTACGAGTTTCATGGTCTGATGAGATTCCAACTAAATAAATACTTTTTTTAGTTACACTGTACGGAGCCTCACTTCGAAGATCGTTCCCTTTGGCCTGTTGTCGTAAACCCGTATTATCCCACCGTAGATCTCAACCATCTTTCTTGCGATGAACAGCCCCAGTCCAGTCCCAGCGGTTGTGAATCCCTCTTCAAATATCCTCTCTTTAAGCTCGTCCGGTATTCCTTTGCCATCGTCAATGACCCTCAACACGCCCCACTCACCCATCTTTCGAACTTCAACCTTCACATTACCGCCTGAGTGATGCACCGCATTGTGGACGAGATTGTAAACTATGGTGTGCAGCCCATCGTTGGCCATCACGACAACGTTTTCACAGTCGTGTTCGACACTAAAACTTTCTGCAATCTCCTTGGCTACCTCATCCAGCCTCAATGGTCGGAGCTTTTCCAGCGCAGATTCCAGGCTTGCAGCCTCCTTTATCAGACGGGTTACGTACTCCACCCTGCGCAGAGCATTTTTCGAAAGCTCATCGTCACGGTCCTCCAGTATGAACTTCACAAGTACAAGGGCATTGGCTATGTCGTGTCTCAGCATCTTGTTTAGCAGTCTGAGGTAATCCTCTCTCATTCTCAGCTTCTCCGTTAGCTGGTGGATGGATGTTGTGTCCATGAGGGTTGCAGCAACTGCGGGTTTTCCGTTGTAGATTATCCTGTTTGGCTTTGCTGTTATCCACTTCACCTCTCCGTTCTTTGTTATTATTCTCCAGCTGTAAACCTCTGGTTCACGCATCCCCCTTTCCCTCTGCAGGTATCTGTTGTAAACCTTGTCCCGATCTCCGGGATGCACCAGGAAGAAGGGGTTCTTGCCAACCAGCTCCTCCTTGGTGTAGCCCGTAAGCTCTTCAAAGGCCCTGTTCAGGTACTTGACCTTACTATTCTGCACGATGTAAATGGGTGCGAGACTGTCCTCGATTAGCGTCCTGTAAAACACCTCATTCTCTCTCAACTTCTCCTCAAGAACCTTTATTCTCGTTATATCTATCCAGTTTCCAAGAACGTAAGTGCTGCCGTTAACGTTGAGCGGTTTGGCAAATCCGAGTACCCATCTGACATCCCCATCCCTCCTTGTGAATCTGGCTTCATAGAAGACCTCCTTTCCAGACATAACTCGTTTGGCAACCTCAACAAGCTTTGCTACATCATCTCCGTGGGCCAGCTGTAGAATGTTCATTCCAATAAGCTCATCCTTTGAATATCTGGTTGCCCTCTCGACGATCTTGTTAACGTAAACGATCTTCAGGTTTTCATCGTGAATATATACGCCTGCCAGCGACTCCTCGACAATGTCCTCAAAGTTTATACCTTCCAGCATTCATGCATAAAAAAGAGTAAATTTTTAAAAAACTTTACTTGCAAATTTAGAATTCAGGCATCTCGGGTGTCTCTCCACCCTTGTCCTTCTCCTTCTCCAGTCCCTTAGCAGCGATGACGTCGTCAATTCTCAGGATCATCACTGCAACCTCGGTTGCAGAGCCGATGGCCTGCGTCTTAACTCTGAGCGGCTCAAAGACGCCCATTTCCTTCATGTCCACGACCTTGCCGCTTTCAACGTCAACTCCAGCATACACATTGCCCTTCTCGTGTGCAGCCTTCAGCTCCACAAGGACATCGATTGGATCAATACCTGCATTCTCCGCCAGAGTTCTTGGGATGATCTCAAGGGCTGTGGCAAAGGCTTCGACTGCAAGCTGCTCCCTACCACCCAGCGAGGGTGCCCACTCCCTGAGCTTCAGGCTGACCTCTATCTCAGGAGCACCAGCCCCAACGACGACCTTGCCATCCTCAACAGCACAGGCAACAACTCTTACAGCATCCTCGATACCCCTCGCAATCTCCTCAACAACGTGCTCAGTGCCTCCCCTCACAAGGATTGTCACGGCCTTCGGGTTCTTGCATCCTGTAACGAAGACCATCTTCTCGTCGCCGATCTTCCTTTCCTCAACCAGAGCCGCCTCTCCAAGATCCTCGCTGCTAATGTCTCTCAGGTCGGTGAGTATCTTAGCTCCAGTGGCCTTTGAGAGCTTCTCCATGTCGCTCTTCTTTACTCTCCTCACAGCCAAGATTCCGGCCTTGGCCAAGTAGTACTGGGCCAGATCATCGATGCCCTTCTGGCAGAACACAACGTTGGCTCCAGCATTGGAGATCTTGTCCACCATCTCCTTCAGCATTGCCTCCTCCTGCTCGATGAACTTCTGCAGCTTCTCTGGATCGGTGATTCTGATCTTCGCATCGATCTCTGTCTCCTTGACTTCTAAGGCTGAATCGAGGAGCAGGATCTTTGCATTTTCAATTCTCTTTGGCATTCCAGGATGCACAACCTCTTTGTCGAGCACGATACCATCAACAAGCTCCGTCTCCTCTATGCTTCCACCCTGCCTCTTCTCGATCTTGATGTAGTCGGTGTTCACCTCGACCTTCCCATCCTTCTCCTCTGCGATCATCTTCACTGCTTTTACAGCGATTTCTGCAAGCTTCTCGAGGGCAACCTCAGCACCCTTTCCGGTCATGGCTGTTGATGCAATCTTCTTCAGAACCTCATCGTCATCCTTGCTTATGGAGATGGCAATCTCGTTGAGAACCTCAATGGCCTTCTCCGAGGCAAGTCTGTAACCATTTGCAATTATTGCAGGATGAATGTCCTGATCCAGCAGCTCCTCAGCCCTCTTCAGCAATTCTCCTGCAAGAACAACAGCAGTGGTTGTCCCATCTCCCACCTCGTTGTCCTGGGTCTTTGCCACTTCAATAATCATCTTTGCAGCAGGATGCTCAACATCGATTTCCTTCAGAATTGTGACACCATCATTCGTTATAACAACATCCCCCAGGCTGTCAACAAGCATCTTGTCCATTCCCTTCGGCCCGAGGGTGCTCCTCACTGCTTCAGCAATAACCCTCGCAGCTGTTATGTTCATCCTCTGGGCGTCCCTACCAACGGTTCTCTGGGTTCCCTCCCTCAATATCAATACTGGCTGACCTTGCAGCGTTGCCATTCACATCACCTCCGTTTGCAGATATTGGTGGATTGGTACTTCTATATAAAGTTTGTGGTTAACTTGATCAGAAGATGTAACAGCACCTCCTAAAATATTATAAATTGGAACAGACATTGAGCATGAACCTTCGTACTGCTACCCTTCTCGCTGCCTGCGTTTCATCCTTCCTCACTCCCTTTATTGGCTCAGCAACGAATGTTGCTCTGCCTTCAATTGGGCGAGAATTTGAAGTTGATGCTATCACCCTTGGCTGGGTTGCAACTTCCTATCTCCTCGCTGCGGGAATGTTCTCCGTCCCCTTCGGAAGAATTGCAGATATAATGGGAAGAAAATCCGTTTTCATCTTTGGACTGCTAACATTCAGCACTGGTTCGATTCTCTCCTCTTTTGCCCCTTCAGCTGAAACACTTATAGCATTCAGAGTTTTTCAGGGAATTGGAGGGGCAATGATCTTTGCAACAGCAGTTGCAATCCTTACATCCGTTTTTCCACCTCAGGAGAGGGGTAAAGCTATTGGCATCAACACGGGAGCTGTTTACACTGGATTGAGCCTTGGTCCTCTTGGTGGAGGTTTTCTTACACAAAATCTGGGGTGGAGAAGCGTTTTTCTTGTAAACGGGATACTTGGATTCTTGGCACTGGCAATCGCACTCGCCTACCTCAAAGGAGAATGGGCAGATGCAAGGGGCGAAAAATTTGACTTTGCAGGTTCTGTGATTTACGCATTAATGCTTCTATTCCTGATTTACGGATTTTCGGAGTTTTCCTTACCTTTCATGATTCTTGGAGTATTTTTGGTTGCCCTTTTTATCCTTTTTGAAGGAAAACTGGAGCATCCGGTATTTGCCGTCAGATTGCTTCTGAGCAACCTCACTTTTTCGCTCTCAAGCTTCGCAGCACTCCTCAACTACGCCGCAACCTTTGCAGTGGGATTTTTGATGAGCCTGTATCTCCAGTATATCAAAGGCTTTGATGCTCAGACCGCAGGACTCGTTCTGGTCTCTCAGCCAGTTGTGATGGCAATGTTTGCCCCCATAGCTGGCTGGATTTCTGACAGAGTTGAACCGAGAGTTGTTGCCTCCGCTGGAATGGCTATAACGACTGCAAGTCTGATTATGTTCTCTACCATATCCGAAAATACAGCCGTAGGCAACGTAATCTCCTACCTGATGCTCCTTGGATTCGGAATAGCCCTATTCAGCTCACCAAACACCAATGCAATAATGAGTTCCGTCGAAAAAAGATTTCTGGGAATAGCTTCCGCAACAGTGGCAACAATGCGTCTCATAGGGCAAACGATGAGTATGGCCCTCGTTATGCTCGTTTTTTCAATAATTATCGGCAAAGTGGAGATTTCTCCTGAATACTATGGAAAATTTATAGAAAGTGCAAGAATTGCCTTCACAATTTTTGCCGGACTCTGCTTTGTCGGAATTTTCGCGTCTCTTGGGAGGGGGAGAGTGAGAGGATGAAAGGTAACTTTTATTTCACCTCAAGGTAATTTCTGGAGGCGCCCGATGATAGTGTTAAAAACGATGATTTTTAAGTTCTGTAACCCAGTTGGAGAAGTATACTCCAGAATACTGTCTCTTTAGTCTAATCCAAGCCTTTCTAATGCTGTTTTTACTGATCTTTCTACGCTTTTTTCAGGTTTTATCGTGATCACAGGGATATCAACGAGCTTCTCAACCAGACCGCTTATTATCGGTGCACATATTATCGCCCCAGCCCCATCCTTCTCCGCTCTCACTGCAGCAACAATGGCATCCTCAAGTGTTGTTGCAGGATACACTCTGACCCTTTCATCAAACGTCATTCCCTCCACAACGTATCGTGCAGCAATTAAAGCGACAAATCGTTTCCTTTCATAAAGAGCGGACATTATCTTTACAAGGGTCTCGTATCTCGGATTGTGCCCCCTCAGCACCTTGTACAGTGTTGATTGTGGAATTCCAGCTCTTTTTGCGAACTCGTGGGGATGAATTCCTCTTTCCTGAAGCAATTTCTCCAAGCACTTTCCGAAACTCTCTCCCCTGGCAATGCATTCGGCTAACCTTATCATGATCTGAATAGAAAATAACCAATTAAAATTTTTCTGTTCAGGATTAAAATGACACCAGAAAAGAAAAAGTAATTATATAGCTGGGCCAAGAACCCACCATGAGGTGGATTCTGCTCATAGTGGTGCTACTTTCTGCAATGATGATGGGATGTCAGCAAGCTGAAACCGGGATTAAGGTTGTTACGATGTCCCCAAGGGATATGGTCGAGCAGCTAAAGCTCGGTGAGATCGATGCCTTTGTTGCATGGGAGCCGTTTGTAAGTGAGGCAGTTGTGAAGGGGTATGGAAGGGTTATAGCAACGTCCCACGACATATGGTCTGAACATCCATGCTGCATCCTTGCAATCAGGGAGGATGAGAAGGACAGCGATATCGCTGTTGCACTTGTTTGGGCGCACATCAAAGCCACGAGATTTATAAATTCCGAGGAAAACAGAGATAAGGTTTTGCAGTACGCCCAGGAGTTCACGGGCAAGGATAAGGAGGTTATTGTTGAGGCGATGAAGAGGATAAAGTTCGTTGAGTATCCGGATGTTGATGAGTTCGTAAAGTACTATCAGAACCTCAAGAGTGGAGGATATTTAACAAAAACTCCTGAGGATCTCGGTTACAGTGATGAGGATGAATTCTTAAAGGATTTCCTTTACGATGACGTTTATAATTTTGTTGTGGAGAAGCTGAAGGAGAACGAGAGCTGGACTCCAGGAAAGGTGAATGCAACAGTTAGGGTGGGCTACTTAACTGCAGACCTCCATCAGCTTGCCTTCTATGTTGCCATGAAGGAGGGCTATTACAGCCAGCTTGGACTGAAGGTTGAGAAAAAGGAGTACCCGAATGGAGTGGTTGAAATGGAGGGCTTCAAGAATGGAGAAATTGACGCAGGCTACTTGGGTGGGGCACCGGCTACGCTTAAAAGGATCAACGACGATGTGAAGATCAGTGTAATAGCGGGGGCGAACAGTGAGGGATCTGCAATTGTCGCCAGAGATGCCAGCAGCGTTAAAGATCTTGCAGGGAAGAAGGTTGCAATTCCCGGATTTGGCACCGTTCAGGACTTTCTGCTGAGGATGGCTGCTGAAAAGGCTGGATTGAAAGTAAAGACATGAGGCTCAAGAGTGCAGCATTACTGGTTGGTCTGTGGTACGTAACATCTTTTTTTACCGAACTTCCCTGCCCGCATGAGGTGGCGGAGAGGTTCTTCTACCTCCTGCTTAACCCTGAACCGGTTCTTGGAAAAACGCTGGTTGAGCACGCACTTGCCAGCCTCTGGAGGGTGCTTGCTGCATCTTCAGCAGCCTTTCTGGTTGCTGTGCCTCTGGGTATTGCTGCGGGATGGTACAGGCAATTGCGTGAAATTTTAATGCCAGCAATCGAGGCATTGCGTCCAATTCCGCCCCTCGCCTGGATACCCTTAGCATACATCATCTTCGCCCCCCTCCCCAACACCGTTCAGGTTTCGCAGATCTTCATAGTGTTTGTTGGTGCCTTCTTCCCCTGCCTGATATCAGTGTTTGACTATGCGAGGAACACACCTCCAGAGCTCATCGAGATGGCGGAGGTGTTTGGGGCAAGCAGCAGAATGATTCTAAGGGATATAGTTTTGCCTTACTCGCTTCAGGGCGTTGTTACTGGTATCAGGATAGGTCTTGGGGTTGGGTGGATGAGCATAATAGCCGCAGAGATGATTGCAACGTCTGGAGAAGGGCTGGGCTACTTTATCATGGTGATGTACAGTGTTGGTGGAAGAGTGGCAGAGATTGTGGCAGGAATGGCGATGATTGGCATAATAGGTTATGCCATGAACGTTGTTTTGCTCAAAGCCGAGAAGGTGATACTGCCGTGGCGCTGAATGTTGTTGACGTCAGAAAGAGGTATGGAAGCCTGGAGGTTCTCGGCGGAGTGACTTTCAGGGTGGAGAGAGGAGAGTTCGTCTGCCTTGTTGGAGAAAGCGGATGTGGTAAGACAACTCTGCTGAAGATTATTGCCGGGATTGAGAGAGCAGATAGCGGGGAGATAACGTTTGAAGGTGGGAGAATAGGCTTCGTCTTTCAGGATGACAGGTTGCTGCCGTGGAAGAACGTCTATGAAAACGTTCTTTTTGCCGTCAGAGCAGCAGGAGTTGAGAAGGGAGTTGCTGGCAAAGTACTGAAAATCATCGGTTTGAGCGGTTTTGAGAGGTACTATCCCAAGCAGCTCAGCGGGGGGATGAGGCAGAGGGTGGGAATTGCGAGGGCTCTGGCAATTCAGCCGGATCTACTGCTGATGGACGAACCCTTTGCCAATCTCGACGCTCAGACCAGGGAAAGAATGCAGGAGGACCTGCTTAAGATCGTGGAAGGTAAAACGACCCTCTTTGTGACCCACAGCATAGAGGAGGCTGTATTTCTTGCAGATCGAATTATTGTGCTCTCTCCCCGTCCTGCAAGAGTTTTGAGGACGGTTGAAGTCGATCTTCCAAAACCGAGGGATAGGACATCCCTGGAATTCTCGGAACTCAAAAAGGAGATTTATGAAGTTTTGAGAAAAATTTAATAGTGCTGGAGATACAACATCTGGAATGTGAAGTTGGCAACAATTGTAGTTATGATAGTGATGGGAGCAACTTTGGTGGCAGCTATCCAGATGGGAAAACCGGAAGTCAGAGGTGTGAAGAGCGAGTGGGGCAGCATCGATGAATCGATTACTGAGATAATAACTGAGATTTATGTTTACAACCCCTACCCAATATCTTTACCTGTAAAGGACATCCACACGGAAATATACATGAATGGCATAAAGATGGGGAAAGGTTCAGCCCTGCGGGTGGAGATAGCTCCCCATGCCGAATCTGCTATAGTCTTATCCACAAAGATCAAGAACAGCCTGATCCCGAAGTGGTGGGTGTCCCACATAATGAACGGTGAGAAATCTGTGGTAGTAGTGAAAGGCGACGTAGTCTTTGATTTTTGGGTTGCTGAATGGGAGTATCCGGTTGAGATGTCATATCCGGTTACTACGGACATCCTGTCTGGGTTAAACTTAAAACAGGCTCAGTACACATGCATAAAAATGGAGAACTTCGGGTTAAAGTGGGGAGCGGTGACTGAGAAGTACACCGAAATGAGGGCCTCAGCCACCGTGTCTAATGACTGCATGTACCCCATCACGTTCAGGGACGTGCGCTACAGTATCGAGGTGAATGGTGTTGAACTGGGAGAAGGAGTGAGTAAAATTGAAACGACGCTTCATCCAAACTCAAAAAGAATAGTAACATTCGAGATGAGGATAAACAACCAGATGCTTGAAAAGTGGTGGGTTCAACATGTAAAAAACGGTGAAGTCAGTAGGGGGAAGGTGACGATTCAGCCTCTAATTGAGGTTGCTGACAGGAGCTTCAGAATCTCCATTGAAAGGAACTTCGATTTCACCACCAACCTACTAAGCGAAAGTGGTTAAAACCGATTGCTTAGTTTACCCTATGCGGAAAGGGTACGCTCTTCTGGTCCTCCTTTTGTTTTTCACAATCGCAGTATATCAGACAGCTTATCAAACTCCCCACCTCATAATCTCCGGTAGCGAAAAGGAATGTGCTGTGCCGGTGTCAGAGGGGGATGTAATTGCGGTGTCCTTCATTCACTCCGTTGAGCTGTTCAGAGAGGTTGACCTTTACAGGGTTGAGAACAACTCTTTGAAGCTTTTCAAAACACTCGTGAAATCTGCCGGGTGGGGTTTACCAAGCACCGAGAAAAACTTTTCAAGTGAGAAGGGTTGGCTTGAGTACAGAATTGAGAGGGATGTTGGGGTGCTGAGAATTTCCTTGGACCCGTTTAACAGGTACACGCTCAAAGTTGGGGAGATGAACCTCAGCTTGGATGAATTCGGGAAGTACGTGGAGCTGAGGGTTGAAAAAATGAATCCAATATCCGCAGCCTTCCGGAGGTGTGAGGGTGGGAGAAGTTGACGTGACAAAGCTTGAGAGGAAGTTCCTCCACGAGAGGGAACTTAAGGGGTGGTATGCAGTTGTGGTATCTTTAATTGCCATCCTCTTCTCGACCTTCCACGTCATCAACGGGTCCTTTACGGGCCTGCTGCAGCACGACATTGTGAAATCCGTCCATCTCGCCTTTGCGGTCGCCCTGTCTTTCCTGATATTCCCGAGAACGAAAAAGAGGATCGAGGAGAGGATACCTTTTTACGACTTCATCCTTGCAGCCATTGGCTTCTACGTTGCCCTTTATTTAGCCCTGAACTATCGAGAGCTTCTCTTCCGGGCTGCTGTTGGTTACACGCCTTACGATTTCTTGATTGCACTGCTTGCAATCATTTTCGTTCTTGAAGCCACGAGGAGAGTCGTCAATCCCGCTCTGGTTGCTGTTGCCGTGCTCTTCATCCTCTACGCAAAGTACGGAGCCGGACTTCCGGGAGCTTTATCGCATCCGAACTACACTTGGAACGAGATATTGGAGCACCTCTACTACACCAAGGAGGGAATATTTGGAACCCCGATTGCGGTCTCATCGAGTTTTGTTGTTCTGTTCGTCATCTTTGGGGCTTTTCTTGAAAGGTCCGGTGCTGGTAAATTCTTCATCGATCTCGCCTACTCCCTCACAGGCTGGATGGTTGGGGGTCCGGCAAAGGCTGCTGTGGTATCATCCGCCCTCATGGGGACGATCTCCGGAAGTTCTGTTGCAAACACAGTCACAACTGGAGCTTTCACGATTCCACTGATGAAGAGGGTGGGATACAAGCCAGAGTTTGCCGGAGCTGTTGAGCCTGCAGCCTCAACGGGCGGGCAGATCATGCCACCGATAATGGGTGCTGCGGCCTTCATCATGGCCGAGTTCGTTGGCATGCCCTACATCAACATCGTGTATGCTGCCATAATTCCCGCCCTTCTCTACTTCTTCGGGGTGTTCTCCGCCGTTGACTTCGAAGCCAGAAAGGAGAACCTCAGGGGGTTGAAAAGGGAGGAGCTACCATCACCATTGCAGGTTCTGAAGGGGGGATGGTACTACCTTGTCCCGCTTTTTGTGATCATATACATGCTTGTAAGCGGGTACACACCGATTCTGGCTGCGGTTTTTTCCATCTACACGGTCATAGCCATAATGGTTCTGGAGCCGCTTGTAAGAAACCACAGGAGCGGGAATAAGCTTCCAGTCCGAGAAGTGCTGAGAGGGATCATGGCAAACATTCTATCGGCGCTGGAACATGGCGGGAGGAGTGCGGTAACGGTTGCAATGGCCTGTGCCTCTGCTGGCATAATAGTTGGGGTCGTCACCCTTACAGGGTTGGGCTTCAAGATTGCCGCATCTGCCGTAGCCCTGTCGCACGGATATCTGCTGATTATTTTGATTCTGACCATGCTCGTCTCCCTGATCCTGGGAATGGGTGTGCCGACCACTGCAAACTACATAATCACGAGCACGATTGCAGCTCCAGCAATTATAACCTTTATGGCCCAGGGATACGGAATGAACGTCAGGGACTTTCTCGACGCCTATCCAGAGCTTATACTCCCCGCACACATGTTTGTGTTTTACTTTGGCGTGGCAGCAGATCTCACACCTCCCGTAGCCCTTGCAGCTTACGCTGGCTCGGCCATAGCTGGCAGCGATCCGTGGAAGACCGGTTTGAATGCCGTGAAAATCGGTATTGGAAAGTACCTCGTACCGTATCTTTTCATATTCTCGCCAGCACTGCTGCTGATAGGCGTGAAATCGGCGATGGATGTTGCGTACCTCATCCTGCTTGTGGCATCGATAATGCTCGGGATCATGGCGATCAATGCAGGGACAATTGGCTGTGTCCTCAAACCAATCAGCAGGATCTGGAGGGCTGTTGCAATCGTTGCTGGACTGCTGTTGCTGATTCCCGATTACAAACTCAAGCTTCTGGGCCTGATAATTTTCGGAGGAATATTTATAAAACAGCTTTACACGAGATATGATGAGGTGAGTGCATGAAAAAGGCTGGGCTGATTTTGTTGATCGCAGCCTCTCTTTTGCTGCTGGGCTGCGCACAGGAACAAAAACCGGGAACAACAACCCCGCCAGCGGAGGTAAAGGAGGTTACGATCGTTACCGGCGGATCTTCGGGCACCTACTACCCGATTGGAGGTGCAATGGCGCAGATAATAACGAAGTACGTTCCCGGAGTTAAGGCCACGGCTGTTACGAGCGGCGCATCTGTGGTGAATGCGAGAAAGGTTGGAGAGCTTGAGGCCGAGTTCGGCTTGCTGCAGAATGATGTTGCCTACTATGCTTATAACGGACTTGAGATGTTTAAAGACTCGAAGCTCGACAAGCTGAGAGGAGTTGCCACGCTGTATCCCGAGATCATACAGATCGTAACGCTCAAGGAGAACAACATAAAGACGATATACGATTTGAAAGGAAAGAAGGTTGCGGTAGGCGCTCCGGGGTCTGGTACGGCCGTTGATGCCATGCAGATCCTGAAGGCTGCCGGAATTGATGAGTCCAATACTGAGATAAGGTACCTGAACTTCAAGGAGGTGTCCGATGCACTGAAGGACAAGACGATTGATGCCGGATTCATAGTTGCAGGCATTCCGACCGCTGCTGTAAGCGACATTGCGGCTGTTAGAGATGTGGCCATCGTGGAGGTGCCCGATGAGATCTACCAGAAGCTCAAGGAGGACTACCCCTTCTACACCCAGGTTACCATTCCTGCAGGCACCTACAAGGGTGTGGATGAGGATGTGAAGACGGTTGCCGTGCTCGCAATGCTCGCAACCAATGCTGATTTGCCCGACGACCTCGTGTACCAGATTACGAAGGCAATATTCGAGCACAGAGATGAGCTTGTTGCCGCACACAAGAGGGCTGAGGACATAACGCTGGAGACGGCCTTGGAGGGAATGTCGATTCCTCTGCATCCGGGGGCTGAAAAATACTACAAGGAGAAGGGCCTCCTGTAATTTCCTATTTTTTCAATTTTGGTCTGAAGGGAATTATGTCTGCCATGGTTATCAGCCCTGGTCTGTAGTCCACGACAAACTCTGCAAGATTGACAACAACCGATGCTGTTCCCAGATCACCCATCGTTCCCGTGCTTCTCCACTTAGTGCTGTTGTCGCCCTCAATAGTTATCTCTTCGTACTCCTCAGCGTTGGCGTAGGCATGAAATTCCACCCTTATCTTCTCCTCCCCACCCTTCAAAGCGCTCCCGAAT
Source organism: uncultured Archaeoglobaceae archaeon (assembly GCA_965541645.1). Classification (GTDB taxonomy): domain Archaea; phylum Halobacteriota; class Archaeoglobi; order Archaeoglobales; family Archaeoglobaceae; genus Archaeoglobus. The sequence goes on along the minus strand of CBEUCM010000019.1, from coordinate 9,703 downwards.
CCCTTGGCACCGATCACCTTCCCGTCGGACACCACAAACTCCTGCCCCTCTCTGACGTCATCCGGCTCGAAGCCCATCGCTTTGGATACCAGAAGCACGGACTCTGCATAACCAACGTGTCCGCTGATCTCTCCTTTTTTCAGCTTCTCTTCGGCTGTGCCGGGATCCAGTCCGATTCCGACCTTCTTTCTGAAGGACTCCCTCCTCTTCATGGCGTCTATGCTCCTTATGGCAACAACTCTCTCAACCTCCGTGAAGGTGGCGGAAAGGGTGATGACGAGGGTATCCAGGAGAAACCCCGGGTTTATACCGGATCCCAAAACAGTTTTGCCAGTATTTTTCGCAACACCATCGATCTGCCTGGACAGCTCTGGATACCTGTAGTAGGGGTAGCTCAGAGTCTCACAGGTGCTGACGACGTCGAATCCCTTCTTTACACACTCCACAATCTGTGGATAAACATCATCGAGGTAGGATCCCGTGCACAGAAAGGCGATGTCACCTCTGAAGTCCAGCTCTTTCTTGATCACACCATCGGAGTCTATTCCAAACTCTGAGAGTGGTTTCCCCACCAGCGACGGATTTTTGTCAATAGCGCCCTTAACGTCAAACCCCCTTTTCACGCAGCACTTCGCCACCAGCCTCCCTATTGGCCCAAATCCATAGATTACAGCATCCATGATATAAAATTGGAAAATGACTATTAAATTTTGGCAAAAAGGTTAATAAATTTCGAACCCTCGTAAGCTTCAATGCTCTCCGAGGCAATTGCTGCTGCATCTCTGATCCCGATGGTAATATACGTAGCAACCAAGGAAAGGCTTGCAGGCTTTACTGCATGGCTGATTTTCGCAACAGCGTGTTTGACGAAGGTACCCGATTTTTTGAGGGCTGAAGACTACTACAACACGGTAATCTTCGTGATGGCCTTTGCCTTCTTCTTGGTGATGGCAGTCTCCATTTTACAGAGAAATTCAGAGGTCTTTGTTGAGGTTACGGCCTTCTCAGCCTTGGCCTGTGCAGTTTACTTTCCCTTTGCCTTTCTTGGCCCGCTCAACAGCTGGCTGATCAACACAACTGCCCAGCTTACTACCAATCTTGGAAACCTCCTGGGCTTTCCAATGAGACACGAAGACGGCAGAATCATTCTCGGAAACAAAAGCGTACAGATAATACTTGCCTGTACGGCAATAGAGAGCATGGCCCTGTTTACAGGGGCAACCCTCGGCATAAAGGCCAGCTTTTCCAGAAAAATTCGGGCCTTTCTGGTATCGGTTCCGGTGATATACATCCTGAACCTCTTTCGCAACGTGTTCGTCACAGTGTCCTTTGCGTACTCTTGGTTTGGTGAGAACAGCTTCTACATCGCCCACCATGTTGTCGCAAAGATACTGTCAACAATCGCTCTGATCGTAATAGCCTACATGGTTTTCAGGTTTCTGCCTGAGCTGGCGGAACTGATATATTCTCTCAAAGATGAGATACTCAGGGGGAGAGATGTTGATTGAGCGCAGTGGATATGCGATGATTGTCGCTTTTGCAGTCCTGGCTGCGGTATCTTTTATCCTCATCAAGCCTCTCTCGATAGCCTTCTTAGCTGCTGCACTCTTCACAGCATACTTTTTCCGGGATCCGGAGAGGGAAATTGGTGAAGGAGTGGTGTCTCCTGCAGACGGCAGGATAGATTTCTTAGAGGGGAGGAGGATGGAGATCTTCATGTCCCCCTTTGACTGCCACGTCAACAGGTCTCCCGTGGATGGCAGAGTTGTGTCGGTCAGATACATTGAGGGATCCACCCCTCCTGCCTTTGTTAGAAAAAAAGGTGTTAGGACGAATGAGATAATAATTGAGGCGGAGGATGGGATTTTCAGAGTTTTGCAGATAGCCGGGATCTTTGCGAGGAGGATAGTAAGCTACGTCAAAGAGGGAGATTACGTGAGGAAGGGAGAGAGGATAGGAATGATAAGGTTCGGTTCGAGGGTGGTCCTTGAAGTTCCGGAGGGTTACAGCTTTGTCAGAAAGGTTGGCGAAAAGGTTAAAGCAGGTGAAACTGTTGCATTAAAGGATGAAGATACTTAAAGAAGTCACCCTTGCAGACTCTTTCACAGTTTTAAACGCCCTCTTTGGTTTTTCTGCCATAACCCACATCCTGCTTTACGGAATACAGATGGAGTCCTACATTTTCTTTTACCTCTCAGCCTTTGCGGACGGTATGGATGGGTTCATTGCGAGGAGCACTGAGAAGGGCGCACTCGGTAAGGAGCTTGACTCACTTGCCGATGCCATCTCCTTCGGTGTTTTTCCAGCTTTGCTTCTCGTGAGATACAACCCAAATCTTTTTCCCTTCTCAGCTCTGCTGGTGTCCTTCTCAATACTCAGGCTTGCCAGATTCAACATCGTCGAGTTTGAGGATTTTTACGGCCTTCCAACTGTGGCCAACGCCTTCCTTGTAACCTCGCTGGTTAGGCTTCAGGTAGATTACAGCGTTGTTGCAGTAACCGTCTTCATCCTGTCCTTTCTCATGATCTCCGACATCGTCTATCCCAAGGTCAGGGATGCTGTTGCCCTTGCAGTTGTTGTTCTGGTCGTGGTGTCCTCCCTGCTGTTTCCGGAGATGTGCCTGGCAATTTTGCTGCTCTTCAGCATTTACACTCTCTACCCGTTACTTCGTGAGGTGATTGAGAGATGGGAGAAGAGATGGGGGAAAAGGAGGTTGCGGCCTTCGAGGCAGGAATAAAGCTTGGGGCACTGTTCCATCAGTTTATAGGCGCTCCAGTATCTGAAAAAAATGCAGAGATCTTGGAGAGGGCTATGGAAAGCTGCATGCTTCTGCAGCCCTACGTTGTTAGGGCAAAGGTGAGGATAAACAGGGATAAGCTGAAAAAGACCTCTGCCTTCGGATACACCTCTCTCATGCCCGACATGCTCGAAATGGAAGTTGAGGTGAGGGTTGGGGAGGCTGAGGTAACAGCAACTCTTGGGTGGGATGACGAGCTTAACTACCCGCTGATGAAGCTCATTCGATAACCGTTCCCACTATTTCTCCATCTATGGCCTTGGCTATGTTCTCCGGCCTGCCGAGTATTACGCACGTTCTTATCTTGCTCCTCTCGATTATCTTGGCTGCCAGCAGATCAATCACCACGTTTGCCCCTGCCCTCATCGAAGCCTTTCCGACAATTTCCACAAGCTCTGAAGGGCTGAGCCTTTCATATCTGACAGCATCCCTGTTTTTCCGGGGATCGTCGGAGTAAACACCATCCACGTTTGTTGCGTTAATGAGCAGCTCAGCACCGACAAATTCTGCCAGCAATGCAGCTGTTGCATCAGTCGTGTGGCCCGGGAAGGTTCCGCCCATCACCACAGCCCTGCTGGTTCTGGAAAGCTCCTCTGCCTCCACAAAATCTGAAGGAACCTTTTTGGCTGCTGTTTTCATCGCGGCAATCAGCAGCATTGCATTCATCCTCGTTGCCGCTATGCCTATGTAGTCGCAGAAGGTCTCATTTGCCCCAAGCTCCCTTGCCTTTGATATGTACTCTCTGGCGAGCTTTCCACCCCCAACAACGATGAAGAGCTGATGTTTGATGGCAAGATCATCGAGAACTCTGGCAAAATCCCTTATCTGATCACCTATCACCGAACCGCCAAGTGAGATCACGACCTTCATCGGGTTTTGGTGGTTGCACCTGTTTTTATATCCTTGCCAGCATGTGAAAAAATATTTAAATATGACGAGATGCACATAATGAGTATTAGGAGATGGAGGAGGTACAATGGTCAGAACCATCACTGTTGCATCGGGTAAAGGAGGAACGGGAAAAACGACCATATGCGCAAATCTCGGAGTCTCATTAGCTCAGCTTGGATACGACGTCACGATTGTCGATGCAGACATTACAATGGCAAATCTTGAACTCATCATGGGCATGGAGGGTCTGCCCATTACCCTTCAAAACGTACTCGCGGGGGAGGCAAGGATTGATGAAGCCATCTACGTTGGACCGGGTGGTGTTAAAGTCGTCCCCGCTGGGGTAAGCCTTGAAGGGCTGAGGAAAGCGAATCCTGAAAGACTGGAGGATGTGCTAACTCAAATAATGGAGAGCACTGACGTTCTGCTCCTTGATGCTCCTGCTGGTCTCGAAAGGAGTGCAGTCATAGCCATTGCCGCAGCTCAGGAGCTACTTCTTGTCGTGAATCCGGAGATAGCGTCCATCACCGATGGTTTGAAGACCAAGATAGTTGCCGAGAGGCTTGGAACGAAGATCCTTGGTGTGATTGTCAACAGGATAACGACGCTCGGCATTGAGATGGCGAGAAATGAGATCGAGGCGATACTGGAGGCGAGGGTTATTGCCATGATTCCAGAGGATCCCGAGGTGAGAAAGGCTGCAGCCTTTGGAAAACCTGTTGTGTTGAGATCTCCGGATTCTCCTGCTGCAAAAGCTATAATGAGTCTTGCAGAAACTATCGCTGGTAAAAAGAAGAAGGTACCGACTGAAGTTAGGGAAAAGAAGAAGGAAGGAGCTTTGGCAAAGATGCTGAAAATTTTCAGGCTGAGAAGGTGATTGTATGCTTGAGTACGTGCTGGTAGTATTGCTGCTGATAAGTATAGGGCTGAATCTGGTTCTGCTAAAAAAAGTAAGAGACTTGAACAGGGAGCTGCAGGAAGTTGGTGCGAGAGTAAGCGTAACGAAGGACGAACTGTCGCAGATAAGGATGAGACTGGAGAGGATGAAGGGTGAACTTTAAAGGACTTCGAGAATTTTCTCACACATTTTTATGTTCATGAGGTAATCGTCAAGTGCGGATAGTAGAGTACCGATTTTTTCGACCTTCACCTCTATTACTATCTTCCCGTTCTCAGCTCTGCACGTACACCATTCAGGATCGTCGGGCTTCAAAGCTCTAACCACGCTTTCAGCATCAATGCTTGAGATTTCTAAGCGAGCATAGCACAGCAAAGCCTGTCGACCTCCTTCAGGAACTCTTCAACCTTTTCTGCAGAAAGATTGGCACCAGCCGCAACTCTATGCCCCCCACCTCTGCCCCCAACCTTCTCAGCGGCAACCTTCATAACTTCTGCAAGGTCAACCCTCCTGGCGAGGTCCTCGTTCGTTCTCGCAGAAACCTTTGCGTGCTCGTTCTTGATGCTCACGACTATGAGCGGCTTGTCTGTGAGTAAATAGCGGGAGAAGGTCGTTGCAATTGGACTGGCTGATGTACCATCCTCCATTACGATGTATCGGATGCAGAATCCCTCTCTTATCTCTTCCCTCCTTTTGACCAGCTCTCCCAGCACCTCTCTTGTGTACTCCTCGTTTATCCTCATTGCCTTGTCCAGGGTGGCTACATCCCCCAGCAGAAGTGAAAGGGCAAGGCTCATAGCTCCAGCCCTACCACAGGAGTTTACGACGTCGGTCAGCATCACAGAGTTCTTTATCAGCATGTTCTTCAAAAGAAACCTTTTTCCGATTATCTGCTCAAAGATTCCCGTGTAAACACCCCTTCTCAGCAATCTGAGAACCACAGCATCACACAGTCTCCTCATCTCATCATCGTTTAGATCCTCAACGTACCTGTCCCCATCGATTCCGATCTTACTCAAAAACTCGTCAAGCTCTTCCTCCTTTCCATAAAAGTCCAAAAAAGGTTCAAGGCTCAGTGTCAGTGCATCTCTCAGCTTTCCAGAACGAATTGCCAAGCCCCTACTTTCGACAATCACACCAGCTTCAACACCCTCTCTGACAATTTCAGCATTCCCACCAACAATTTTCTGCTTGTCACCCAGCATGCCGATTACGGCCATAGATGCAAGATCTCTGTTTTTCCCAAGCTCAGTAGCGAAAAAGTAGCACACACCACTCGCAGATAGCTCGTAGGTTCCATCCATGCCAACCAGGTGCGGATTGACGTGTGCAAAGTCCCTCTTTGCATTTATCTCTCCACTGGGGATGTGGTGATCCAAAATAACGAGGTCAGTATCAACTTCGGACATCAGATCGTGGTAACCACTTCCCATATCGGCAAAGAGAAGCAGCTCATCCTTCCCATACTCAAAGGGCTCATTTAATCCCTTCAAAAATGAGATGTGGAAGCTCTTTCCTGCTCTCAGCAGTGCCATAGCTATTATCGCTCCCGCAGAGATCCCGTCTGCATCGTGGTGGGTGTAAACTCTGATGAAGTCGTGCTTCTCAACGAGATCTGCAGCTTTCCTTGCCCTCTCCCTAAGAAGACTTATTGCCGAGCCCGAACTCATCGTGAACAACTCTCACAGCGTTAACTCCATCCTTGCTATCTACCGCAAAGGATACGTTGTACTCCGAGCAGCTCTGGCTGATCATCACAACGTTTATCTTGTTTCTGCCGAGAGCCGAGAAGATTCTGCCAGCAACCCCCGGTGTGCCAGCCATTCCCGCACCAACAGCGCTGATCACGGCAACGTCGCTCATCATGTCAATCTTTATCGTGCCATTTTCAAGGCTCTTGAGCACCCTGTATGCCTTCTCGACATCCCTGCTGTCAACAACTATCGACAGATTGAGTTCTGACGAGCTTTGGGCCACCATGATGACGTTTACCCTCTCATCGGCGAGCCTTCTGAATACCTCCGCCATAATTTCTGCAAAATCAAATCCAGCTCCACTGACATTCACTATTCCCGTACTGGATATGAGGCTGAGGGCCTTCACTATGTCGCTGCTCTCACTGGTTTCAGCACCGATAACCGTTCCCGGAGCATCGGGATTGAAGGTGTTCTTTATTCTTACGGGGATGTTCTTTCTCATCACAGGTTCAAGGGCTCTTGGATGCAGAATCTTTGCTCCAAAGTGGGAAAGTTCCATCGCTTCCTGGTAGGAGATTTCCGGTATAACTCTGGCGTTGGGAACGTACTTCGGATCGCAGGTCATTATTCCATCAACTTCCTTCCACAACCACACCTCATCTGCCTCAAGAGCCGCAGCGAGTATTGTCGCAGTGAAGTCGCTTCCTCCCCTTCCAAGCGTTGTTATGCTGCCATCGTCGGCAGCTCCTATAAAGCCCGTAACAACGGGAATCGTTTTCTTAATTGTTAGTAGTGGTTCGAGTCTGCTCTTTATCGTGCTGTAAACTCCCGGTATTGGCTTTGCTCTGCCGTAGTTCTTGTCCGTAAGTATTCCTGCATCTCCTCCAGTGAGCGCTACAGAATCCACACCGAGTGAAAGTAGGGTGGCGGAGAAGATTGGGGCAAGAAGTCTCTCTCCAAAGGAAACTATGTAGTCTTCACTCCTCCTTGTCAGCTCACCGAGGTAGCTTATTCCGAGAAGAACTCTTTCAAGTTCTTCCAGAAGCCTTTCAGTGGTAGCGATGACCTTCGCCTTGATCTCCTCACTCTGCACCGCATATTCGATTGCCTCGTAATGTCTTTTCATCATATCGGCGATGAACATCTTTATGTACCCTGCCGAGGGTTCGGAGTAGCACTTGCTGGCCGCCTTGAGCAGAGAGTCTGTCACTCCCGACATTGCCGAAACTACCACAACGATCTCATTTCCATCGGAGAATTTTTTGACAAGGTTAGCGCAATGGAGTATGCTCTTTCCATCCTTTACACTGACACCGCCAAATTTCATTACGATTCTCATCTTTCTGGGTGATTTTGACAGGAAATATAAACCTTGCCAATCGGGTACGCCACATTACCTGTGCTTCCAGAGGCTGGTGAAAATTTTTCTGCACCTCTCGTAGTCCAGCCTGTTCACGAATCTTACGAGCTTCTGCTCGTGGACGAAGTGCGGGTATCTGTCAACGGAGTCAGGTAGCATTTCCTTTTTCTCCACAAGAGTGACAAACACAAGGCTCCTCGCTGCGAGGAGGGAGAAGTCAGCATCTTCGCCGTAGATAAACGCCTTTGTCAGGACATTTCCTGGAGGGTCGAGGTATTCTGTGTTAAGCTCTCTTGCTATCAGCTCCGGCACGAGTACTGTATCCGCATCCAGGAACTCAGCCAGTTTTGTGTGCATCAGGCCAGCTTCAACGACCGCATTGTCGAAGTCTATTGCCTCGGCCCTCATCCTGTCTCTCATTATGAACCTCTCTGCATCGGCCTTTGCGAAATCTATGACCTTCTGTACGATCTCATCAAAGTCCGATTTGATGAAGGACTCCGTGTAATCGATGTATGTCAGATTAACCTTCCTTTCCATCTCTCTAACTCTCTCATCACCGGTGTTTGTGTACCTGAGCTTCTCAACCTCTTCCAAGTAGGGCTCAATCTGGTATATTTCCCTATCAGAAAACTTTCTGAGCATTTTCACGAGTTCTGAGGTGTACAGGGGGAACTGAGTGTTTACGTTTTTCACGTACTCCTCAACACTTATTTTGTTCTCCAGAACATCATAAAACAGATCGTTTTTCGGCTCTTCAAGTACTATAACGTCAGCTTTTTGAAACTCACGCTCAATAAAAGGTAGATTTTCAACTCTGTGTGAGCTGAATACGATCTTCATTTTTTGAGGTCTTCTGCAACGATCTCAGCAACTTTCTTACCGCTCATCAGCATCCCGCCGAAGATCGGCCCCATTCTCGGCAGGTTGTACACCGCTGCCACAGCCATTCCTGCAGCATATAGCCCTTTGACTATCCTGCCAGTCTTCTCGACAATCTCCTTCTCAGCAACCTCAGAGTATGCAGATCTCTCACCCGACACCGTAACGTCGAGAGGGACCTTCCTTGCGGCAACCGCTATTACTTCGGCATCATGGCCAGTAGCATCAACAATGGCTCTACTCCTGAGGAAAATCGGATCGACGTGCAGTCCTGATATCTCAACAGCACTCCACTGGATGCAGACCCCCCTGATTCCAAGCGGATCCTCTCTGAAAATGACGTCCTCGACAGACACGCCGTGTATGATCTTCGCTCCACTGTCTATGGCCTTTACCGCAAGCTTCGCCATCATTTCTGCAGCATCGACCACCAGCATGTTTCTTTTTTCGCTGTATCGGATTTCGAAGTCGTCAAGTATGTCCTTTGCCTCCTCCTCAACAACGACCTTGTGGAAGAGCATTCCACCTCCGCCAATACCTCCACCAAAGCTCAATCTTCTCTCAAGAACGAGAACTTTCAGCCCCTTCTCAGCAAGGTACCTTGCTGCTGTAAGCCCCGAAGGGCCAGCACCGACAACTATGACGTCGGATTCAGCGTACTCGACCCACTCTTCCGACGCTGACTCGATTATCGCCCTGGTAATTTCGGCCTCCATGCCGTTTGTCGGTTGCCGTGTTTAATAGCTTTTGCTGTCAGTGTTCGAGCAGTGCGAATATCTCTCCTTTATCCGTCACCCTCAGGAAGGTATTTCTTCCAACTCTCTCTCTTTCAATGAGTCCTCTGGATTCAAGTTTTGACAGCACTCTTCTGTTCAGCTTGGTCTTAACCTCCTGTTCGCTCTTTCTCTCCCACCTTCCGTGTATCTTTCTGCACTCGTATATGTGGGGGAACCTCTTGCAGAATTTTTCGGTCCAAGAAAGGCAGGAAGATCAGATATGTTGTGCCTGACAAACTTGCCCTGTTCACAACAGTCGATCCGGGCAAAAGCGGTGATTCGAGGTACATATTTGGGTTTTTCGTTATAAAAGACTATTACGTTGACAGCGACGGTGCAACGAAGATTGTAGGTTATCCTGAATACACTTTAAAAATACCCAAAGACTCACGGCTGAGGTTC
>CBEUCM010000018.1:0-33667 GCA_965541645.1 uncultured Archaeoglobaceae archaeon | reverse complement strand
TCGCAGCCTCCTTTATCGCCTTCTGATCATCCGTGAGGATAAAGTCTGCAAGCATTTTTCACCACCCAGAAACCGCTCATTTTTGATGTATTTAAATTTTGCCAACTTAAACAATGGAAAAAAGATAAATACTGGCTCCATTCTTAATTTTTTTAACATTGCAAAAGGAGCTTATTTATTTTTTTCGGAAACAATTTTTAATGGAGTATACGAATTATTTCGCTCCTTGGAGTCCAATATGTATTTTTTGTACTCCCTAAACCTGTTAGGAGGTTTTGAATTCAGGGGTAGTTGTTTGAGAGCATCAGGGTGCGGGTATTCTGTGGACTCTTTCAATGTGGGTTGTTGTTCTGTTGTTCATCATAATAACTAAAAAATATACATGTGCTAACCAAAATCTTTATTAAATAAAATGTAAACTTGTGTGTAGTGGTAAGGTGTAGGTGAGGTTAGTGGCTGTACTGCTCGTTTTGAGTATAATTGGAGTGTACACCACCTACGCCCAGCTTCAGAAAGAAGAGAGTAAAAGCTGCACAAACGTGTTCAGAGATATAAAACCGATAAGCAAGAAACCAAAAGATGTATCTATAGTCGAAACATTTGTAAAAGCCTTTAGAAGTGATGTAAGAAGTTTGGCAAAGCCGTGGGAAATTGAGTACGGTGAAGTTAAAGTGGTCGAACACGAGGTCGAGTATAGAGGTGAGAAACTAAGGATGCTTGCAGTAGGTTTTCCACTAAAGGACGGCAAAGTACTTGCATACTATGAGTTCTCAAAACCTGTACGTGGAGTTAAAAGCTTGGCTTACCTTATGACTGTAAACGAAAGCAGAATAAAGATGGAGGCGGTGAGTATAAACGGGCACGTAACAACCTTAGATTCATGCCCGCATGAGTGTTCAGAAGACAGCGATTGCCCATACTATCCAATGGAGGAGTGTGTTATAACCTGCTGTGATGGCGAAATTGATATGGGATGTGTGAGGGGATGTTGTGGATATACCTGTCTCTTCGCTTGCATGGGTGGACCCCAAACCTGTGCCATTTGCCTTTTCGTAGTCTGTCCGACATGTTTGGTGCTGGAAGAATGCATTAAGTGCTTTGAATGGGGTGAAGTATGTGAAGAAGCGAGTTGGGATTAAATATTTTTTAAAATTTTTTTATAAATCATATCATCTAAGGTTGATCACAGCCCTGATAGCACTTACAGCTTTTAACGCAGTCGTATGTGTGATTGAAGGGATTGATTTCGCCCAGTTTATCAAATGGGAACTTTACCTGTTTTTGACGTTCTTTATTAGCTTGGTAAGCTATGTCCTGATGAGCAAGATTACAAGAGTATCTGAGAGTGATGTCAGGTCAATATCTGTTATTTCTGGAATTACCGTTTTTATGTGGGTGTTATACTTTTCAGAGATGTTCACGCTGTATCCTGCTGCATTGCTCACAGTAGTATTGTTTGGGCATCTTATTTTTTCACTTGGGGCTATTAAATAGGAGTTTGAATTGGAGTAAATTGAGTGGTCAGAATGAGCTGTCAACAACTCGAATTTCTACACGCTTTTAAGTTTGAAAAACTACATTCCTAATGAGATCTGGGGAGTTGCGTCAATAGCTAAAGAGGAGGGAAACTATACAACCTTATCTATCGCCAACTAACCCCGCAGGGGATTCCGCATGGTGTGGAAGATTATAGGAAACAATTTTAAGTATTCCGTCAAGACTTACTGTAATGGAGAGAGTAGAGGAGTACCTCGAGGCAATATACGATATCCAGGAAGGCGAAAAGAGGGTAGCCAGAACGGGCGACCTCGCCAGAATTCTGAACGTTAAGCCGTCAAGCGTTACTGAGATGCTCGTAAAGCTGAGGGAAATGGGGTACGTTGACTACCAGCCGTACAGAGGTGCAAAGCTCACTCGAAAGGGGGAAGAGGTGGCGAGGAAGATAAAGAGGTACTACATAGCCTTACTTGCCTTTTTCCGCGATTATCTGGAGATAGACGAGGAAACGGCATCAAAGCTTAGCTGTGAGCTTGAGCACCACATCAACGATGACGCTTTTTCCCGAATATGTCAGATAGTATCTGGTGCATGCGAGGCCTGTGAGAACTGCCTCCAGGAATTTACGAACCTCAGCAAGGCTGAAGATGGCATCTATAAGGTTGTTACAGCTCCAGCGTCTCTTGCGGGGATAGGTATTGAACCCGGGGAGAGGGTTAGGATATCGAATGGTAAGGTTGAGACCGCGATGGGTGTTTTTGCGATAGACGAGGAGATGAAGAAGTACATCATACTTTCGAAGCTCTGAGCTTTAAGGCATAGAGAGTTTCAAAAAACAGCTCCTTTTTCCCGACTACCTCATAGCTGATCTTCTTCTCTTCCAAGAGCTTGTGGATCTGCGGCTCGTTTTGGGATGAGACTATGAGAATCGCTCTGCCATTCTCGCCCATTATCTCTGGCAGAGAGTCGAGAAAGTGGGATATAACCTCCACACCACCCTTTCCACCGTCTATGGCAACGTCGAGCCAGTCCCCCCTCCTTACTTCATCCTCAAGTTCAAGGTAAGGGGGATTGAAGAGAACGAGGGTGAACTTTTTTCTTATGCCCCTCGCAATGTCCGTTCTGACAGCATCCAGTCCCTTTTCCCTCAAAACCTTCACAGCATAGGGGGAGATGTCTGTCACAACGACCCATCTGCATTTACCGGCAATTCTTTCAGCCACAAATCCGCTACCTGCTCCTATCTCAATTACCTCATCCTCGGGGCGAACCTCCTTTAGCGCAGCTTCCAACAGCAGTTCGCTATCCTCAGCAGGTTCGTATATCATCCACGATCTCGGCAAATTTTTCCGCTCCCAGCTCCTCGGGGCGCATTTTGGCGATTTCATCATCAATCTCAACTTTACATCCTGTCCTCTCCATGAAGGCCCTTGCGATTTTCTGCATCCTCTTCCTTCTCATTGAGAAGGCGAAAGTTACAAATTTCTCGAATAGCGGGAGGTTTTTGACTGCAACCTTCGGTTCTGGCAGTATCTTGACAACAGCCGAGTAAACCTTTGGCCGTGGTCTGAAGGCTGAGGGTTTGACGATCTCAAGTATCTCGGCTGTGCAGTAGGCTTTGGCTATTACTCCAAGTCTGCTGTCCTCTCCGCACAACCTCTCCGCAAACTCCTTCTGGTACATGACAACAGCGAGCTTGTAGCTGTGCTTAAAGAGCTTGAAGGTCAGAGGAGAGGATATCTTGTAGGGGATGTTGGAGACGAACTTCGTGAAGGGTGGGAATTCCACCAGCAGGGCATCACCGTGCATCAGTGTAAATCTTCCGCTATCTATCTCTATCTTGAACCTTCGGTGGAGCTTCTCAACCATCTTTGAGTCCTTCTCTATGCCCACAACCTTACATCTCCTCAGCAACTCTTTTGTGAGGTTTCCAGTCCCGCATCCAACTTCCAGGACAACATCTTCTGGCTTTAGGTCTGCGTAGCCAACGATTCTGGAGATAAGCGATCTGCTTACAACCATGTGCTGCCCAAGCTCACTCATGCAACTCTCCAATTTCCAGTCCTATCTCCAGCCACGCCCATGCCCATATGACGCACTCAAAGGCCCTGACGAGATCTCCCTTGTCTAAGAAGTACCTGGAGTCACTGATGTAGGCCTTTATGTTTCTCATAAATCGCTCACTTCCCCTCACACCTTCAATTCTGGCCTCAATTCTCTCAAGCCACTTCATCGTCTCCTTCCGAAGCTCCCCCTCCACGCTCAACTTTCCTCACCTTCAGCTTCAGGCCCCTCCTCTCCAGCACCTCCACCTTATCTCCTCTTTTGAGCTCATCATCGCTCTCAATGCTCCAGATCTCTCCCCTAACCCTTGCAAACCCCCTTCCGTTTGAAAACTCAAGGACCTCACCGATCTCCCCCACAACTTCGCCAACGCTGCTCTTCTTCCTCCTTATCTGTGCCACCTTGACGAGCATGAAGGTCATTATACCACCGAACCCAACTCCCACTCCCAGTACAAATTTGGGGAAGGCATCGTAAAAGGATTCCGGCATGAGCGGCTCTCTGAAAAGCATCAGCAGACCGATGACCATGCACACTACCGAAGCAGCACCCAGAACGCCATACGTAGGGGTTGAGAGTTCTGCAATCAGGAAAATTATTCCCAGCACTATCAGCAGCGCCCCGAGATAGTTTATACCTATCACTCCCAGTCCCGCCAAGGCGAGAACCAAGCATATTGCCCCAATAGTTTCGGGCAGTATTCCGGGGGAAGTCAGGCCGAATATCAGCAGGTAGATCCCCAGAAGGAGGAGTATGGCTGCAAGCTGTGGGCTTGAAATTAGGTTGTAGATTCCCGCCTGGAGTGGCTGGTTCACCTGGATTATCCTGTAGCTGTCGAACTCAATCTTGATCTCTCTACCATTCAGGTCAACCACGCTTCCGTTGAGCTTTCTGATAGCGTCGCTCTCGCTATCAGCCAGATAATCAACAATACCCTTCTCCACGGCCTCCTTGGCAGTCAACGTCAAAGCCTGCGTCACGAATTTTTTTGCTATCTCAGCATCTCTCCCCCTCGATCTGGCTATGTCGTAAACGTAGCCCGCAAGATAGTTTACAGTCTTGTTCTCAACCCTGGGTGTGACCCCAACCATAACCGGTGTTGCTGCACCGACAGCAGTTCCGTTGGCCATAATAGCAATGTGCGAGGATATCAGAATTATTGAACCGGCAGAAGCGCACATCGCTCCCTTGGGGACATACACAACAATGGGGATATCGCTGTTCAGAAAGAGCTGAACTATCTTCTTGGTTGAGCTCAGAACCCCACCCGGCGTGTCGAGCACGACAAAGAGCACGTCACACTTTTCCCTCACGGCCACATCGTAGGCGTGCTGTATTGTCAGATACGTGCCCTCATTGATCTCTCCCCTGACATCAATCCGGGCTATTTTGAGTTCAGCAGCACTTGCTGAGGTTGTAATGAGCAGCAGTAGGCTCAGCAGAGCTATTAGAGCAAGACTCCTCATACAAAAATACGTTGGAGACAGTGGATATAACCTTTGCTAACTCATATAAAAGATAAGTGTTCGAAGCTTTACTCCTGCTCGTGGTAGGCCTTCAAAACAGCATCCACGATTTTGTCTCTCGCCTCCTTGCTCACAGGATGGAATATGTCCTGAAAGCTACCATCCTTCATTCTCCTGCTGGGCATGCTGACCCACAGGCCCTTCTCTCCCTCAATCACCTTCAACCCCTTGACAACGAACTCGTTGTCAAAGCTCACAGATGCGAAAGCCTTCACGTTTCCATTCCCTTTCGCCTTATATATTCTAACTTCCGTAATTTCGGCCAATTCTAACCCTCCTGCAAATTTCATAAGGCTAAATTCGGGAGGTATATAAGGCTTTTGGCTGCGGATTCATGCTGCACGCATTCGTCTTATAATTCCGGCAATGATGTTAACTCTCGGCACTTCCCTCATGTACTCCAGGTACTCTTCACCAAACTTCTCAATGTTCATCCTCTCTTCATCCACAATTGCAATCCAGAGCATCAGCAGCATGGCAGCACCAATAACAAGGCTCATCACAACCTGTGCGAGTAGGATCATTGACATGATGATAAAGACGTGTCCAAGAAACTCTGGATGCCTGACAAGAGAGTAAACGCCGGTTCTAATCAGACCATCATGCCTTTTTCTCTCTTTCTCCGAGAGAACGAGAAAGAGAATTCCAAATAAGAGGAGTATCCAGGCAGTGTACTGTAAAATCAAACATGGAGCGGAATGGTAGGATATAAGAGATATCGTAACCAGCAGGATGTAAAGAAGGAGAAAGATCGCATGGCCGAGTGTGTGGACACCCATGGAGGAAGTAGCCAAAAAACTTAAAAATTATTATAATTCACTTCCGGCTGTGAAAGTTGTCATCATTGGTGGTGGGGCAGCAGGAATGGCTGCAGCATCGAGAATTAAGGCTTTGAGACCCAGTTGGGACGTTAAAGTCTTTGAAAAAGCCGGTTTCGTCAGTCACGCTCCGTGTGGGATTCCTTTCTATGTTGCCGGAGCAGTAGATCAGTTTGAAGAACTCTGTGCCTATGATGTTGGTTACTTCATCTCCGAAAGGAAGATAGATGTGCACGTAAAGGCGAGGGTTGTTGAGGTTGGCGAGGGCAAAGTGGTTGTTGAAGAGGGTGGAAGGGAGAGGGAGTACGAGTGGGACAAACTGTTGTTTGCAACTGGCTCAAGAGCGCAGAGGTTGAACGTTGTTGGGGAAGAGCTTGATGGCATACTATGCGTTAGCGATATTGAGAAGGCCCAGCTCGTGAAAAGGATGGCTCTTGAGGCAGAGAACGTTGTTATTATTGGTTCGGGGTACATAGGGGTGGAGATGGCCGATGCAATCTCCAGACTCGGCAAGAGGGTTACGGTCATTGAGATGGCCGAGCGCCCACTTCCAGAGTACGATGCCGAAATTGCTGCAATAATAAAGTCCGAGATGGAAAAGTACGTCGATCTGAAACTGAGTGAGAGAGTTACGGTGTTCGAGGGAGATGAGAGGGTTAAGAAGGTTGTGACAAACAAGGGAGAGTATCCCTGCGATCTTGCCATCGTGGCGGTTGGCGTGCATCCCAACACCGAGATAGCCTCACGTTTCGTTGAACTCGGAAAGAGTGGTGCAATAAAAACCAACAGCAGGATGGAGACAAGCAGGGATAACGTGTATGCGGCAGGAGACTGTGCGGAGTCCATCAACGTTGTTACGGGTAAGGAAGACTGGATACCCCTTGCGGCTCCTGCAAACAAGATGGGTTATGTGGCAGGCGTTAATATGGCTGGACTTGAAATGCACTATCCCGGATCACTCAAGAGCCAGCTCACAAGCTTCAGGGACCTTGAGATCGGAAAAGCTGGGTTGAGTGAGCACGAGGCAATTAGGGAGGGGTATGAGGTGGTTTCAGCCTTCATAACCTCAAGAACCTCCGCAAGATATCTGCCGGGTGGACTTATCCACTTGAAGGTTGTTGCAGACAGGAGCGGGAAGCTCCTCGGTGTGCAGGCTGTTGGGAAGGATGTGGCAATGAGGATATACGCCGCATCAGCTTTGCTTTACAATGGCTGTGATGTTAAGGATCTTTTCTTCACAGATTTTCCCTACTACCCCCCAATATCGAGGGTGTGGGACCCGTTAGTTGTTGCCGCCAGAAATCTATTTAGGAAGCTTGGGATTCCCTGAGGTCGTTGCAGGGGATTAAATATCCTTAGATTGCTGCTAACACATGAATGGAGTTGAGAGTTTTGCAGTCTTCATTTTAGTCCTTTTTCTCATACCCTCAGCCGTCCTTGGACTGTACTCAGCCCTGCTCTACCATCTTGTGAAAAAGCTGCCAGGGAAATTTGGAAATGCTGCACCTCTTGTGTTTGCCCTGCTGTTTTTGTTCATGATGCGTTTCCCACCCCATGTTACCGGGGATCTCATCGTTCTGGCTGGCTACCTCATGCTGTTTGCAGCACTAACTGGCTTGGTGTTTCTGACAATAACCCCACTCTCGCTGCTGGAGATCTTTGTGAGATTCAGAAAAGGGGAAGTTGTGGCCTTCGCCTGTACAACTGTAAGTCTGGCAATCTTCTTCATCAGAGGTTTCTCGGAAACCATGTCCGTCCCCTCTCCAGACCATTCCGTATTGCTCGTCTATCTTGAACTTCTTGGAACCTCTTTCTTCATAACCATCATCGCACTGGCTGTGGAAATGCTGGGTGAGGGGCGGGAATCTTTAAATTAATGGGCAAATAACTCTGAATGTGGTAAGAGGGCTGGAGAGGTATGAGGCAATAAATGCTGGAAAAGCTGCAGCCAAGTTCCAGATAGCCAAAAGGCTGGAGGCAGAGTGGTCTGAAGATGTTGGCGAGATGTGGAGAATCCACAGAAAGCTGAAAGAGGAATTTTCAAAGATTCTGTTGGAAGATGACATCTCCATTCTGAAGGATGAGCCAAGCTCCTACTCCTTTTTACATCTAAAGCGGGATCTGCTTTACGAAATGCTGAGAAACTGCAACTTCTGCGAAAGAAGGTGTGGTATTAACAGGTTTGAAAAGAGGGGTTTCTGCAGATGTGGCGTTACGAGCTACTACAGCAGCGAGTTTTTGCATGTTGGCGAGGAGCCTGAACTAATTCCGTCTCACACTATCTTTTTCAACCGCTGCACCTTTGCATGTGTTTTCTGCCAGAACTACGACATCGTTTACGATGACGACTACATCGCAGATCCCAAGGAGCTGGCCTACCTTATCGACAGGCGATACAGGCAGGGCAGCAGGAATGTAAATTTTGTGGGGGGAAATCCTGACCAGCACGCCCACACAATTGCGGAGATCCTGCTTCATGTTGAGTCCAACCTACCAGTGGTGTGGAATTCGAACATGTATCACAGCACCGAGCTTGCTGGGCTAATAGAAGACATCGTGGACGTGTGGCTGGGCGATTTCAAGTACGGCAACAACAAATGTGCTCTGAAGTACTCCAAAGCGCCAAGGTACTGGGAGGTGGTGACGAGAAACTTTCTGAGGGCAAAGAAGAACGGTGAGCTGCTTATAAGACATCTCGTCATGCCGAACAACATTGAGTGCTGTACCGAAGTAATTGTGAGGTGGGTTGCAGAAAATCTGGGCAGTGATGTTAGGTTCAACCTGATGTTCCAGTACTATCCAACCTTCAAGGCCTGGGAGTATCCAGAAATAGCGAGAAGGCTTAGCAGTGATGAGATGAAGAGGGCTGCACGGATAGCCGAGCAGTATCTGACGAACCTCGTATGATGGATGAGTTAATCGAGATACTGGAGAGAATAGAAAAATCTGCACTGCAGAAGTCCCTTAAAAGGGAGATCTTCAAGGCTGAACTACTTGCGAGGAGGGGCGAGGTTGCAGTTCTGCTGTCTTCGGGCTACATGAAAGCTGGCAGCGCAGTGGCGAGTGTTGAGGGTGATACGATAACACCTTTCGGGTGGGTTATAGATGCCAGGAGGTATGGCAATAGATTTTTACTGGCCGTAAAGGAAGTGGAGGAGTTTGATGGAGAGGCAATAGTTGAGGCGGAGAACGTTCTGAGCATTATGCTCAGAATGGAGGCTGCAGAGAATGCAGATGAAATTTTGAAGTTCCAGTACTGGAGTGGTGAGTTCAAAGATGTTAAAGCCCCGGAATGGCTGGACAGATGGCAGAAAGAGTGCTACCTTGCATCCTGCTCGCTAAATGAGGGGGAGATACTGCTCGTTGTCGGCCCTCCTGGGACGGGCAAGACAACCTTCATAGCCGAGGTTGCGAGAAGGCTGGCCGAAGAAGAGAGGGTGTGGGTAACGTCAAACACGAACATCGCTGTTGACAATGTGCTGGAAAAGCTCGACAGAGCGCTGAGAATCGGGCACCCATCCAAGATAACCGAAGGCGTCAGAAAGCACAGCTATGAGCACGCTTTTCTGTCCAGAATCAGGTTCTCAGATTATCGAGAGTATGCTGCGAAGGTTGCTGAGGCATACAGGGAAATTGCAAGAATACAGAATGATCTGCTGAAAAAGGGCAGAATCGTTGTTGGGGCCACAATTCTGAAGGGAGTGATGAGTGTAGTGAAGAACTACGATTTTGACACCGTGATCATAGATGAGGCGAGCAATACCTGCATCTCAACAGCCCTGCTCGCCCTTGAAAGGGCGGAGAAGGCTGTGGTTGTTGGAGACCCCTACCAGCTACCCCCTGTCTATGAGATTGGAAGTTCGAGGGCTGCAAAGTTCAGTGCGTACAACTTCCTGCACAATCTCTACGGGAAAACGCTGTGGTTGAGGAGACACTACAGGAGCAATGCGAAGATCGCAGAATTTGCAGCGAGGTTTGTGTACGGCAACCTTGAGATCGATGACCGCTGCAAGGACGTTAAACTTCAGAAGTGCAGGACGACAATTCCTGAGGTGGGTGATCCGGAAAAACCTGTAGTTTTCCTCGACTGTGAGGGGATGGAGAGGAGGGTTGGAAAGTCCAAGGTGAATGAAATTGAGGCTGAGTACGTCTGCATGATATGTGAAGAGATGGCTGAATGCGTTGGTGAAGACAGTTTGGGGGTTATCTCGCCCTATGTAAAGCAGGTTGAACTTATAAGATCGCTGATGCGGGAATTTGGTCTTAAAGTGGAGGTAAACACGGTGCACAGCTATCAGGGGAGGGAGAAGGATGTCATCATCTACTCTATAACGGCAACGGAAAATCCCTACTTTGCCTCAGAGAGGAGGATGTTTAATGTGGCGTTAACGAGGGCGAGAAAGAAGTTCATAGCTATTGGAAACTCAAAGGCCCTTGCCGGTAGAAACTTTCTTCTTTCCAAGTTTCTGAGGTATGCTGCCAGTGAAGGTGGGTACGTTAAGCTTTATCGATCAACATATGAGACCTATAAGTAGAGTCCTCAAAAACTAAGAGTATGGATGCACAGCAAGTAGCAGAGGAGGTCAGGGATCTCGTTGTTGGCTCGATAAGGGACGAATTCAGGGAGTTCAAGGTGGAGGTCATAGAGGATCTTGTGAGGAGAGTTAGGAAGCTTGAGGAGAGAGTTTTTGCTTTAGCTATTTTCTTTCCAGGATGTTGTGTTATATGCTATCGCAAAACTGATATACCGCTGATCCAACATAACTTGAGGTGTTGCGATGGAACTGAAAAGGCTGGCTGTGCTGTGTGCTTTAGCAGCTCTTTTTGGGGTCCTTTTAATACAGGCAGTAATGACAGTCTTGGCCCTGCTTTCAATTCTGGAAATTGTAAACCTCCCGTCAATTTTGGTGCAGAAAAGTGTTGAAGATGGAGCAATGACCTTCACAGCAACACCACTGCTCATCTTGATTACCTTTGGACTGGCAGCACTTCTCGCCCGGACTGCTGTTAAGAACTGGAGATTCTGAATTCCCTTCTTTACCGGCAGTTGGGCAGTTTGGGGTGCAGTTGAGAGGTGTAGGTAACTTGGGCATGTGATATGTATCGAATAATTCAGACATTAATCGAAAGTTTTAAACCTATCTAATAAACAGAAGAGTTGGTGGTTGTTATGGAGGCTCAGCTTGCCAGAAAGATCAGGGTTATTGTGGCCAAACCAGGCCTTGATGGCCATGACAGGGGAGCGAAGGTTGTTGCCAGGGCTTTGAGGGATGCAGGCTTCGAAGTTATATACACCGGAATAAGAAGAACTCCAGCCGAGATTGCAGAAACAGCGTTGCAGGAGGATGCAGATGTTGTTGGACTCAGTATCCTGAGCGGTGCGCACCTCGAACTCGTACCGCTGGTTGTTGAGGAACTCAGGAAAAGGGGGCTTGAGCCGAACAGAGACATCCTTCTCGTCCTTGGGGGAATAGTGCCGGAGGAGGATATAGAAAAGTTGAAAGAGATAGGAGTGGCAAAGGTCTTTGGCCCCGGCACTCCGCTTGAGGAAATAATTGAGTTCATCCAGAAGGAGGTTCCCAAACTGAGGAGGTGAGTTAATGATAAGGAAGATAGACCATGTTGGGATCGCAGTCAAAAGCCTCGATGAGGCTGTGAAGACGTATGAAGCCCTTGGCTTTGAGGTTGAGGAGATAGAAGAGGTGGAGGAACAGAAGGTGAAGGTAGCAATGCTCCCAGTAGGGGAGAGCAGGGTTGAGCTGCTCGAAGCCACATCACCGGACAGTGCAATAGCCAAGTTCATAGACAGCAGGGGAGAGGGGATTCACCACATAGCCATCAACGTGGAGAACATAGAGGAGGCCCTCAAGAAGGCCAAGGAAGCGGGTTTGAGACTTATCGATGAGAAACCGAGAATTGGGGCTGGTGGTAAGAAGGTGGCTTTTGTACATCCAAAAAGCACGCATGGTGTGCTTTTAGAGTTTGTAGAGGGGTAAAATGAAAAGGGAACTGATTGATGAGGTTTACAGAAGAAGAGAGAAGATAAAGCAGATGGGAGGTAAGGACAGAATTGAGAGGCAGCACCAGCAGGGCAAGCTGACTGCAAGAGAAAGGATTGAGCTACTTCTCGATCCC
The DNA here is from genome assembly GCA_965541645.1 of uncultured Archaeoglobaceae archaeon. Lineage (GTDB taxonomy): Archaea > Halobacteriota > Archaeoglobi > Archaeoglobales > Archaeoglobaceae > Archaeoglobus. Next base: position 21,627 of record CBEUCM010000018.1, on the reverse strand, counting down.
GGAAGCTTTGTCGAGATCAACCCCTTTGTTGAGAAAAGAAACACGGACTTCGGCCTTGATAAGATGGACCTGCCGGCGGATGGAGTTGTAACTGGCTATGGTACTGTTGATGGCAGGCCGGTGGCTGTTTTCGCCCAGGACTTTACGGTGATGGGGGGCAGTCTTGGAGAGATGCACGGATTTAAGATAGCCTACATCCTTGACTTTGCGATGAAGCTGGGAATACCTGTTGTTGGGCTGAATGACAGTGGTGGAGCGAGAATTCAGGAAGGTGTCGATGCTTTGAAGGGTTATGGAGACATTTTCTACCGCAACACCTTGGCGAGTGGGGTTATCCCTCAGATCAGTGTCATCATGGGTCCGTGTGCTGGAGGGGCGGTTTACAGTCCTGCCATAGGGGATTTCATCGTCATGACGAAGAATCCTAACTGCTACATGTTCATAACCGGCCCACAGGTCATAAAGACCGTGACGGGTGAGGAAATCTCGGCCTTTGATCTTGGCGGTTGGCAGGCCCATGCGATGAAGAGCGGAAACTGCCATCTTGTTGCTGAGGATGATGAAGATGCGATGAGGCTGGTTAGAAAGCTGCTGAGCTATTTGCCCTTGAACAACATGGAAGACCCACCTGTGGTTGATACAGGCGACGATCCTGCAAGAGCAACTCCGGAAATCTACGAAATTGTCCCGGACGACCCCCAGAAACCCTACGACATGAGGGATGTTATAATGTCTGTTGTTGACAATGGGGAGTTTCTTGAAATCCATCCCTACTTTGCCCCCAACGCTGTCGTTGGCTTTGCGAGAATTGACGGCAGGAGCGTTGGCATAGTGGCAAACAACCCCAAGCACTATGCTGGCTGTTTGGATGTTGACAGCAGCGATAAAATTGCAAGGTTTGTGAGGTTCTGCGATGCCTTCAACATACCCATTGTAACCTTCGTTGATGTGCCCGGCTACCTTCCGGGCGTGCAGCAGGAGTATGGCGGCATAATAAGGCATGGGGCAAAGGTTCTGTTTGCCTACAGCGAGGCAACGGTCCCACTTGTGACGATCATAGTCAGGAAGGCGTATGGTGGAGCCTACCTCGCAATGGGGAGCAAGCATCTTGGGGCGGACGTTGTTTACGCCTATCCAACGGCTGAGATTGCAGTTATGGGTCCTGAAGGGGCTGCAGAAATAGTTTTCAGGAAGGAGATTAAAGCTGCGGAGGACCCAAAGGCCATGAGGGAGGAAAAGATCAAAGAGTACAGGGAGAAGTTTGCCAACCCCTACAGGGCTGCCGCAAGGGGATACATTGATGACGTCATCGACCCCAAGTACACGAGGGCAAAGGTGGTCTCTGCACTGAGGGTGTTGGAGAGCAAGAGGGAAAAGCTGCCACCGAAGAAGCATGGAAACGTTCCTCTGTGAGGTGATAGCATGACCCCAGAAGAGTTTCTTGCTGCGGTTGCGGCAATAAATCAGTACTTGAGGGAAGCTGAAAAGCCGGTTGAAATTAAGGAAGGGCCGAGATACTGGAAAGTTTCTGCGAGGTTGAGAGGATGAAGTACGAGGTTAAAGTTCAGGGCAAGAAGTACGAGGTAGAGGTTAAGGAGCTTTCCCCCTCCGTTTTTGAGGTTACGGTTAACGGTAAGAAGGCTGTGATTGAGGTTGAAAGGAAGCTTGAGGTTGCAGAGTTCAAGAAGGCTGAGGTGAAGAAGGCTGAGGGTGTTGAAGAGAGAAAGGTTGAGAAGAAGGTGGAAGGCAAGGCAATCACAGCCCCAATGGCAGGGGTTGTGACGAAGATCCTCAAGAAGGTTGGAGACAAGGTCAGCAAAGGGGAAACTGTACTCGTGCTTGAAGCTATGAAGATGGAGAACCCCATAAACTCGCCCTTCGATGGTGAAATTGTGGAGATCGTTGTTAAGGAGGGGGATAAGGTTGCGAGCGGAGATCCGCTCGTTTTGCTGAAGTAGCTGGAGTTGGAGTGGTTGGGGAGTGGTAGTATGAACAAGAAGGAGTGGGAGGAGAAGTTTGTTAAGCCCCTCTTGGAAAAGGCTCCCGAAAGAAAGAAGGAGTTTAAGACCTCCTCCGGCTTTCCGGTTGACAGACTCTACACGCCCGAGGATGTTGAGATTGATTATGAAAGCAAGCTGGGTTACCCGGGCGTTTACCCCTTTACAAGGGGCGTTTACCCCACCATGTACCGCGGGAGACTGTGGACAATGAGGCAGTACGCCGGTTTTGGAACAGCAGAGGAAACGAATGAGAGGTACAAGTTCCTGCTCTCTCAGGGCCAGACCGGGTTGAGTGTTGCCTTTGATCTCCCAACCCAGATAGGCTATGATAGCGATCATCCCATGGCTCTCGGAGAGGTTGGTAAGGTTGGAGTTGCCATTGACACCCTGCAGGACATGGAGATACTCTTCAATGGTATCCCTCTCGGCAAGGTTTCGACGTCCATGACCATAAACTCCACCTGTGCTCAGATTCTCAGCATGTACGTTGCAGTTGCGGAGCAGCAGGGTGTTGAAAGGGCAAGTTTAAGGGGGACAGTGCAGAATGATATGTTGAAGGAGTACATCGCTCGTGGAACCTACATCTTTCCACCTGAGCCCTCTCTCAGGCTTGCAACAGATATAATCATGTTCTGCGCCAAGGAGATGCCGAAGTGGAACTCGATAAGCATTTCTGGTTATCACATGGAAGAAGCAGGAGCTACTCCGGTTCAGGAGGTCGCCTTCACACTTGCGGATGGCATAACCTACGTGGAGAAGGTGCTTGAGAGGGGGATGGATGTTGACAGCTTTGCCCCACGTTTGAGCTTCTTCTTCGCAGCAGGAAACAACTTCCTTGAGGAGATTGCAAAGTTCAGAGCAGCCAGAAGACTTTGGGCGAAAATAATGAAGGAGAGGTTCAATGCAAAGAATCCCAGATCGATGATGCTCCGTTTCCATGTCCAGACAGCTGGGTGCACCTTAACAGCCCAGCAGCCGGAGAACAACATTGTGAGGGTTGCACTACAGGCTCTTGCTGCCGTGCTTGGTGGCTGCCAGTCATTGCATACAAACAGCTTCGACGAAGCCCTCTGTCTGCCGACAGAGAAGGCCGTCAGAGTGGCTTTGAGAACCCAGCAGATCATTGCCGAGGAGAGCGGTGTGGCTGATGTCGTTGATCCTCTGGGTGGGAGCTACTACATCGAGTGGTTGACTGACAAAATCGAGGAGGAGGCTATGAGGTACATAGAGAAGATAGATGAGATGGGAGGAATGATAAAGGCCATAGAGAGTGGCTACGTGCAGAGGGAAATCCAGAAGTCAGCATACGAGAAGCAGAAGGCCATAGATGAGGGAGAGATTGTTGTCGTGGGAGTTAACAAGTACCAGATAGAGGAGGAGATACAGATAGATCTTCTGAGGGTTGACAGGAGCATGGTTGAGAAGCAGATAAGGAGGCTTCAGGAGTTCAGGAAGAACAGGGATCCGAAGAAGGTTGAGGAAGCCTTGGACAGGCTGAGGAAGGCAGCAGAGAAGGAGGATGAAAATCTTGTACCCTACGTGCTTGAAGCTGTGAAAGCAAGGGCAACTTTGGGGGAGATGACCGACGCTCTGAGAGATGTTTTTGGTGAGTACAGGGCTCCAGAGATATTCTAAAATTTTTAGTTTTATATCAGCCCTTATCTGCCTCAGAATCGACGAAACCTATTTTTAATCTCGTGTGTAATAATTGGTATGCCCAAAATAATTGAGGTAATTTACGAGGATGGAGTGTTCAAGCCCTTAGAGAAGGTTGAGCTTAAAGAGGGGGAGAGGGTGAAGATTGAGGTGAAAAAAATAGAACTTGAATCGCTGAGAGGTAAGTACAAGAGCAAAATGGATTTGAAATTGGTATTTGATGAGATCCATGACAGAAGAACCCATATTCATTGATACGTCAGTTTTTATCCGCTTCTTTGTTGAAGGAGACGTTAAAATTGAGGATTTACTTGGGCATAGGTTGTACACGTCTACAAACGTTATTGAGGAGTTGTGCTACGTTCTTTTGAAAATAAAAATCGGTGAGAAATACGGGATAGATAGACACTATGAGCTACTCACCTTTTTAAGGGACAGAACAGATGTCGTTAAAGAAGAATTTCCCGAGATAAAAGAGGATGTTAGCGATTTGCTCTCGTTCATGTCCATCGAAGTTTTACCTACCGCTCCGTACAAAGAGATGTGGAGAATTATCGAGAACTACGGACTTCTGCCCAACGACGCCCTAATAGCTGCAACATGCAAGCATTATGGGATAAGGAGGATAGCAACCTTTGATGAGGATTTCAGGAGGGTTGATTTTCTGGAAGTTGTGGAGGTTTAGGTTTAGGCAAGAAAAAGCTTGAGGAAATCGACGAAAAGATAGAGAACTTCATTGGATTCTGCGAGCTGAGCGAGGAGTTTGAGGTGATAGATAGTGACATTGAGGCTTACGAGAAAGGAGAGCTTGAACCGATAGACATTGAAGAGGCAAAGAAGATCCTGAATGTTTAGGGTTAAGCTACACAGAAGGGTTATCAAGTTTCTGCGGAAATTGAACGAGAATGACAGGAGAAGAATTTTCCTGGCGATTGAAAAGCTTGGAGATCCGTTTTCCCAACCTTACGAGAAAGTAAAAGGGAGGATCATTTATCGTGTGGACAAAGAGTTGTTTCGGTACACCTCGTGGACAAGCGAGAAAGAGTTTATGACCACCTGTAAGCTTAACTCCGGGTGGCGCGTCAGAAGAGTGGAACGTATCCGTTTGGAGAATGCAGTGTGGCTTAGCAACGTGCTGGGCCTTGACAGCCTCATACTCTGGCGATGACGTACCCGCTAGTGTGTATCTTCTTGTTGTAGTATCCTATTACTTCTGGTAGTTCCCTGTGGGTGTGCCTGGGCCAGGTTTATGAACGCATAGAATCTCTCGGGTATTGCCGTTCCGTCTGGTGCTCTTCCTTTTTCTTGGGCTATTCTCGTGTCCATGGTTATTCCTTTTCTCGAGAAGAAGGGGTTCAATCCCATCTCGCCACTCTCTTCTCAAAAAACGCCGAAATTCCCTCCTTGGCATCATCAGTTGAGCTGTAAAGCGATATAGCCTCTGTGGCATAGGCAAGGGCCTGAAAGTCCTCCATGAATATCTGTCTGTAAAAGAACTTCTTCCCCGATTCCAGAACGTTTAGGCTGTAAACCGCTATTTTCTCCGCCAGCCTCATCGTTTCCTCTTCAAGCTTCTCATCTTCAACGACCTTGTTAACCAGCCCGAACTGCAGGGCCTCATCCGCCGTTATGAACTCCCCCGTAAATCCCATCTCGAAGGCCTTCTTTCTGCCAACGGCCCTGCTGACAAAGACTATGGGTGTGTAGCAGAACAGACCGATCTTCACTCCGGGAGTTGCAAACAGGGCAGATTTTGCAGCCACCGCCATATCGCAAGCAGCAACAAGCTGACAGCCCGCTGCAGTTGCAACCCCGTGAACCTGGGCGATGTAGGGCTGGGGGGCGTGCCTAATGGCCTGCATAACCTCAAAGCATCGTGTGAATAGTCTCTCAACCTCGACGGGGTGTTTGTTCAGTATTTCCCTGAGGTTGTGCCCGGACGAGAAGACCTTTCCGGCACCCCTTACTATCACCACCCTAACTCGCCTTTCCTCCGATAGTCTTTCAATCAGGTCTTTCAGCTCCGATAAAAGCCCCATGGACAGGGCGTTCCTCGTTTCCGGGCGGTTGAGGGTTATTACCCCTACCCTCCCCTTCTCATCAAAAAGGAGGTTCTCCATGCATGAGCCTGTAGTCAATCATTAATAGTTATTTCGATTTTGATGTGAGTTGCAATGTGGTAAAAAGGTTTATAAATATTCAAAACTTTAAAACTTCAAAATCGAAGGGGTGTTTGGATGGGTAAAGTATTGTTAACCATTGCCCTGCTGGTTCTTCTCACAGCGACGGCCAGTGCCGGATCCTGGAACCTTGTTAAGCTGACGGACAACGATGTCGATGACAGGTTCTCCCCATACGGGATGACCGCAGATGGAAGAAAGATAGTATATATTGCCGACGTTGACGGGAACTACGCCACCAAATGGGATCGTGAAGTGTTCATGATGGACCTTGAAACGCTGGAGGTTGAGAGGATTACCAACAACCTCCATCAGGATTTATGTGCAGCGGTATCTGCTGACGGTTCCAAAGTTGCCTTTGTTGAGATAGAACCTGTAAGTGATACGGACAGCATAAGGAAGGTTTACGTCATCAGCGAAAGTAATGGATGGAATCAGGGCAATCCAGTAACCACGTCTTCCGGCTACTACTCAACTTGTCCAATACTCAGTGCAAACGGCAGGTACCTCATTTTCCAAGAGCAGTTCTCTGACACAGCCAATGACAGATTTCGGGTGTTTGACACCATAACCAGAAATCTGCTGGGCACCTACACTTCCACCTACGATTTCTGCAACTGGATGACGCAGTCCCTGGACAAGTCAAAGATTGCGTATATTGAGTACGTACCGTGTGCCGGAAACCCCAATAAGGACTGTCAGAGACTTCACGTGATGTCAACAACACCGCCCTTCTCGGACAAGATCATCTACACGACAACAGGTGGTACAGGTGTGGAGGAGATATGGTATGTCCCATCAGTAAGCAATGACGGCAAGGTCGCCTTCTACATGGAATCAAAGTTCCCCGGAGAGGGGGCTAAAAAGGGAATATTCCTGTACGAGAACGGGGACATTAGACTTCTAACACCTACAGATCGTCCAGCACTGGTTGCGATAAGCGGTGACGGGTCGAAGGTGTTCTACATTGGAAAGAGCAATTGGACATTATTGGTTTACAGAATAAACACGGATGGAAGCGGAAAGGAGCTGGTGGCCACTATTGAAAATGTTTGGACGCTTGGAACCCCCGTTGCGAACTACGATGGAAGCAAGGTTGTTTTTGGAGTAGAAACCTGGAGTGAAGACGATATCGACATATACATGGTCAGTCAGCAGACGATTAACATTCCGGGGATAAACATAGAACTCTTCCCGGCGTTCCCGCCAATGACGAGCGTTGTAGTTGGTTCAGCCAAAGCGACGCACGGCGATGAGGTGCAGATTCCGGTTGAGATAAAGAATGCGGACAAGGTTGGCAGCATGGACATTGTGATAAGCTACCCGTCGGGGATCCTTCAGTTTCTGGACGTCGTTCCGGGATCTCTGACTCAGAACTCGCTGCTTGAGCACAACGTCGAGGACGGGAAGATCAAGGTGGGAATAGTCGATACCAACGGAATCAGCGGTGACGGTTCGCTCTTCTACATGAAGTTCAGGGTCGTTGGTGAGCCGGAGCCGGTAGAACTGCCTGTGAACGTGGGTAAAGATCTGGGAACCCAGATCGGAGAAGTGTATCCATCTATGCCCGCCATCTTCAGAGGTAACGAGTACAACTTCCTTCTCGAAGACCTTGCAGTGTATGCGACAGATGGGTCTGAAATCGATGTCCTGAAGATAAACGGCTCCTTTGAGCTGATAAGTGAGGAGGAGGCCCACAAGGGGGATGTGAACGGTGATGGACAGATAACGAGCGTGGATGCCCTGCTGGCCCTGCAGATGGCCGTCGGCAAGCTCGAGCCAAAGCCAGTAGCGGACATGGATGATGACGGCAAGGTTACGGCGAAGGATGCCATGGAGATCATGAAGATCGCCAACGAGAACATGCTCAAGAAGGCTCAGGAGTACATGCAGCAGGGCATTAAAACGCCCAAATTCGGTGGGTGAGGTGGTATCGTGAAACTGAGATTGGTTTTGGCCTTTATGATCTTCCTCTCCACACTTAGTGTGGCATCAGCTCTGACCGTTAAGGTTTCAGACGCGACCGGTGCTGTCGGCGAAGCCGTTGATGTGCCGATCGTTGTTGAGAATGCCCAAAATCTTGGCAGCATGGACATCGTCGTGGCTTTCGATCCCGAAATTCTGAAGGTTAAGAGCGTTGGTAAGGGCGAGCTCAACAAGGGGTTGCTGACATCAAACACCGGAGAGGGTGTTGTGGCAATAAGCCTGGCAGATTCGAAGGGCATAAACGGAAATGGCGCTGTAGCTGTGATAACCTTCGAGGTGCTTAAGGCGGGAACATCCGATCTGGCGATCCAGACAGTTAAGGCCTACGACGTCAATACCCACGTTGACATAAAGGTCGAAACCCAGAATGGAAAGTTCACGGCCAAGGAGGGAGGAGGAAAGTCCACTCCGGGATTTGAAGTTTTTGCGGCAATTGCTGGGTTGGGAATTGCCTTCGCCATCAGGAGAATTGGCTAAATTTTTAAAATTTTAATTTAATTTTTTGTAACACAAAAGTTATTAATGATATCCAATGTTATTTTTATAAACTTAGAAAGGTCTGTGTGAGTCTATTTCTGGCTCAACAGACCTTCCAGAGGGTGGTTGGGATGAAGTTGCAGTTTGCAACTGCAGTACTCGTAGCAATCCTGAGCGCAATCCCAAGCGTTGCATGGGATGCACAGTTCATTGATGAGGGTGGGATAGCTTCAACGAGCAACTGGCTCTCCGATGATGGGAGGGTGTTTGCCTACGTAAAGGATATGGACGACAACCTCTACACGGCATGGGACCGTGAGGTTTTTTACGCCGATTTTTCGAGTGGGACAATTCACAGAATTACGAGAGATGTTGAAGCAAACCGTTTTGCTGCTGTATCGCCCGACGGAAGCAAGGTTGCCTACATCGAGGGGAACGTTTATGACCTCAGTGCAACAAAGACCGTGTGCCTTTACGACACTGCCAGTGGGAATGAGCAGGTGGTTGACACCTTCACAGCTTCGGACAACTCCAGGCTGGATTCCGGTCTGGGGTTCACACGGGATGGAAAGGTTGTTCTGTGCCTGACTTGGGAGGACACCGGGAAGAGGTACTGCTACCTCTACGACGGCAGCACCCTTGAGCCGGGAGGGCTGACAACCGACCTGTTCCTTGTGGAGATGTCGGAAAGAAGGGTTGTACTCGTCAATTCGGAGAATAGCTACAGTGTCTGGACGATTGGAGGAGGAGTTTACCGCTTCCTGTCCTTGGAGGAAGGGGAGATCATGAGGGGTGTTAAACCATCCAACACTGGGAGTATCGCAATCGCAATTGAAGGTGCGAGAGGTGGAATCTTCCTTTACAGACCAGGAGAGGAGCTTCAGCCGGTGGTTTATAACCCCTGCGATAGCTGGGACAGATTCGGAGATGTTGCGATTTCGAAGGATGGAAAGAGACTGTTCTACAGCTGCGTGATTCCCAACAGCAGGTTCAGCGTCCACATGGTTGACCTTGAGAGCTTTGAAGACCAGCGCATTTTCGAGGCTTCAGCAAACCAGAACATCGATGGCCATTCGGTACTGAGCGAGTTCGATGATGTGGAGATAGCTGCCGTGGATCAGGCCGGGAGCAGGATTGTGATCTTTGCACTGGATTTTGTGAGTGTTGATGCATCCAATGGGCAGCTGTGGTTGCTGAGCGAGAGCAGCACGGCTCAGGTGGAGAGTGGGGAAAGTGGGGCGGAGAATCCACAGCCCTTTGAGGGAACAACGGTTGTGTTCAAAGGCGCCTCTGGCAGCTACGGGGACGAGGTGCAGGTGGCGGTTGAAATTAAAAATGCTGCAAGGATAGCGAGCATGAACTTGGAGCTGGGTGAAAGCTCCGAGATACTGAAACCCGTGGGTGTTTTGCCCGGAGCGTTAACGCAGGACGCCCTTTTCGAGTCGAACATCGTGAACGAGAGGGTCAGGGTGGGTATCGTCAGCACGGATGGGATAAGTGGTGATGGATCGATTTTGTACGTCAAGTTCAGGGTCAACCAGCCCGAGGATGGCAAAGGCAAGGGAACGAGTTCCGGAAAACCCGTAAGTTCCGGATCCATTCTGGACAGGTACAGGGGTAAGATGATCGGTCTGAAGATCTACAGCGTTTATGCCAAAGATCTCGATGGCAATGTTGTCGAGATCAGGAGGGTGAACGGCACGTTTGTTCTTGCAACGAGCGAGGAGGAGAGGGTGAAGGGAGACATCAACGGTGATGGTGTTGTTGACAGCGCCGATGCTCTGATAATTCTGAAGATGTCTGTCGGAAAGGTGCCAGTTAAAACGGTGGCGGACATCAACGGGGATGGAAAGGTGCTATCGGACGACGCCTTTGAGGTGCTGAAGCTCAGTGCGAAGAAGATGATAAAGTAATTTTATTTTATCTGCTGTGAGATCTTACCTTTATCTTTATTTTTAACTCAGCAAATTAGGTAAAATTTAAGTATTGGCCAAATATCAAGTATAATTGGTGATGGAATGGTAGCTGTTGTGGGAGTCGGGTATTCTGGGTTTAACTCTACCACGCCCGACCTGAGCTGGAAGGAGATCATGTACGAGGCTGCAGTGAGAGCATACACTGATGCCGGCATCAATCCCAGAAGAGACGTGGACAGCTTTGTAACCTGTGCTGAGGATATCTACGAGGGCTTTGCCATCTTTGACGAGTTCGTTCCGGATCAGCTTGGTGCAGTGGTGAAACCTACCTGCACAGTCTGTGCGGACTTCCTGTATGGAATTGCCACGGCGTACATGCAGATAAAGAGTGGACTTGCTGATATCGCTGTGGTTGAGGCGCACAGCAAGGCGAGCGACATACAGACCTTTGGAAATGTGATAAAATTCGCCATGGACCCGATATGGCTCAGGGAAGTGGGAAACGCTCACCCCTACTATCTTGCAGCTCTTGAGATGTGCCAGTACATGACCGAAAGATGCCTGAGTGAAGAGGATGTGGCAAGGGTTGTGGTCAAGAACAAGAACAACGCCCTTCTCAATGCATCAGCACCCTATGCGGCAAATGTGACTTTGGATGATGTCATGGCCAGTCCGAAACTCTTCGATCCCATGAAGAAGATGGAGATTGCCCCACCTGCCGATGGCTGTGTGGTTTTTGTTCTGGCGAGCGCTGAGGTTGCAAGAGAATTGACGGACACGCCTGTGTGGGTTAAGGGTGTGGGCTGGTGGAGTGAGACTTACGGTTACGATACTGCCAGCTTCTCGGGAATGTATGCCTACAAAGCCGCAAAGATGGCGTACAAGATGGCAGGCATAACCAATCCTGCAAAGGAGGTTGACTTTGCTGAGGTGGATGACAGGTTCGCCTTCAAGGAGATGGAGCACATTGAAGCTCTCCAGCTTGCAGGAAAGTTCGATGTTGCGAGGCTGATGGCAGAGGGCTACTTCGACAGGGATGGTGCACTGCCGGTAAACGTCTCTGGAGGCAATCTCGGAGTTGGAAACCTGCTTGAGTGCACTGGTGGACAGAAGGCTCTTGAGGTTGTGCTGCAGCTTCGTGGAGAGGCTGGGAAGAGGCAGCTTGATGATGTTAAGGTTGGTGTTGCCCAGGCCTGGAGGTATCTGCCGGCAAACAGCGGTGCTGTAGCTGTTTTCGGGGTGTGATGGTTATGGAGGTTGAGAAGATAAGTGGTTTGAAGTTTCACAAGAAGCAGGACGTCGCCATAGTGGGAGCAGGAATGACGACATGGAAGAGGAGGCTGAATGAAACAGGGAGAGAGCTGAGCTATCTCGCAGTTAAGCAGGCCCTTGAAGAGGCAGGCCTAACTCTTGACGACATTGAGATGGTCGTTATGGGCTCAGCTCCCGACACCTTCGATGGCTTGCACATGAAGGGCGAGTACCTCCTTGACGGCTCTGGTGGGAGCGATCGCCCCTACATGAGGGTGTTTGTTGGCGGTGGAACTGGCGTCTTCGCACCGATAGCTGGTTACTGGCACGTTGCAAGTGGTCTGGCGGATGTCTGTCTGGTTGTCTGTGAGGAAAAGATGTCATCAAGCCATCCCCATCCGCAGTCAGCTTTCAAGTACATCTGGGACCCGATTCTCGACAGACCCCTGAACCCCAACCTGATCTGGATCTTTGCCCTCGAAATGCGCCGCTACATGCACGTGCACAACATCAAGCACGAAGACATAGCCCTCGTTTCGGTGAAGAACAAGGCAAATGCCCTCGATCATCCGTGTGCGCAGGTTGCGGAGAAGATAACGGTTGAGGATGTTCTCAACAGCGAGCCCATGGCTCTGCCGGTAAGAAGGCTCGACGTCTCACCACCAAGCGACGGTGCTGCCGCGCTGATAATGGTCGCACCGCACATTGCAAGGCAGCTCACCGACAATCCGGTGTGGGTTACCGGTGTTGGGTGGGCTTTGGATACAACATGGTGGACGAACAGAGATCTTTACTTCCCGCGCTATGTTGCTGAGGCTGCAAAGATGGCGTACAGAATGGCCCACATAATAGATCCGAGGAAGGAGATAGACGTGGCTGAGCCCTACGATCCCTTTGACTACAAGGAGCTGCACCACATGGAAGGTCTCGGGCTGGCAAAGAAGGGAGAGGCTCCGATTCTGACGAGGGAGGGCGTTACCGCAAGAGACGGAGATCTGCCAACCTGCCCGTCGGGAGGTCTGCTTGGTGTTGGAAATCCAATTGCAGCAACGATGGGTGTAAAGGCGTGTGAGATCTACTGGCAGCTTGCCTACAGAGCAGGAAAGAGGCAGGTGGCCAAGGAAGTCACGACGGGAGTCTGCCAGGCCTGGGGAGACCTGATGCAGGTCGGAACGGTTATGGTTATGTCCAACAAGAGGTGATATAATGGCTGTTGGTAAGAAGGATATTGAGTGCCCACCCTACGCCGAGGGCACACCGCTGAGTGATGCAGATATCAAGGAGAAGAAGGTAACCTACGTTGAAGATCACCCCGACATCCGCTACTCCTGGACTGCTGGCCAGGCAATAAGCAGGTTCCTCAACGGCCTGAAGGAGGGTAAGATTTTGGGGGTTAAGTGCAACAAGTGTGGCAGAATCATGGTTCCGCCGAGGATGTTCTGCGAGCTTTGCTTCAAACCCATAGACGGCTGGGTTGAGCTCAAGGACACTGGAACTGTTCAGACCTTCTCCATATCCTACATAGATCCAGATGCAAGACCGCTGCCTGAGCCAATCATCGTGGCTGTGATTGCAATCGATGGTGCTTCACCCAACATGGGGATTATGCACATTCTTGACGAGGTTAAGCCCGAAGACGTGTACATCGGAATGAAAGTCAAAGCTGTGTGGAAGAGTGAGGAGGAGAGAGAAGGTGCGATTACGGACATCAAGTACTGGAAACCTCTGGAGGGATGAAGATGATTGAGAAGATTGTGAACCCGAAGGAGTTGAGACACTGGGATGGAAGTATAGAGCTGTACTGGATCTACACCAGTGGAAAAGCGGGAGACGAGTTTTTCAAGAAGCTCAAGGATGAGGAGAAGTTTATAGCAGCAAGATGCAAGAAGTGTGGAAAGGTTTACTTCCCACCCAGAATCTACTGCGAGAAGGACTTCAGCGATACCGAGTTCATAGAGGTCAGCGGTGAAGGGAGGGTGAGAGCCTTCACCGTTGCAAGGCTGGATGCCTACGAGAAACCCCTCGAAAAGCCTGAAATTTACGCTGTCATAGACATCGACGGAACTGATGGCTGCCTAATCCATCTGCTTGGAGAGGTGGAGGCTGAGAACGTTGAGGTTGGAATGAGGGTTAAACCTGTTCTGAAGCCCAAAGATCAAAGGGAGGGCAAGATTACAGACATTCTATACTTTAAACCTGCTTAACTTTATTTTTTGGAGGTGATGCTTGTGAATTTTGAACTTAACGAAGAGCAGAGAATGATCGCAAACGCTGCAAGAGACATCGCCAAGGACTTCCCTCCAGAGTACTGGAGGGAGAAGGAAGAAAACGGGGAGTTTGCTGAGGAGTTCTTCAAGGCCATAAGCGATGCCGGATTTATGGGCATAGTGATTCCAGAAGAGTACGGCGGCTCAGGCTACGGAATGATGGAGCTGTTGATAGCAATGGAGGAGCTGGCAGCAAACGGATGCGGCGCAGGGGGTGTATGGTACTTCGTTCTCACAGAGGTGTTTGGAGCGCTGCCAATAGTGAGGTACGGAACGGAAGAACAGAAAGAGAAGTACTTACCAAAAATCGCAAAGGGTGAGATGGAGTTCTGCATGGCTTTGACTGAGCCGGATGCGGGGACAAACACGCTCAACATCAGAACAACAGCGGTTAAGGATGGAGACGGGTGGGTGATAAATGGCAACAAGATATTCATCAGCGGAGCTGACAGGGCGAAGGGAATGCTCATAATTGCCAGAACCACACCGAGGGACAAGGCTCCAAAGAAGACGCACGGCATAAGTCTATTCCTTGCTGATCTGCCCAATGATGCGGTGAAGGTGAATCCGATTCCGAAGCACGGCATAAACTACTCTAAAACCTGCGAGGTGAGCTTTAACAATCTCAGACTACCCGAAAGTGCCCTCATCCCGCCACTCGATGGAGGGTGGTACCATCTGCTCGACACCCTCAATCCGGAGAGGATGAGCTTCACAACCGCGGCAATAGGCATAAGCAGGTTAGCGATAAGCAAGGCCGTTGAGTACTCAAAGCAGAGGGTAGTTTTCCAGGATCCGATTGGCAGCTACCAGGGCCTGCAGTTCCCCTTGGCCGAAGCTTACGCAACTCTCGAATGTGCAAAGCTGATGAACTTCAAGGCTGCAACACTCTTTGATAGTGGAGCCAACTACAGGGAGATTGGGGCTGCTGCTAACATGGCGAAGGCTGTTGCTGTTGAAGCGGGGATAAAGGCTGTTTACTGGGCCATGCAAACTTTCGGCGGTTACGGTTATGCGAAGGAGTACGATGTGGAGAGGTGGTGGAGGGAGATAAACCTCATCCGCTTAGCTCCTGTGACGCAGCAGATGGCGCTGAACTTCATAGCTGAGCACATCCTTGGAATGCCGAAGAGCTACAGGACGTGAAAGTATGGCTGCAGTAGAGTACAGGGAAGAGGACGGTATCCTCTACGTCAAGTTCAACAGGCCTGAAGCTCTGAATGCCATAAACAGGGACTTTGTGGAGGGACTGAAGGAGGTTGTGGAGTACGTCAAGAAGAACAGGAGTGTGAGGGTTGTTCTGGTGACCGGAGAGGGTAAGGCCTTCTGTGCTGGAGCAGATATCAAGATGTTCTCGGAATCGTCGCACTTCGAGGCGAGAAGGACGATAGAGGAGCTGGGCAAGGTTCTGGAAGAAATCGAGGATCTGGAGGTGCCGGTAATAGCTGCCGTTAACGGATTCGCTCTTGGAGGGGGATGCGAGTTTGCAATGGCCTGCGACATAATAATAGCAAGTGAGAAGGCAAGCTTTGGGCAGCCGGAGATAAATCTCGGTATAATCCCCGGCGCTGGCGGAACTCAAAGGCTGGCGAGGATCGTGGGGTGGAAGAAGGCGATGGAGCTGTGCCTTACTGGGGAGAGAATTTCGGCTGAAGAAGCCTACAGGCTTGGCCTGGTCAACAGGGTTGTAGAGCATGAGAAACTGATGGAGGAGGCAAAGAAGCTTGCCGAGACCATTAAGGAAAAATCGCCCTATGCGGTTATGCTCGTAAAGCAGGCGGTGAACAGAGGATTCAAGATGGGGCTGAGGGATGGAATAATGTATGAGAGAGATCTGTTTGCCCTTTCCTTCTCCTCGAAGGATGCTGAGGAGGGGATAAAGGCCTTCGTTGAGAAGAGGAAGGCAAACTTCAGGAGGGATAGGGAGTGAAGTGGAAGATCTTGGCAGCTATCCTGCTGGCCCTACTTATTTTTGGCTGTACCCAGCCATCTCAGCCGTCTCAACCCTCTCAACCATCCCCGCCGGCTGAAGAGCCAGAAAAAATAAAGATTGGAGTCCTCATTCCCGAAACGGGGATGTATTCTGCTGCTGGAGTTGCGATGAAAAACGCTGCAGAGCTTGCAGCAAAGCATGCCGGTAATGTGGAGCTGGTTTTTGCTGACTGTGGTGACAGCCCAGAAAAGACGAAAACGGCCTTCGAGTACCTCGTCTCCCAGAAGGTTGATGCCATCGTTGGAGCCTACTCCAGTCCTCAGGCGATGGTTGCTGCTGATGCGGCTGGAGAAAGCAAGGTTGTTTACATTGTGAGTGTAGCATCAACTGGAATGATAGAGAAGAAGGTCGCTGAGGGCAACAAGTACGTGTTCAGAATCTCCTACAACACCACCTACTGGGGAATCTTAGCTGCGGAGTTTCTGAACCTGGCAAAGCCTGAAAAGTACTACTTCGTTGGTTACGATCCGCTCAAGACCTTCAATCAGGGGATGCTGAACGCCATTAAAAACATTTATGGATCTGATCCGGCAATGGAACTCTACTACAAGTCCCCCAGCGTGTCACCTGAGGACAGCAAGAACGTTGCAAGGCAGCTTGCTGAAGTTGTCGGGGAGAGGGATGTGGTAATTCTTGGTGACCCAACCGGAGTCTCTATAAAATTCCTGAAGGAGTACAGGGCCAATGGTGGGAAGGGAATAGTGTACTCGGTTGGCGGTGCCTTAGCCCTGCCAGCAACACTCAAAAAGCTGAATGCAGAGTACACGGCCTTCCAAGCAGCAGCACTTGAAGAAACGGAAAAAACAGAGCTGACCAAAAAGTACTTTGAGGAGTACAAAGCATCCTACGGGGAGGATGCGAACAACTACGCTGGCCTTCTGACATACGATTCAATTCTAATCCTCTCAAAGGCCTTTGAGGAGGGTGGCAAGGACAAGCTCATAGAAACTCTGGAATCCGGGAGCTTTAAAGGTGCAGCAGGAGTTTACACCTTCAATGGCAGGCATCAGGCACTGTGGGGCAGTGAGAACCTCAAGGGAGTTATTGGAGAGTACGTTGACGGCAGGGTGGAAGTGCTCTATCCTCCCCAGTTCGCCACAACACAACCAGTATGGATGGAATGATCCCCGAATGATCTCAACTCTCCTCACAGCGATCTTTCTCTCATTTTTTGCCTCGACCGTGCTTTTAAACTATAAAGTGGGAAAGATCCTCAACCTATCTCTTGCCTCCGTTTATACGCTCGGAGCGTATCTCCTTCTCACAACTCAATCTATCGTACTTGCAGCACCGATATCCTTTCTCTTGGGGCTTGGAGTTGGCGTAATTGTGTCAAAGGCTACTGAAAGACTTTCAGTTGGTGAGGGCACAGTAGTATCCCTTGGGTTTGCGATTGGAATTGAGGAGATTTTGAGAATCTCCTTCAGAAGTTCGTACTATCAGATACTGGAAACAAGCTACATCCAAATTTTCGGTGAGAGTGTGGATGTCCACGAGGTGTATTCCTCAGTTATTCTCCTCGTCCTGCTTGGAGTCTTTGCAGCTCTGCTTAACTCTTCCAAGGGCCTTGAAATACGTTTCGTTGAGGAAGACCAGGAGCTGGCGGAGATCTACGGTGTAAACACAGGCAGGATCAGGGATGCATCCATTGGCCTTTCATCCGGATTTGTGTGCCTGACAGGTTCCATTCTGGCCCCAGCTCAACCCTTAGATCCTGCAATGGGATGGAGCGTTATTGTTGTGAGCGTCATAATCGCTGCGCTGGCCGTAACAGCATCTGGCTTCAGAAAGTATCTCATCACATTTCCCATCGCCTTTCTGTATCTTTTAGTTCAGGGGTGGTTCTTTTGAAGGTGGATCTCCTGCTGGCCTTTGTTGCTCTTGTTGTTCCCCTCTTCCTTCACGATCCCTTTGTCATGTCTATTGCGATTACTGCCCTCATATACTCCGTACTGTCTCTCTCCTGGTTCTTTTTGGATGACAGGGCAGGGTGGGTCAGCTTGGCCCACTCCATACCCTTCGGTCTCGCAGCTTACGCAGTTGCCATCCACCCCATGCTCCTGATTCCTGCCTTTCTGCTCTGCTTGGCGATTTTTGTTTTAACATCCTTCCTTGGAAAGGAGAGATTCGTGTTTACCAGCTTTATACTGACCATCATCTTCTGGTACCTCTCCCACTACCTCACGCTGGGGGGCAGAGGGGGAGAGGAGGGCTTCAGCTCTTACTCTCTTCCGACTCTTCAGGCTTACGTTCTGGTAGCCTTCATTCTTTCTGCATCTTTCGCAGCACTGCTTGCAATTTCAAAGTCAGCCCTCGGCCTCAGGATAGCTGCGGTGAGGGATGACGAGGTTGCTGCAAGGAGCGTCGGCATCCACGCCCTCCGGATCAGGGTTGTTGCCTTTACAACATCCATTCTCATCGCCTTTCTGGCGGGCATCTGCTACGTCATGCACTTTGGTCATGCCTCGCCTGAGGCTTTCTCTGCAGAAGTTGCTCTGCTCCCCTTCATCGCCAGTTTGATTGCCGGGAAGAGATGGCTGTCCCCCCTTGCAGGCAGCTATGCTGTCGTCATCGTTTCAATGGCTCTGGGAAGTGTTCTGCCCACCGCACACCTTTTGCTCTACGCTGTAGTTCTTGCCCTGTCACCCAAGCTCAGAAGGTGGTGGAATGCTGAAGGTTATTGATCTGTCGAAGGTTTACGATGGAAACGTTGTTCTGAGAAGTGTGAATCTGGTTGTAGAGAACTTTGTTGGAATACACGGACCGAATGGGAGCGGTAAATCAACGCTGCTCAGCATTATAGCGGGTATTGAAAAACCAACCTGTGGGAGGGTTGTGTTTGAAGATGAGGACATCACGGGCTTGGCTGCTGAAAAAGTTGCAAGAAGGGGGATAGCAATAGTTTTCCAGATACCCCGTCCCTTTAAGAAGCTCACGGTTATTGAGAATCTCACAGTTGCGGCTCTGATAAGGAGAAACCGCAAAGAGGCTGTTGAACACGCTCGCAGGATATGCAGCTTTGTAGGCTTAGATGGCCTGGAGGAGCAAAGGGCGAAGGATCTATCGCAAGGGGAGCTGAGGTTGCTGGAGATAGGAAAAGCTCTTGCAACCGAACCAAAACTCCTGCTGCTGGATGAACCCTTTTCCGGGCTGGACGTGGAAAATGCCAGAAGGGTGAGGAAGATACTTCTGAAAGTCAAGAGGATGGGCATCGCATCGATAGTAACAGCCCACAGAATAAAGCCATTGCGTGAGATTGCAGACATCTGCTACGAGATGAGGGGTGGAAGACTTGCTGAGGGTTGAAAATCTGTCGGTGATGTTTAACGGGCGGAAGGTTCTCAAGAGTGTTTCGTGCAGCCTTGGCAGGGAGATCATGCTCATCGCAGGACCGAATGGGAGTGGCAAATCAACGCTGCTGAGGGCTGTGATGGGTCTTGTTGGCTGCGATGGTAGAATCATGCTCGATAAGAGGGACATAAGCGATCTGAGACCCTTCGAGAGGTACAGACTTGGCATCACGCTCGCACCCGAGAGGATGAGGGTCGCTGCAAACCTGACAGTTGAAGAGAACCTGGCGATAGCCGGGGATGTTGCAGAGGCCTTTGAGCTGTTCCCAGAGCTGAAGATCCTCGCAGACAAGAAGGCCGGAACGCTCAGCGGTGGAGAAAGGCAGATGGTGGTTCTGGCGAGGGCCTTCATTTCCAGTCCAAGGTATCTGCTCCTCGATGAACCCTTCAACGGACTGCACAGGGATGTTAGGAAGAGGGTGCTGGATTACATTGAATCCTTCTCTGGAGGGGTGATGGTCGTTACGCATGATGAAATAGAGGATGTTTTCTCCATGTCCGACAAAACCTGCATTCTCACGGGTGGGGAGGTGCTGTACTTCGGGGAGAGTGCAGGTGCTGAGAGAATAATAAAGGAACTGTTCATATAGCGGAAGCCTTTTATATCGAAATTCGTTATCGGTTTTCGATATCATGATAGACAGAAAGCTCTTCCTGGGATTCGTGAGGGTGCACATCCTCTATCACGCATCCAAGGGGGAGATATACGGGGCTTGGATGCTTAAGGAGCTGGAAAGACATGGTTACTCCCTCAGCCCCGGCACTCTGTATCCGATACTCCACGAGATGGAGAGGGATGGGCTGCTTGAGTCGAGGAAGGTGGTTGCTGAAGGCAAAGTTAGGAAGGTGTATAGGGCAACCGAGAAGGGGTTGAAAATGCTCGATATGGCGAGGGAGAGGGTTAGAGAGCTATCTGAAGAGCTGTTCGAGTAGGTGGTGGTATGCAGAAGGCCATGAAGTTCATCCTGCTGATGGGGGTTGTCAGCCTCTTTGGGGACATAACCTATGAGGGTGCGAGAAGTGTGACAGGCCCCTTCCTGTCAACTCTCGGCGTTAGTGCTGCGATGCTTGGGATTATAGTTGGATTTGGGGAGTTCTCAGGGTACGCTTTGAGGTTGGCAACTGGCTATATTGCCGATCGTACAAAGCAGTACTGGCTCATGACCTTTGTGGGCTACGCTTTAATTCTCGCAATCCCTCTCCTTGCCCTCGCCGACCGATGGGAGATCGCAGCTCTGCTGATAATCCTTGAGAGGGCAGGAAAGGCCATACGCTCACCTTCGAGGGACGCTATACTTTCCTATGCCACAAAGCAGGTTGGAAGGGGGTGGGGATTTGGCATACACGAGGCGATGGATCAGATAGGTGCCTTTCTCGGCCCAATAATTCTGTTCGCCGTGCTTTACCTCACAGGGGACTACCGTCAGGGTTTCACCGTGCTGCTGCTTCCAGCACTTTTAACTCTCGTAGCTTTAAGCATCGCCAGATCCCAGTATCCTGCTCCACACACGCTCGAAACCCGTGGTGAAGGCAAGAAGGAGCTTCCGAGAACTTTCTGGCTTTACACAATATTCGTCTTCCTGAGCATGCTCGGATTTGCGAACTTCCAGATTCTCTCCTACCACTTCAAGGTTAAGTCCGTACTTCCCGATGCCTACATTCCCGTGGTTTATGCCGTTGCCATGGGGATCGATGCTGTAGCAGCCCTGATAACTGGAAAAGCTTACGACAGGATTGGGTTGAAGGCTTTAATCCTGATTCCCCTGGTAACGCCACTAATACTGCTGTCCTTCTCTTCTTTCCAATTTGCGGTGCTTGCTGGAGTACTGGTGTGGGGGATAGTGATGGGAATGCAGGAAACAATTATGCGTGCTGCCGTTGCAGATATCGTTCATCCCAGCTACAGAAGCACGGCCTACGGGATATTCAACACCGCCTACGGTATTTCGTGGTTTGCTGGCAGTGCGATGATAGGTCTGCTTTATGATATGTCGATCTACCATCTTGCGGTGTTTGTGATTCTGGCGGAGATTGCAGCAGTCATGATACTAGTGGTTTTGTTTTCTGCCGATAAATGATTTTTATACTGTGATTACAATTTCTGCTTGGAAACCCAGTCTTACCACATTAACGACCTTTATGGCGAGATCTGGGTTCATACCATAGTCTACGAGAATTCCGTGGAGATTTTCCGCATGCAGAGCAGCAGTAGGGGTAGACTGCAAAGCTGGCAAAGAGAGGTATAAGCACAGATTTTGGCTGGTTTGCAAGCAGACAGTAGCCGAGCATGATGAAGAAGGGCAGCAGCCCCGATCATCAGCCAGCCAAAGACTTCACTGCTAAGGTAAGCATCTAGATCCGTTCCCACAGTGATTAAACTTAAAACCATAATAAAGGACCTTGTAGTCAGATTATTCCCTCTTAAGCCGTTTGATCTCTTTTTTTATCTCATCAATCACCTCAGGATTGTAAATTTCCTTTTTGTTATCTTTTTTGACTGTGATATCCCGAAATAATTTCACTCCTCAAACAACCACCTCCCGCACTCAAA
>CBEUCM010000017.1:0-35994 GCA_965541645.1 uncultured Archaeoglobaceae archaeon | reverse complement strand
CACTCAGCAGCTCATCGACATTGTAGAAGTCAACACCCCTGAACATTTTACCACCCTAAATATTTACCCATATTTAACATGGAGAGTAAAGGGTTATTAAAAAGCTTTTCGGAAATGTTTTGCCAACAATGAGAAAAGCCGGGTTGAGTGATGGGCAGGGCATAACCAAAAGATATTTTGTGCAATGGGTCTGAGGGTTGGGAGAATAACCACAGGAGGGGTGGCATGAGGGCTGTAATAATTATGGGGGCAAAGTCAGATCTTGAGTACAGCAGTAAGATTGCAGACAGCTTGAAAAAATTTGGTATTGAGAGCGTTATGAGGATAGCTTCAGCACACAAAACACCCGAGAGGGTTCTTGAGATAATAAAGGAGTACGAAAAGGAGGAGGTTGTGTTTGTCACGGTTGCTGGGAGAAGCAATGCGTTGAGTGGGTTTGTTGATGCGAACACCTCAAGGCCTGTTGTAGCTTCACCACCCTACAGCGATAAGTTTGCCGGAATGGATGTTCTGTCCAGCATAAGGATGCCTTCTGGGGTTGCACCGATGCTGGTTATGGAGGCTGAGAACACAGCCTTGGCGGTTGCTAAGATCTTTGCCATGCTGGACGAGAAGGTAAGGAGGGCTGTGGTTGAGTATCAGCAGGCAAAAAAGGAAGAAATTTATCGTGCTGATGATGAAGTGAAATGAGGTGGTGGGATGGGCAGTGTTAAGGACCTTGTGGTCATCAAGGAGCCAAATGAAAGTTTGGGCAAAGGTAGATTCGTATTCTCCGATCGATATTCTGTATTTGATTACGGTGAGATGCCCGACAAGATAGAGGGTAAGGGCAAGTCCCTATGTCTGGTTTCGGCCTACTTCTTCGAGAAGCTTGAAGAGAGGGGGATAAAAACCCACTACCTCGGAGTAGTTGAAGATGGGAAAGTAAAAAGGCTGGATGAACTCGAATCGCCCGTGAATGAGATGGAAGTAAAGCTTGTAAGGGTTATCAGGCCGGATAAGGATTACTCAATTTTCAAGCAGCTAACTGGAAACTTCCTACTCCCGCTTGAGATCATCTACAGGAACAGCATTCCCGAAGGCTCATCCCTTCTGAGGAGGGTTGAGAGGGGGGAAGTGAAACCCCAAGATTTCGGGCTGGATAGGATTGAGCCCAACATGAAGCTGGAAAGACCGATAGTTGATTTCAGCACGAAGCTGGAGGATGTTGACAGGTATCTGACATATGCTGAGGCCGAGGAAATCTCCGGACTTTCCGACAGCGAGTTTGAAGATCTTGTGAAGCTCGCCATTGAGGTTGATGAGCTTATAAGCAGTGAAGTGGGCAAAATCGGACTGGAGAACGAGGACGGCAAGATCGAGGTGGCTTTTGATGACAGCAGAGACTTCATGGTTGTGGATGCTGTAGGTACACCTGATGAATGCAGGTTCAGCTATGAGGGCTTTGAGGTGAGCAAGGAGATTTTGAGAAAGTACTACAGAAAAACGGAGTGGTACAGGAAGGTCCAGGAGTACAAGGGCAGGGAAAACTGGAGGGAAGCTGTTGGGAAACCACCAAGGCTTCCAGATGATGTTAGGGAGGGAGTTTCAAACCTTTACAAGGCCTTCTGCAACGAGGTGACAGGCATAAAGTTTTTTGACGCCCCAAAGCTGAAGGACGTGGTGGCTGAGCTTAGAGAGGTGCTGGGATGAAAGCAGCTCTGGCACTGGAAGATGGAACCTATGTGGAGGGCAGAGCCTTTGGTGCTGAGAGGGAGGGTTTGGGGGAGCTGGTTTTCTGCACGAGCATGACGGGCTACGTTGAAGCTTTAACCGATCCCAGCTACAAGGGTCAGATTCTCATGCTCACCTATCCGCTCATTGGCAATTACGGTGTTAACAGGGAGGATTTTGAAAGTGACGGGGTTAAGGTGGAGGGATTTGTTGTAAGGGAGCTTTGCAGGCATCCAAGCAACTGGAGAAGCGAGATGGGTGTTGATGAACTGCTCAAGCAGTACGATGTGCCAGGAATAGAGGGTGTGGATACAAGAATGCTGACGAGAAAGATCAGAATTTACGGGTCGATGAAGGCTGCAATTGGAATCGGAGATGTCGACAGAGAGGAGCTTGTGAAGAAAGCTGTTGAGCAGCCCTTCATCGGGGACATCGATCTTGTAGATAAGGTGTGCGTGAGAGAGCCGAGGAGATACGAATCTGGAAATCTGGAGGTCGTGCTTGTTGATTGCGGTGTGAAGATGAGTATTGTAAGGCAGTTACTCAAAAGGAATGTTAGCGTAACCCTTGTGCCCTACAACTACCCTGCTGAGAAGATCCTGGAAATGGATCCGCATGGTGTGTTCATATCAAATGGCCCTGGGGATCCTGCGAGGGTTAAACCGACGATTGAAACGATAAAAAAGCTGATCGGCAAGATTCCAATGGCCGGGATTTGCTTGGGACATCAGCTCACGGCCTGGGCACTTGGGGCAAAAACCTTCAAACTGAAGTTCGGGCATCACGGCAGCAACCAGCCCGTTAAGGACTTTGAGACCGGGAGAGTGTTCATTTCAAGCCAGAACCACAACTTTGCGGTGGACGATAAAACGCTGCCCAAGAACGTGGAGGTCACGCAGATAAATCTGAACGACCACACTGTTGAAGGGCTGGTTCACAGGGACGTTCCGCTGATAACTGTACAATATCACCCAGAAGCTGGGCCCGGGCCGCACGACACCTACTTCTTCTTTGACAGGTTTGTTGATATGCTTAAGGAGTACAGGTGATCAGATGCCGAAGAGAGAGGATTTAAAGAAGATCATGGTTATAGGCAGCGGGCCGATAGTGATTGGCCAGGCTGCGGAGTTTGATTACTCGGGCAGTCAGGCATGCAAGGCCCTGCGGGAAGAGGGCTATGAGGTTGTACTCGTAAACTCCAATCCTGCCACCATCATGACCGATCCCGAGATGGCGGACAGGATCTACATAGAACCCCTCGATGCCCACATAGTTGCGAAGATCATTGAAAGGGAAACCCCCGACGCCCTTCTCCCAACTCTTGGCGGTCAGACAGCCCTGAATCTTGCAGTCCAGCTCACTGAAATGGGGATTCTGGACAAGTACGGGGTTGAGCTTATAGGTGCGAAGTTTGATGCAATAAAGAAGGCCGAGGACAGAGAGCTTTTCAAGGCTTCCATGGAGAGGATAGGCCTTGAAGTGCCCAAGAGTGACACTGCCAACGACGTCAGCGAAGCTTTGGCCATAGCGGATGAGATAGGCTATCCCGTGGTTGTCAGGCCAGCATTCACCCTCGGAGGGACGGGGGGTGGGATAGCCTACAACAGGGAGGAGCTGAGAGAGGTGGCTGCGAGAGGGCTGGAGATGTCCATGATCAACCAGGTTCTCATTGAGGAGGGCGTTATAGGCTGGAAGGAATTCGAGCTGGAGGTTATGAGAGATCTTGCCGACAACGTCGTGATCATCTGCTCCATCGAAAACTTCGATCCAATGGGTGTGCATACCGGAGACAGCATAACCGTCGCCCCAGCCCAGACTCTCACTGACGTTGAATACCAGTATCTCAGAGATGCGGCCATAAAGATCATCAGGGAGATAGGGGTTGAAACTGGGGGAAGCAACATACAGTTTGCCGTTCATCCAGAAAACGGCAGGGTGGTTGCAATAGAGATGAACCCACGTGTGAGCAGGTCATCTGCTCTCGCCTCAAAAGCCACAGGTTTCCCCATTGCCAAGATCGCAGCAAAGCTTGCTGTTGGCTACACCCTTGATGAGATACCCAACGACATAACAAAGGAGACACCTGCAAGCTTCGAACCCACAATAGACTACGTTGTGGTTAAGATACCCAGATTCGCCTTTGACAAGTTCCCCACTGCCGACTGGGTGCTGGGAAGCCAGATGAAGAGCGTTGGGGAGGTTATGGCAATAGGTCGAACCTTCGAGGAAGCCCTTCAGAAGGCCATAAGAAGTCTTGAGATCGGCAGATTTGGCCTGGGCAACGATGGCAAGGACAGGGAGGTTACGGCTGATGAGGTAAGGCAGAAACTCCAGTTCCCAAATGCAGAGAGGGTGTTTTACATCAGATATGCCCTTCAAAAGGGTTTCAGCATTGATGAGATTTACGAGCTCACGAAGATCGATCCGTGGTTTATTGAGAAAATAAAGAACATTGTGGAGTTTGAGGAGGAGCTGAAGGAATGGGCAAGGAGATGCAGCATTCAAGAGCTTCCAGATGAGGTTCTGAAGAGGGCAAAGAGACTCGGCTTCTCAGACAGACAGCTTGCTCACATTTTCAGCACAACTGAAAGGGAGGTAAGGAAGGTCAGAAAGAGCAGGGGTTTGGGGGCTGTTTACAAGATGGTTGACACCTGTGCTGCTGAGTTTGAGGCGAAAACACCCTACTACTACTCAACCTACGAGGATGAAAACGAAGCTATCAGGACTGAGAGAAAGAAGGTCATGATTCTGGGAGCAGGGCCAAACAGGATCGGACAGGGTATAGAGTTCGATTACTGCTGTGTCCACGCGGTTTTCAGCCTCAAGGATGAAGGGTGTGAGACGATAATGGTGAACTGCAACCCTGAGACTGTTTCAACTGACTACGATACCTCCGACAGACTCTACTTTGAGCCCATTACCCACGAAGACGTGATGAACATCTACGAAAATGAAAAGCCCGAGGGTGTAATAGTGCAGTTTGGTGGGCAGACACCGCTGAACATTGCAAGGGACCTTGAAATGAGTGGGGCAAGGATTCTCGGAACATCCGTTGACTCCATAGATATGGCGGAAGACAGGGAGAGGTTTTCAGAGATGCTCAGAAAGCTGGGCATTCCGCAGCCAGAGAACGGCATAGCGCACAGTCTGGAGGAGGCGAAGGAGATTGCAAAAAGGATTGGTTATCCGGTTCTTGTCAGGCCGAGCTACGTTCTTGGTGGGAGGGCAATGGAGATAGTTTACGATGAGGAGACATTGGAGAGGTACATAAGGGAGGCGCTGGAAGTCAGCCCTGAGAAACCGATACTGATAGACGAGTTCCTCGAGGATGCGATTGAGGTTGAAGTTGACGCTCTCTGTGATGGGGAGGAGGTCGTTATTGGGGGCATAATGGAGCACATAGAGGAGGCGGGAGTTCATAGCGGAGATTCTGCCTGTGTTCTTCCACCCATTTCTCTCGATGAAGAGACGATTGGCAAAATAGTGGAGTACACGAGGAAGATGGCCCTCTGCCTCGGTGTTGTTGGCCTGATAAACATCCAGTATGCGGTGAAGGATGGGGTGGTTTACGTTCTTGAGGCCAATCCAAGAGCCAGCAGGACAGTGCCCTTCGTGAGCAAAGCAACAGGCCTGCCACTGGCAAAGATTGCGGCAAAGCTGATGATGGGCAAGAAGCTCAGGGAGCTCGGAGTTAAAGAGAGGCTGAAGCTCAAGCATGTGGCCGTGAAGGAGGCAGTCTTTCCCTTCATCAAGCTTCCCGGTGTCGATCCCGTGCTGAGTCCTGAGATGAAGTCAACAGGAGAGGTTATGGGTTTAGACTATGATTTCGGACTTGCCTACTACAAGGCGGAGCTTGCTGCCGGCACGAAGTTGCCTTTGGAAGGCACGGTTTTCATCAGCGTGAGAGACAGGGATAAGAACGAAAAGACGGTAAACCTTGCCAGAAAGTTCAAGGAGCTTGGGTTCAGGATTATAGCGACAGACGGAACGAGGGAATTTTTGAGAAGTCATGGTGTGGAGGCTGAGAGGATACTGAAGGTTAGTCAGGGAAGGCCAAACATCTTAGATGCCATAGTCAACAGAGAGGTCGATCTGATAATCAACACACCGAGCGGAAAGAGGGGGAGAACGGAGGGCTACATGATAAGGAGGGCAGCAGTTGATTATGGGGTTGCGCACATAACAACCCTTGCAGGGGCTTATGCAGCTGTCAGAGCGATAGAGGCGATTAGAAAGAGAAAAATAACAGTCAAGTCGATTCAGGAGTACCATGAAGAAGTATAGCCTGGAAGATATAGCCAACCTCGATATGGATAGATATCAGAGGTCAGGAAAGCCGGAAGCAGTTTTTGCAGAAAGCAAGAGCGTCGAGGATCTTGTTGCGATTGTGGAGAGGTTCATTGAAGAGGGAAAACCGACCTTGGTTACCAGAATGAGCAGGGAGCAGATGGAGGCTTTGAAGAAGTTCAGAGGGGTTAAAATAAACGAGAGAGGGCGGATAGCTGCTATCGGGAAAATTGCGGAAAATATCGGGAAGGTGGCAATTCTAACTGCCGGAACATCAGACGTTCCGGTTGCAGAGGAGGCAGCTGTAACAGCGGAGTTTCTTGGCCTGGATGTGCTCAGATTTTACGATGTTGGTGTGGCAGGGTTGCATAGAATTGTGGAGCCAGTGAAAAGGATAAGGGAAGAGAAGGTGGAGAGCGTAATAGTCGTTGCAGGTATGGAAGGGGCATTGCCCTCAGTAATTGCCGGCCTCGTTGATGTTCCCGTTATTGCCGTCCCGACGTCTGTTGGCTATGGAGTAAACCTTGGTGGCATTTCCACGCTTTTTGCAATGCTCCAGAGCTGCTCCTCAGGAGTTGCGGTGGTGAACGTGGATAACGGGTTTGGTGCAGCGATCTTCGCCTCTCTAATCTCACGGGTTAAGCTCAAAGGTCTTGGAAAAGATAAGTGATCCGTGTGAGTAAACCTGAACGTGCACGTGGCTGCAGTTAAGATCGAGGTACACTATATCTCCTGTAAAGGTTGCAGAAAAGCCACATCCGGAAACACGGACCTCTGGGTCCTCAACGCCGCTTAAAATCAGCTTTTTACCATCTAAATAGATGGTGTGGTGTTGCGGTGAGCAGGATGCCATGACGAGGTAGTAGGAGACGAGACCGATGAGAATTATTATTAGCATTGCAATGATGGATCGCATAAACTGAGTTTGCAAGCCCAAACATAAACTTTACTCCAAAATTTGAAATCAAAAATGTAAAATAGGGGATAACTATTAGGGAAAAACATGATTGTTTTTGTTTTGCTTGGTAGCTTGGCGATGGCGACAATGGTCAACGCCCCGGCTATATTCCTCGGATACGGCCTTGCGTATCTTGTCACATTACTTGCAGCTTGGTTTTTTAAGCCGAAAAAGGCTTTTATGGCGGTTTTACTGACAACCATAATCGCCTTGCCTGTGATGGTATTTACAAAGGCAGTTTTTATTGAAGTAGCCTTGCTAAACGTAATCGTCAGACCACCGGTAGCCTATTTGGCATCGGCTGTAAAGTGGAGGAGAGGTCTGGTAGAGTCAGCCCTCGCTCTGACTGCGATTGAAACCCTCATCGCACTGTTGATTGCCCTTCTGTACTATGGTGACGATGGTATCCACACCTCTCTGGCGGTTTTCGGGATCTTTCTTGCTCCTTTTGGCTATGCAATCTACAGCTTTGCCGAGAAGTCAGACTGGTGGGGAACCTTTGCGGGGATGGTGGCATCACTGATTTTCTTCTTCTCTTTGGTTACCTTTCCAGTGTTACTCCTTTTAGCTGTGGCCGTTGCATCACTTGCAGCTCTGCTGCTCAGACCTGCAGCATCGAAAGCTGTGGCTGCTCTTTTGGTCCTCGCCCTTGTGGTGGGGTGTGGAGTGGATGTTGCATTCAGGGAGAACGTGAAAACATCTCTGTACCCCTTCATCCCTCATAACTGGAAGGACGACAGGTGGAAACAGCTCGATCCAGCGTGTGGGAATGCATCAAATGTTTTTGCTAACACTCACACACCCGAGAGGCTGAGAATCGTTGAGACCTGCGTGGAGGTGGATGGCAGGGTTGTGAGACCACCCTTCATTGCGGGGGATGGGGATTACTGCTTTGACCTTGTTCCAGATTCTAACAGGTATCTTGGTGTGGGGAACTACATTCTGAGAAAGGGTGGACTGCATGTTGAAGTTGTTCCCGCAGACCACTCTATGATAGAGCGGATTGGAGGGGTTTGTCCTGGAGATAGGGTTAGGGTTAAGGGTGTATGGGTTATAGACACGGATCACGGGATGTGGACGGAGATACATCCTGTGGTTGATATTGAGATTCTGAACTCTGAGTCCAAGGAGAGGTGGCCTGACTGCGTTCTGGGGGTTGAGTTTGGGTAATTTTCTTGTCTGTCTTTACCCCTTCATTTGCAAGCGTCTTTGACATGTTTCATTTAGTCAACTAAAAAAATTTATCGAGCTCATTTTCCACATGTGGAACTTTTAGCAAGTATTGCGGAACCAAGCACAGTTTCTTTGCCTCTTCACATCATTAATGAGTCATCACTAATATTATACCAGCTCAGCAAACAGGATGAAACGAGGAATTTTAGCAATCATAGAAAAAAAGTTGAAGCAAAGAAATTTTTGTAAGTTCGTAGCTGTTAATGTCCTTTTGCTCTGGATTGTTAATCTGGATTTAGAGAGAAAGAAAGTGTTACAGAGGTCGGCTGAGATATAATTTTGTTTTGTAAGGACTCAATGTTTTCGCTTATTGTTACCACTAAAACTAACAAACTTAAAAAAAGAAATATTTAAATATGTTTTTCGTAATAGAGATAAACTGCATAAAAAGGTGGTGATTTTGAAGAGATGGGTGACAGTCTTCATCCCGTTCGTCTTATTGTGCATGCTGCTTTTTCAGCTCAAGCAGCAACTATCTATGTACCAGATGAGTATCCAAAAATCCAGTGGGCTATAAATAATGCTAGTGCAGGCGACGTCATTATCGTCGGAGATGGTGTTTACCTCGAACACATAAACATAAATAAACCTCTATCTCTGATCTCGGAAAACGGCTCTGAAAATACAATTTTAGATAGTAATAATTCAGGATCTGCGGTTTTAGTTTCTGCAAGTGATGTAACCATTGATGGCTTCTCAATCAGAAACTTTGGTACAGGTCCTTTTGACTCGGGGGTAAAAATATCAAATCAGGCTAACAATGTTTCAGTACGTGATTGTGACATAACTAAGGGGAGATTCGGTATCTTCAGTATCCCGTGGTATTCAGAATTGGCAAATGACATCACAATAGAGAACTGTACTATTTCGCATACTTCCGTTGCCATTTCAGGTAGTATGTTAAATTCTACGATTAAAAACAACTGGATCTTTAATAATAGCCGCGGTATCTCTGGCATTTTCATGAATGTGGATATAATAGACACTAAAATGAACAACAACAGAATGGGGATATGTCTTGTTAAGAGCAGTTTTTCTAAAATGCAAATTCAACAATAGAAAACGACAAGATAATCAGAGAAATTTACTCATACCCACCATATCATGTTGAAAATAAGGGCATTGTGATCTCTGAGAGCAAAAACATTTCAGTTATCAACAACCGCATCTCCAAAAATTGGTACGGAATACACATATATAATTCGCAGAATATCACGATAGAGTGGAGCAAAATTGGGCACAATGCTTTCGCAATATATGCACACAACTCTCACACGAAAATTGGGGGCAATTTATTCATGAACAATTCAGTCGTGGACTTTTTTGGGGGAAGAGAAGAGGTTACCGAAAACACCATCATAAACACTGGTGTTAGCTTTAGCTACACAAAATTCGAATTTGAAGGAAATACAATAACAGGTAGAGGTGTAGGAATACGCGAAAGTGGTGGGGTGATCACGAACAATACGATTGATTATAGGGGGCAGCTCTTAACCTTTGTTTATCCTAAAGAAGTTGTGGTTTATTACAACAATCTCCTTGGAGGCCACATCACCTTTTATCGCGATATTAATAGAGATTTTGTTAAGTTTAATTCCACAGAACCGATTGATTACATCTACAACGGTGAAAGATTTAGAAGCTACATAGGCAATTATTGGAGTTATGGAATGGATGAGAACGGAGACGGAATCATCGATTCACCTTACAATGGAGACTTCTACCCGCTCTTCTTGCCTAAGGAATGTTATAAACTATTGCTACCGAATTACAATTTACCACCAGTGGCAATCACTAACGGACCCTACATTGGTTATGAAGGCTCCTCAATCCAATTCAACGGCTCTGCTTCATATGATCCAAACGATAACATAGTTATATGGCTGTGGGATCTTGATGGAGATGGAGTTTATGAAACAAACGCAACAGCAACATGTGGAATAGTAAATTATACCTGGGAAGATGACTACTCAGGAAACGTCAGCTTAGAGGTGATAGATAGCTTCGGAGCGGAAAGCATTAACACTACCACTGTTACTGTGCTGAATGTTCCCCCTACAGTAAATGCTGGAAGTGACATTGAGGCTACAGCAGGGGATATTGTTTACCTCAACGGGAGCTTTACCGACCCAGGAAATGACACCTTTGTTATAGAATGGAACTTTGGAGATAACTCTACAGCAAATGCTACGCTAACTCCAGCACACATCTATTATTCAAAAGGCATTTACAATGTCACGCTTAAAGTAACAGATGATGATGGAGGAGTCGGTATTGATACTCTAAAGGTAACTGTAAATCCAATACCGGTAAATGTCACAATCAAGCCAGAGACCCTCAATCTTAAGAGCAAAGGAAAATTTACGGCTTTCATAACTCTGCCAGAAGGTTACGACATTGAGAAAGTGAATGTAAGCACAATCAACTGTGAAGGAGCACAGGCGATAAAAGGAATCGTTACGAAGAACAAGCTGATAGTGAAATTCAACAGACAGGATTTGGAAGTAACGAGCGGAGATAAAGTAACTTTGACAGTATTGGGTAAAGTTTACTACAACGGAGGATATGCTGATTTTGAAGGTAGTGATGCTATTAGGGTTAAAGGAAAATAGCTGGTTTCTACAAATTCCAAATTTTTTTGTTGTTTTATTTGTTGTTTTATTTGTAAATATCCAATTAAACTTCCTCAAACCCGAGTTTGAATCGTATCTCAAGACATTCTCTCGCAATCTATGAACCCTCCAAGTTCTTCTGTATCACCTTGCCTTTATGATCCTGAAAATCGTATCTAGGGTTATTCAAATCTGCCATTGTACAGAACGTCATTATTTATGCGCGGGCCGGGATTCGAACCCGGGCTAACGCCTCGGAAGGGCGTTGTCCTACCGCTAGACTACCCGCGCTACGCAATGATCTGAGCGAGTGGACTTAAAAACATTTTCGAAAACATGAGCGATATTTTTAAATAGCTGGTGTTTTGAGACCTATTATACTTCTGGAGGTAGGAACATGCCGCTCAGACCATTGGATGTGCTAAACAGATCCCTGAAGTCCCCTGTAATCGTCAGATTGAAGGGTGGGAGAGAATTCAGGGGAACGCTGGATGGATACGACATCCACATGAATCTTGTGCTGCTCGATGCCGAGGAGATTCAGAATGGAGAGGTTGTGAAGAAAGTCGGGAGCGTTGTGATAAGAGGAGATACTGTAGTCTTTGTATCACCAGCCCCGGGTGGTGAGTGATGTCGGACGGAACTGCTGCAATGGGTAAGAGGGGAAGGAAGAGGGTGCACGTCAGATGCAGGAGATGTGGTAGAAACGCCTTCCACAGGAGAAAGGGCTACTGTGCAGCCTGTGGTTTCGGAAGGAGCAAGAGGCTGAGGAGCTACAACTGGGTCAACAAGAAAAAGTACAGGACGTAAATGTGTGGGATTGTTGGAATATATCACTCAGACCCATCTCTCTCCCCTCGTCTCGCCTATTATGCCCTTTTCTCCCTTCAGCACAGGGGGCAGGAATCTGCCGGAATTGCAGCATTTGATGGTTCTTTAAAGTACAAGAAGGGGATGGGCCTCGTTACGGAGGTTTTTCGAGACAGTGATTTTGAGATGCTCAAAGGCAACACAGTTGTCGGGCATGTTAGGTACTCAACCACCGGCCTCTCAAGGCTTGAAAACGCCCAGCCCTTTGTTGTCAAATCGAAGGCAGGGTCAATTGCTGTGGCACATAACGGCAATCTGGTCAACTACGCACAGCTGAGGGCAGAGCTGGAAAATGAGGGGAGGGTTTTTACAACGGATTCGGACACAGAAGTGATAGCCCAGCTACTATCGAAGTTTCTGCTCAAAACTGCAGATGTAGTTGAATCTCTGAGAACTCTTAGCAGGATCCTGATCGGAAGCTACACCCTAACCCTCATGGTTGACGATCTGGTGGTTGGCTATCGTGATCCGGTTGGGTTCAAACCACTCTGTGTTGGAGAGGTGGACGATGGGTATGTGGTCTGCAGTGAGAGCTGTGCAGTGGATGCCTTGGGTGGGAAGTTCATAAGGGATGTTAAGCCGGGAGAGGCTGCAGTCATCAAAAACGGAGAGCTCGAATTTGTAAGGATAGAGGAATCCAAGAGGAAGGCGGCATGCATTTTTGAGTACATCTATTTTGCTCGTCCAGATTCAATAATAGATGGGGTCAGTGTTTACGAGGCCAGAAGTGAAATGGGAAAAATTCTGGCAAAGGAATCGCCAGCTGATGCCGATTACGTCTCCGCCGTGCCGGACAGTGGAATTACCGCAGCTATTGGTTATGCCAACGAGTCTGGACTGCCCTACATGGAGAGCCTCATAAAGAACAGGTATGTTGGTCGCACCTTCATAATGCCCGTGCAGAGTTTGAGGGAGTCGTCTGTAAGGCTGAAGGTCAACGTCGTGAGGGGAAATGTAGAGGGCAAGAGGATCGTTCTCGTTGACGACAGCATAGTGAGGGGGACGACATCAAAGAGGATAGTTGAGATGATAAAGAAAGCCGGAGCCAAGGAGGTGCACATGAGGATAGGCAGCCCCCCAATCATCGCCCCCTGCTATTTTGGAATAGACATGAAGACGAGAGAGGAGCTTGTTGCTGCCAACCACAGTGTTAAGGAGATAGGCAGGATGATGGGAGCTGATAGTTTGGCTTACCTGAGCATTGAAGGTTTGCTCAGGGCTGTGAGAAACGTTGGGGGAGATGACAGGTACTGCTTGGCTTGCCTGACTGAGCGCTATCCTGTTCCAGTCCCGGGAGAGATTTTTGAGTCATGAGCGCAGGTAGGGCAGCCACATGAAGATCAGGAGCAGAATGAGGATTCCGAACATGATTATCATGAAGTTCCTCTGCCTCTTCCTCTCCTTCTGAAGGACTTCCTCGCATTCCTCGCTGCAAACGTGCTGATCGGGTTCGATTGCCTTTCCACAAACAACGCAGTGTCTGTGTGGAACTATTCCGGGCATAGAGGTTGTTGACGCACCGATTATAAAAAGGTTGGGGAACGAAAGAATTTTCAAGTTGGGGGAGATAGAGGAGACATGAAAGTTGCAATTCTCGGTGCAGGTGCGATGGGTTCTGCCCTCTCCATTCCCCTCACCGATAACGGAAATGTGGTGAGGATATGGGGCACAGAGTTCGACGTTGAGATTCTGAAAAAAGTTGAGGGGGGAGAAGAACATCCGAGGATAGGTGTGAAACTGGAAAATGTGGAGATCTTTTATCCAGATCAGCTTGACAGGGCGATAGATGGTGCTGACGTGATTCTGCTCGGAGTTAGCACTGAAGGTGTCCTGCCAGTTTTCAGAAAAATTTCCGAGAAACTGCAGGATCAGTACCTGATCCTTATCTCAAAGGGTCTGCTTGAAGTTAACGGTGAGGTTCTGACCATCCCTGAAGCGATCTGGAAGATCAAAGACCTTAGGGATAAAACGGTGGCCATAACAGGCCCGGCTATAGCGAGGGAGGTTGCAAAGAGAATGCCAACCAGGGTTGTGTTCAGCAGTGAGAACATCGACGCTGCGAGGGAGATGAAGGGGATATTTGAGACCAAGCACTATGGTGTTGAGGTCTCGAATGATGTAAAGGGTACGGAGATAACCTCTGCACTGAAGAATGTGTATTCAATAGCGATTGCATGGATAAGGGGTTACGAGAGCGTTCATAACGTTGAGATGAGCAATGCGAAGGGTGTTATTGCCACAAAGGCGATAAACGAAATTGCCTCCTTCATCGGGCTTCTTGGTGGTGATAGGATGACGGCCTTTGGTTTATCAGGCTTTGGCGATCTCATCGCAACCTTCAGGGGTGGCAGGAATGGCATGCTTGGTGAGCTGCTTGGCAAGGGGTACACTGCCAAGGAGGCACTTGAGGAGCTGGCAAAGAGAGGTGTGGGTGTTATTGAGGGATATGGTACAACAAAAAGGGCCTACAGGCTTCTGCAAAAGCTGAAAAATGAAGGAAAGGTTGAAGATGGAGATTTTCCACTGCTGGAGAACATATATCAGGTACTTTACGAGAACAAAACTGTCCCTGCCGTGCTTGAGGAACTCATCGTAGGCTAACCTTTAATACTCCACCCGGGCTTGGTTAGATATGGAAAGTCATGTGAAGTGGGGACTGGGTTTCATAATCGTTGGTGCAGTTCTTGAAGTTACAATGCCCTTCCTTTTCCTCATCGATACAGCCATGATCGCCATCGGAATTGCTCTCCTAATTTTTGGTGGACGGGAAAAAAGATTAGAGGAGGTGAGAAAGTGATTGTTACCACAACAGATTACGTGCCGGGCCATGAGGTTGAGGAAATTCTTGGGGTTGTGTTTGGAAACACGGTTAGGGCGAAGCACATCGGTAAAGACATCCTTGCAGGACTGAAGAACATCGTTGGTGGGGAGATCGATGAGTACACGGAAATGCTGAGGGATGCAAGAATTGAGGCTCTGAACAGAATGATAAACGAGGCAAAGGCTCTCAATGCCGATGCCGTGATAAACGTCAGATTCACAACCTCACAAACAACTGCTGGTGCTGCAGAGCTTCTGGCCTATGGCACTGCGGTAAAGCTTAGGTCGGTGGAGTGAAATGATCGATAGGGTGATGGAGGAAATAGAGGCAGCAGGAGTTAGACTTTCGACATCAATGGAAGACAGAATAGCGTACTCAAAGGACT
The DNA here is from genome assembly GCA_965541645.1 of uncultured Archaeoglobaceae archaeon. Classification (GTDB taxonomy): domain Archaea; phylum Halobacteriota; class Archaeoglobi; order Archaeoglobales; family Archaeoglobaceae; genus Archaeoglobus. The sequence goes on along the minus strand of CBEUCM010000017.1, from coordinate 21,115 downwards.
ACAACCCTCTTCACCTTCCAAAGCTTCTGGAAAAGTCGTACCCAGCTTTGCCCGATGCTGTTGTTTTCCCAGCAACCACTGAAGAGGTCTCAACTGTGCTGAGGATCGCCAATTCCTACGGCATACCGGTTTACATCTTTGGCGGTGCAAGCGGTGTAATGGACGCTGCAACACCCTACGAGGGGGGTATAGTGCTCTCCACCCTTGCCCTCGACAGCATTGAGATCGATGAGGAGAACATGCTTGTTAGGGCCGGAGCGGGTGTTGTGGGTGGAAGGCTGGAGAAGGTGCTTAACCATCACAACCTAACCCTCCGTCACTCCCCGCAAAGCCTCTACTGCTCCACAGTTGGGGGGTGGGTTGCCACAGCAGCGAGCGGGCAATTCTCGACTGGATACGGCAACATAGAGAACCTTCTGATCTCCCTCACAGCGGTTCTCCCGGATGGTGAGATTTTAACTGAGAAGATGACACCGAGAAGGGCGGGACCAGATCTCAAAAAGCTTTTTGTGGGCAGCGAAGGGCTGTTCGGGGTTGTGACTGAGGCGGTGCTGAAAGTCTTCCCACTCCCCGATGAGTTCTACACCCTCTCCGTTGAGTACGGCTCAATGGGAGAGGCTGTGAAGGATGCAAAAATGCTGATGGGCTTAAAGCCGGCTTTGATGAGAATTTTTGATGACGAGGAGAGCATAAGGTACTTCGACTCGGATAGATTCAGTCTGATTGCCGTTTTTGAGGGCAAAGGAGCCTTGAACAGGCAAGAAATGGCCAAAACCCTCGTTAAGGGTGAGCTGGTTGACGGATACGCTGAGAAGTGGTTGGAGAAGAGGTTCAACGTTTCCGACATCTCAAAGATAGTGCCGCTCGGCTTCATATTCGACACGATAGAGGTTGCCTGCTTTTGGAAGGATGCCGAAAAGCTCTACAAAGAGGTAATTGGTGCCATAAGAGGTGTTGAGGGCACTGTGACGGCCTCAGCCCATGCGTCTCATTTCTACGAGAGTGGACTTTGCTTTTACTTCACCTTTGCCGGACTGCCGGCAGACATTGAAAAGTACTACCACGAGGTCTGGAGCAGGGCGATCAGAGCTTCTCTTCGAAGTGGTGGGAATGTAACCCATCACCACGGGATCGGCAGACTGAGAAAGAGGTGGCTTTCCGAAGAAATCGGCGGATTTTACTCGATTTTGAAGGACATGAAGGTTATGCTTGATAGAAGGAACATCCTCAACAGGGGGGTGATGTTCGATTGATAAACCCGAAGGTGATCTCCAGGATAATTGCGAACACCGACATGAAAACCAAGCTGAGGCTGGCAAAGGTCGTACCCAAGCTCGGCAAGGCTGACGACATTACGAAATGCATGCTCTGCCCGAACATGTGCCTGTACGTCTGCCCGGTGTTTGATGCCGAGCGTAGATTGACTGTTTCTCCCTCAGTTAAAGCCAGATTGGCCTACTTTTCCGGCAATGCCTTTGACGCAATTTATCACTGCCTTCCCTGCGATGCCTGCAAAAACGCCTGTCCGATGGATATCAGCGTTAACGATATTTTGCGGGATATGAGATCGGGCGAAGTTGCCCTTAAAGCTGCTGAAAAGTTCGAGAGGGAAGTTTACAAAAAGGCAAAGAAAATTGAGGAAAGAGATGGCAGCGTGCTGTACTTCCCGGGATGCAGAACTTTTGAGAGCGGACTTTTTGATACTACAGTGGAGGTTCTTGAGAAGCTCAACCTTGACTTTGCCCTCACAGATGCAATTTGCTGCGGAATGCCCTACTATGAGCTTGGCCTCTACGACAGATTCAGGGCAAAGATCGACGAGCTGAAAAGGATCGCATCCAAGTACGAGGGAGTTGTGAGCAACTGCCCCCACTGTGTGTGGATAATGAGGGAAAACGGGATTAAAGCTGCACACATTCTGAGCGTTCTCAACCCAGTTAAGCTGGGAGGGGATGGAGACACCCCAAGGGATGTATCCTACCACGATCCGTGCGTTCTGGCAAGAAAGCTCGACATTGTGAATGAGCCGAGAAAGCTGCTGGAGGATATGGGCTTTGAACTGCACGAACCGCTGTTCAGCAAAAAGGACACTCACTGCTGCGGCTATGGAGGAGTTTACAGGTTCATCGCTCCAGATTATGCTGAGAGGGTTGCAGAAAGGAGGAGGGAGCACTTTGAATATGAAGCGATTACGGCTTGCCCCTCCTGCAAGCTGGCTTTGAAGGCAAAGGACATCGTTGAGCTGGTGGGAGAAAGACTGTAGGGGAGAGAGCATGATAGCCGTAATCGATGCTGGAACCACGACGATCAAGCTTGCGGTCTATGACGAATCTAAGCTGGTCGAGCTGGTAAAGGAGCCGGTTGTCAAGCACAATCCCCAGCCAGGATGGGTTGAGATCGATGCCGAGGATATGGCCAGAAAATGCTTGAAGCTCGCTGATCACGCAATTGACAAGCACAATGTTGAGGCAATTGCAATCACAAATCAGAGAACAACGGCCGTGATGTGGGATGGGAAAACCGGCAGGACAATCTTTCCCGCTTTAGGATGGCAGGACATGAGGGCAAATGCCCTTGCAGATCGCATGAACAGGGAGAGGGTTATCAGGATGGCAAGGGCTGTCGGGAAGATCGTTGCAGGAATATCGAGACTGCTGCCGGCAATAAAGAACAGCAGGAGGGCGAAGTGGTTCATAACTTTGTCCAAGCTGTCCTTAAGGCCGAACCACACCAGCGTAAAGCTATGCTGGATGCTCAATGAGCTTGGAGAGAAAAAAACCAAGTACGACCTTAAGGTGGGGACGATAGACAGCTGGCTTGTGTACAATCTTACAGGTGAGCACCTTACTGATTACTCAAACGCTGCAGCCACTGGTATGTTCGATTCCTACTTCATGAGGTGGAGCAAACCGATTTTGGAGATCGTTGGTGCTGACATTGAAATGCTCCCAGTGCTGAAGGAGAGTGATGGGATATTTGGCGAGTACAGAAACGTACCAGTGACGGGAGTTATTGCCGATCAGTCAGCCTCTCTCTACGCCCTCGGGTGCTGGGAGAAGGGGGACCTGAAGGTTACAAATGGGACGGGCAGCTTTGTCGATCTCAATGTGGGTGATAAGCCTGCTGCATCTTTGGGTGGCTTGCTGCCCCTGATAGCATGGAAGCTGAAGGGAGAGCTGCGATACATGATGGAGGGAATGCTCTTCTACAGCGGCTCGGCAGTTGAGGTTTTGAGGGACATTGGCATTTACAGCGATGTTACCGAAACTTCCGACATGGCGTTTAAATCTCAAAACGACGACATGCTGCTGATCCCCGCCTTTACAGGTTTGGCCACTCCCCACTACGTTTCCGTTCTGGGACTGCTTTACGGGATATCCAACGCAATGAAGAGGGAGGATATAGTTAAAGCCCTGCTTGAGGCTTTGGCCTTTAGGATTGCGGAGATAGTCGAGATAATGGAGCGGGAGTTTCCGGGGCTGAGAAGAATAAAGTGTGATGGTGAGATGTCTTCAAACGACTTCTTCCTTCAAAGAATCGCTGATGTTACCGGCTTGCCGGTGGAGAGAGGGGCGATTCTGGCGGGAACATCTTTCGGTGCGAATTTGATCGCTGGAAGGGCCATAGGCAAGTGGAGGAGGGACTTCTGCATGCCCTTCAGCGATGTTTTTGAAAGAAAGGAAAGTGTGGATTGGAAGTACAAAAAGTGGAAAAAATTGCTTGAAATTACCAAAAGTCTTAAGTTATGATTACACATTTAAACCAAATCATTATAAAAGCTGAAGTTTAGTCACTTTTGGTGGTTTAAGTGGAGAGGGTTGAGCTGACAGAGGAGCAGAAGGAGAGGATTGTTGAGAATGCATGTAGATTTGCGCTTGAGGCGGGTAGAAAGTACTTTGCCTGCGCTCCGGGAACGTTTGAGGGAATATGCAGGGCATTCAGGGAAGAGGGGATTGAGCTGATGCCGATAGAGGTTGAAGAGGCAATCCACATGGGAATGATGGGTCTTCATGGGGGTACAGCAGCAACCGGGGTTGGTACGTGTGGGGCTGTTAGTGCTGCGTGTTTCCTCATAGCCTACGTTGTTGGCCTCACAAGAAAGGAGGTTATGGAGAACTCAGCTCTTGGCGCTGCCGCATCACTCCCTGCCATCATCAACATTGTAAACAGATTTGAGGAGACCTTTGGTGCAATAGACTGCCTTAGATTGCGATACAACAGAACTCAGCGAGCCTTCGACTTTCTGGACCCGGATGCGAGGTTCTGGGAGATGATGTTCATAGTTGCTGAGAAGGACAAGTGCGGCATGCTCTCAACCAAGGATCCGAAGGAGATAGATCATCCAGTCGTTCTCGCAGCTAAGTGGGGCGCAGAAGCGATATGTGAGCTTCTTCAGATGGATCCGAAGGAGAGAAAAAGTGTTCCACCCGAACTTGCAAAGAGGCCAGATATATTTGAAATTGAGAAGAAGATCGCTCCAATCCTCCGTGAGATGGGATATCCGAACCAGAAGATATCCTACCGGCATCGCAGGGCTGAAAAGCTTGGAAAGTACAGCAGGGAGCTTTAATTTTTAATTTTCAGCCCTTGCTAAGTCTCTTTTTAAAAGCCAGACTTCACACGAGTCTTTACATACTACTATGGTGCAGACTGGCGTCTGAGTGTGGAACTCCACTTTTTCAAGAGGTGTAAGCTTTCCATCCGTTAGGAGATACGGACCGGTGTATTCCAGATCCCCCCACTCGAAATCGACGTCAATCGTGTATTCCGGGCCAATGTTTTTCAGGCCATATCTGTCGAGTTCTTTGAATACTTCTAATGGGTGGAGGGTGTGTTGTACCCTATTTATTGCTTTTGAATTGATCTTCACGACTCCTAATGAGTTCACATCCACATAATAAACTCTATTTTCGCCATTGGAGTTCAGGGCTGTGAATTCGATGTGTAACGATTGAACTTTTTTCCCTGACACTCTCAAATGCAACCAGATAAGGTTTGCTGTTGAATTTAACATGTCTGTGTAATTTGCAATCTTCTCCCATAATTCGGATAACACTATTTCCTGTGTTTGAACCGTTATTGCATTTTGGCTTGATGAGTACCATACCACCAACAAGATCACTGAAACTGCAGCAATTAGCGATATTGCTTTTATTTGCTTCCTCCTCATAATTTAGCCTCTTTTTGTGATAAAAAATTTAAAGTTAACTCAATATATAATATTAATATGCCAAGTATGTTTTAATGTATAATACTCGTACCCATTCCAAGTTGGTTTCTTAAACCTTCCTTCGGATGTCAAGTCTAAAAGCGAAAATCTGGCGCAATAGTTTGGTTGATTAACCCTCACACAACTGCCAGGTTTCATGCCTCCTGTACTGGTTTGTACATCGTAATTGTTGAAACGCATTTCCCATTTTGCGATTTTCGAGTAAGTACTGGTGCGTACAAGAGTTGTCACATCTGGCTGAGTGTAGCTCCAGCTCCACGTTCCAGAGATATCTTCACCAGCAGTTAAAGAAACTGTTATGGTTTTTTGTCCAGTTTGAGCAGTGTAGGGATCCCAATCATGAAGTCGAGGGGTGAGGGTAGAAACCGAGTAGTCATGTATTGGATAACCTATGTCGTTTAGCCATTCAGATCCGAAAGCTTGATGTCCCGGCTCCATTGCGAAAATGTGCTTTACGGCAAACCAGTCATATCTTGTGGAACCATCGTTGATCAGCTGTCGCACTTCAAAGTTGTTAGTAACTCCACCATATGGATTTTTATAGTAATTTGCATCATTTCTGCCGATTTCAACCCAGTTTGGTGAAGCTTTGGTGCTTTTTGGTGATTTTATATCATTCTTGTACCACCATTGTTTGACTTTCTCATACACCTTTCTTGCAGACTTGCTGTCATCAGCAAAACCAAAGTACTGGTTCAAAACACCATTTTCATCGATTTTTACAGCATAAGCTATGAGCTTCGCATCTTTCGGAACTTCAGGAATCGCTACAGCGATAGCTCTGTCGGGATATTTGGTTTTAATTTTCTTAACGAATTCCTCTTGAATCCTTTCTACCTCCCTGAGACTGATGCCTTTGTCGAGGTTACTAATCATTAGTGCCCCGTTCTCCTTTAGGTCCGTTATCTCCATGAAGTCTGTTTTATTTGTAGTTTTACCTACCATCGCCGTTGCTGCCACCGCTGTTTCCACCATCACCAATACCAGCAGGATGGCAGTAAGTTTTCTATTCCACATTTAATCCACCCCCTTCTGTTAACACCTTCTGTTAACATATAGTAACATTGCTATGCTACATCTATTTAAAATTTATGATAGCACGTATCTAATTTGATTTGACAATAAAATGATATCTACTCACAGTTGAACTCTATAACTCATAAAATAAAATAAACAAAATAGCTAGTGTTATTCATTCTTCTAATGAGATAAAATCAAATCAAACAGTTTGGAATAAAAATTTGGAATTAAAATGCGATTACCAGCTAAGGGGAGGAGATATGGAAACATTTAAGAAAACATCCTCGATATGCCCTAGGACACCTAAAATAAAAGAGTTTCTTTCAAAAATTCACCTGAGTGGTGAGATAATGGAGACTCCCACTAAGATCACCTACACTTCAAAATCACTGAACCTTCTCCCACTTGTAGAGCTCAACTACATCAGCAAGGGTTCTGCCCTTCTCCTCTATCTCACCTCTGATCCTGTCCTCTGCCTTCTTCACTTCTAAAGCCCTCCTTGCAATCTCATAAGCTCTTTGCTTTGGCAGAACCATCACGCCGTTGTCGTCCGCAATTATCCAGTCTCCGGGATTCACCTCTATTCCACCGCAGATTATTTTGACGTTTATCTCTCCAAAACCCTTCGGCTCTCCTGCGTTGGGCACCTCCCTTCTGGCGAAAACAGGATAGTCAAGAGCCCTTATGTCATCGACATCCCTCACAGCCCCATCGATGATAACACCGGCAATCTTCCTGTTTATGCAGCTCCTGGTTGCAAGCTCCCCCCAAACGGCTGCAGAATCTCCAGAGCACTTTATAACCAGCACGTCTCCCTCTCCGGCAACGTTTATGGCCTCAACAGTTTTTGCCCAGTCCCCATCCATTGTGCTCACAGTTACGGCCTTTCCCACCACCTTCTTGCCCCTCACAAGGGGATAAACACCCTCCATTGCCCTCGCCCTGTGCATCGCATCGCTTACATTGGGCGTTGAGACCTTCATCAAAAGCTCTCTAATCTCCTCTTCTAAGCTCTTCCTTGCGATCTGCACGTCTCTACTCTCCACACTGTCTATGGCCTCTCTCACTTTTCTGGCTGATTCTGCAACGTTCCTCGATTTCACTATGTTACTACCAACGATGATAATGCTTACCCCCATTGCAACGCATGCCGCTGCTCTATCAGCATCAAGCCCTCCAGCAGCTGCAACGGGAATTGAAACGTTCCTGGCAACCTCACCAAGAATCTGAAGCGGGTCGAGCCCTTTCATCTGCTGATCAATACCGACGTGAACGTTGACGTAGTCAACACCCATCTCTTCAACTTCCTTCGCCCTCTCCACCGGATTTGGGACATTGATAAGGTCCACCATGACCTCACATCCATATTTGCGTGCGGCCCTTATCGCTTCGGCTATGGTGTCATCATCGGAAAGGGCGAGGATTATCACGACATCGGCACCACTCTTTGCTGCCATCTCAACCTCAACAGCTCCGGTGTCTATCGTTTTCATATCGGCAAGTATCTTGTGCCCTCTGTACCTCTTCTTCAGCTCCCTTATTGCGTTCATCCCCTCACTTTTGATCAGCGGCGTTCCAGCTTCAAGCCAGTCTGCACCCCCCTCTATCGCCTCACCGGCGATTTCAATCGCCCTCCTGAGCTCAAGCAGATCGAGGGCGACCTGAAGGATAGGTCGGTCCATGCTCACTGTAGGTATTCATTGAATTTAATCTTACTGATTTTGAGAATAATTTTAAAGTCCCGCCTTTACTGACAGATGTGAACCATCCATGCAAGGTTCAGGTCAGGGATCTGGATCTGCAGAAGCTTGAGATCGCAAAGAACATTGCTGGCAAGCTGGGTGCTGAAGTGGAGCCTGTTAAGAATGGGCTGGATGTCTACTTCGAGGATGTAAACGATGCAAGGGTTTTTATTTCGAGATTTAAAAAATCCGCTAAATTCAGAATAAAGATGAGCACAAAGTATGCTGGTCTGAGAGGGAGTAGGGTGAGAGTTTTGTTCGTATACTCGCTTAGAGGAGAGGTAGGATGAAAATTTCGTACGATGAGTACTCAAGGATTAGAAAAAGTTTGAGAACGATCAGGGATGTCGGAAAGTTTCCCTACCCAAGAGGAATGCTTCACTGCATTTTGCAGCAAAAGAAGGTGGACAGCGTAAAGAGGAAGTATCACCTTTTTGCTGACAGGATACCGGAGATAGTTGATTACTGGGAAAAAAAGAGGGGCTTCCCCAGATGGCTGACCCTGCCGCCTGTTATGAAAATAAGGCTCCTTATGAAGGGGATGGGCTTCTCTGCAAAGGCAATAAACAAGGCTCTTCGCAATCCGGATGAGGTGGATGATGAGAGGCTTGCCGAAAAAATCAGGGATGCGGTGGAGAGAGATTACGTTTACTCGCCGATAGCGGCAAAACTCCAGAGAAGCAGGGGGAAGCTGGGAGAGAAGGCGCTGGCTTACGAGCTTGAAAAAGCAGGCTTCGAGTTCAAAACAGAGAAGGATCTCAAGGGAGTTTTCAGCAAAACTCCGGACTTCTATTTCGACGAACCTGTTGAGATGTTTGGCAGAAAAATTAAGTGGATCGAGAGCAAAGCCCTTTTTGGAGATCCGAAAAGCCATAACCTCTACTGGAAAAAGCAGTACTCTAAGTACTACGAGATGTTTGGCGATGGAATTGTGGTTTACTGGCTGGGATGCATTGAGGGCTTTGACGCCAGCAACGGTTCCGAGTTTAGAAACAAGTTCCGAAACTCTCTGTTGGACATGCTACTCTACCTGACGGAATCAAAGGACGAGGGTTATGCTGAGAGATTGGGAGGAGTGTTCGTTGATGTCAGCAACGAGCCTGAGATTGCTGCAGTGGAGAAAATAGTTGACACTTACTCTGAAGGCAGGGTTGTTGCCCGCATTGATAACGTCCAGAGGGCTGCGAGAATACTGAAAAATATGGGGTTTGATGTTGTTACCATCTGAAGTACATTTCACTTTTTCCGTTTCTACCCCTTGGACCCGGAACGAACTCAACTCCTGGGTGTCTCTGCATCATTGGTTGGGGGTAGAGTTCCATCAGCTCGTAAACCTCTTCCGGCACATCGGTTGAGACATTCAGCCCCATCTCCTTAAGTTCATCAACAAGCAGGGGATAGTCGTGGGTCCACCTTCCCTCAGTGAGAATTTTGGCAAGCTCTTTTGCCCTCTCATCGCCAACCTTGTCTTTAAGCAGCTCATACACGGTGTTCTGAACCTGTTTGATGGCCTTCTCAGCTATGTCTGCCATGATGAGCGTCTGATCATCGATGTCCTCTGGCTTCTTCTTTTCCACAGCCCTCAGGATTGAGGGGGCAGGATAGTTCATCAGCTGCGGATCAACGGGGCCGAGAACTGCGTTTGGATCCATTATTATCTCGTCTGCCGCCAGAGCTATCAGCGTTCCGCCGCTCATGGCATAGTGGGGGACGATCACAGTGGTCTTTGCCGGGTGTGCATGCAGTGCTCTCGCAATCTGTGTTGCGGCCAGAACGAGCCCACCGGGAGTGTGAATGATCAAGTCGATGGGCTTGTCCTTTGGAGTGTTCCTTATTGCCCTCAGCACCTTCTCGGAATCGTCAATGTCGATGAACCTGTAGATTGGAATCCCGAGAAAGCCGATGCTCTCCTGTCTGTGTATCATGGTTATGACGTTCGTCCCTCTCCTGGCTCCAAGTTTTCGCATAATTCTGCGCCTCGCAGCGAGAAGCTGCTGGTGCTTGAGCTGTGGGGCGAAGATGAGGTAGAGGAATATCAGTATCCATATCAACCCACTGAGGGATGCAAGCGGGTCGTAGTATCCATCCATAAGATCTTTTGGCAAAATGAATGATAAATACTTTTCGAGAACCCAATATTTTTATTTTGTTCTCCCACTTTATAGTATGCGAAGCGTCAGAATTGCCCTCGCCCAGATCAACCCGATCGTTGGTGATTTTGATTACAACGTGGGCAAGATTGTTGAGTACATTAGGAGGGCTGAGGAGCTTCAGGCAGACGTTATCTGCTTCCCCGAACTTGTTTTGACGGGCTACCCTCCTGAAGATCTCCTTTTAAAACCTCAATTTGTTGAGGACAATCTGGCTGCGCTGGATAGAATCGTGAGAGAAACTAAGGACCTTACTTGTGTGTCAATAATCGGCTATGTTGACGCTGAGGATGACATCTACAACGCTGCGGCAGTGATTCGGAGGGGGGAGGTGAGAGGGAAGTACAGAAAAATGTTCCTCCCAAACTCCAGTGTCTTTAATGAAGAGAGGTACTTTCAGGCAGGTAAGGAGCCGAACCTGTTCGTGCTGGGGGATGTGAGGATTGGCATCAACATATGTGAGGACATCTGGTATCCCGACGGGCCCGGGTTGACTCAGGCCCTCAACGGTGCGGATGTCCTGATTAATATTTCCTCCTCACCCTACCATGCTGGAAAAAGGGAGTTCAGAAAGACCATGCTCTCAACGAGGGCCTCTGACTATGCCACCTACCTCGCTTATGTTAACCTGGTTGGGGGACAGGATGAGCTTGTTTTTGATGGAGGTAGCATGGTCTTCGACTGTGAGGGCAGGCTGATAGCTCAGGCGAAGATTTTTGAGGAAGATCTTCTGGTTGTGGATCTGAATCTGGAGGCCGTGCTGAGAAAGAGGCTCCACGATCCGGGAAGACGAAAGCTGAAGGTGCCTGAAATCCCGAGAGTGTTCCTGGGCGGGCAGGAGGTCAGGGCTGCAGAGAGGATCGAGAGCAGGGTTGAAGAAGATCTTCCAATCGAGGAGGAGATCTTCAGGGCGCTTGTTGTCGGCACAAGGGACTATGTGAGGAAAAACGGATTCAGCAAGGTTTTAATCGGGCTGAGTGGAGGCATAGACTCCTCCTTGGTTGCCGCTGTAGCCGTTGAAGCGTTGGGAAGGGAAAATGTCATTGGAGTGCTCATGCCCTCCCAGTTCACGTCCAAAAGCAGTATTGAGGATGCCGGGAGGCTGGCGAAAAATCTGGGGATTAGAACGATCACAATCGGTATTTCCAGGATATTTGAAGCCTACCTTGAGGAGCTGAAAGATGTTTTTGAGGGCAGGGGATGGGATTCCACGGAGGAGAACATTCAGGCAAGGATAAGGGGGAACCTGCTGATGGCGATTTCCAACAAATTTGGTTACCTTGTTCTGACTACTGGCAACAAAAGCGAGATGAGCGTTGGTTATGCCACCCTCTATGGGGATATGGCAGGGGGGTTTGCCGTGATAAAAGATGTTTTCAAAACGATGGTTTACAGGATTGCGAGGCACATCAACGAGAGAGCGGGGAGAGAGATAATTCCAAAGAGAATCTTTGAGAAACCACCGTCTGCCGAGCTTAGAGAGGATCAGAAGGATGAGGATGATTTACCGCCGTACTCCATCCTCGACCCAATACTCAAGGCTTACATCGAGGAGGACAAGAGCTACCACGAGATAGTGGCTGAAGGCTACGATGAAGAGCTTGTCAAAAGGGTTATCAGGATGGTTGACAGGAACGAGTACAAGAGGAGGCAGGCGCCACCCGGGATAAAGATCACTCCAAGAGCCTTTGATAAGGACAGAAGGCTGCCGATAACCAACAGGTACGTGCCGTGGTAGTTATTTTTCTGCCTTCGCCTTTGCCACCTTCCTTTTCCTCAACATCTTCCCCGCTGAGTAAGTGACGGAAAAGGCAATCATGAATGTTACCACCTTTCTGTAGTCTATGCTTCCAAGGCTGGGCATTTCGAGGTTGGGCAGGGGTGCAGCAGTCGTAGTCGTCGTTGCAGTTACAGTTGTTGTGGTGGGTGTTGTTGCAGTAGCTGTTGCAGTTATCTGCGTTTTTGCGAGAAGTGCGGAAGCGTTTGCAGGCTTGTTGGGTTTCTCAACCTCTTCTTCAGCTTCGCTTTTTGTTGTAACTGCCTTTATGTAGCTGTCCGAGGTTTTAACGTTTAGGAGTACACCATCACCATCGTAAACCTTCGCCCTCGTCAATTCGAGAAGCGTAACTCCAGGGTTTAGCGTTTTTAGCGTAACCTCTGCGAGGGTTGAGCTTGCATTGTTCTCTCCAAAGTTTGCCGCCCGTACAATTGCGTATCTTGGCAGAACCGTTTTTTCAAGCAGTGTTGCCCAGCCTGGCAGTTTAATGTCAACTATCTCTGCCACATTTTCTGATCCCCTCAGAGAGATTACGATCTCATAGGCGTCGATCCCCTTATCAGGGGTTGTGTTGAGCAGAATGGACATGGTAGTTGTAGTGCCAACAGCAACCTCGCAGTCTGATGGGCTGAAGCGAAGGTTTACCGCAGACCTACCATCGCTGCTGACGAGCCACACCTCCTTTTTAATGAGAAGGTCGTCTTCCGCATGTATGATCTTTGAGTAAGTGTCGTTTGTGTTCAGATCATAATGCTCTTTTGCCAAAACATCTAAAGGAAGCGAGGAGGTTAAAGACGTGTCCCTAACGTAAACCGTGTACTTTCCCTCATCCATTCCGGCTGTTTCAAACTGCACCGCAGCATTACCCTCATCATCGAGAATGGCCTTCTTTGCTGAGAGGTAGTTGTAGCCCACAAAAACCACGATTATCCCGTCATACCCATAATCGTGGATCCTGTTCGTGTGAATTCTAACAACGAGCGGGTTGCCAATTGTAATCTCTTCCGGCACGCTGACGTTAAGCGATGGCTTGGAAATGTCAACTACGATCATTCTTGAGTCCCACACCTTGTTCCGGTAACTCAGCCTGATGTCAAGTAGGTACTTTCCAGGCTGGATGGCCTGAGAAAGATCGTGGGTTCGTTCGTATCCCTCTCTCAGGTTCATTTCGATGTTGTAGGTGTACAGGTTTTCCTCGCTCTCGTTGTAGTCTGATCCGGCAATGGATATGTAATCAACGTTGTTCCCCCTCAGTCTGAGCATGAGGGAAGTTGCAGTAACGTTGGCAGTCTCAACTTCTATTTTAACTTTCGTTCTCCCCTGGTACACGAGTTCCGGAAGCTCGACGTCCACGATCTTGGGTCTGATAACCTTGAACTCCTCGAAGAATTCGGTAGGTTCAACATCGTTTATTAGAACCTTCACGAGGTACGTACCCTCTGGCCAGTCTTCCGGAATATCAACAACCCATTCGTTTTTGCCACATGCAGAGGTTATGTTCTCTCCCCCATCGCTCCTGCATAACCATACCGATTCACCCATCCCCTCTACCAGTATCTCAAAAGAGCTGTGGATGGCAGAGTCCGTTGCAACCTGCACCCTGATTGAATCACCCAGGTTGACACTATCTTTTTCGGTGAAGATGTAAATGGAGGCAGATACGCCTGGAATTACCACCATCAGGGTTACCAGGGTGAGCATGATGAGCAGTAGTCTCATAACCTGTCAGAATCTGATAAAATCTTAAATTTAACCTTCAAAAAAGAAATTACCCTAACACAAGGTTTTTATATTACAATTTGAAACTTTGCAGGGTCGAGTTGGGGTGTTGCAATGAGGGGTGAAGAGGATGGTTCAGGTAGGAGGCAGAGTAAAACAGCTTCTTGTTGGAACTCTACCTGCACTTTTACTCTGCCTCCTGCTTGATTTCGTTGCTGGGGGGGTTCTTGGTGCATATTTCGAGAAAATAATGTCCTACTACCCAGTACTCTTCGTGATAATTCCCGGGTTGATGGCGAACAGGGGCAACATCTTCGGGGCGATGGCCTCTCGCCTAACAACCCTGCTACACCTCGGAGAGATGGAGCCCAGGTTCGGTGATGAAAACGTACACAGGAACATAATGCTCAGCATGCTCCTCTCCCTCTTTCCGGTCTTCCTCCTCTGGGCAGTCGGTGTGATCAAGCTCAAAACCCTGTATCTATCCGTGCTCGCCATTGTCTTGGTCTCAACCATACTCTCAAACCTGGTTATGGGCTACTCCACAGCCCTTGCCACAATAGTTCCATTCAGGAAGGGCGTAGATCCGGACACGGTTGCGGCGCCGATCGTAACATCTGTCGGTGACATCGTCACCCTCCCCTTTCTGGTGTTCTTCCTTCTGCTCTTTGAGGGAATGCTGCCTGCCTTTTACTTAGCCATGCTACTGTCAGCGGCAATCTTCATCCTGATGATTGCTAAAGTTAAGCTGAGAAGGGAAGATAGGGAAATCTTCAAGGAGGTTCTTGAAATTCTTCTGGTTACCACCCTGATATCTGCAGTTTCTGGCGGCCTCCTTGAGCACTACAGCGAGGCGATCTATGCGTCAATCCTCTTCGGGGTGGTGTATCCATCCATAGCCGGTTCAACCGGAAACTTTGGATCAATCGTTGGTGCAAAAACGTCAACCAGGATACATCTTGGAGAGGTTGAGGGGATAATGGACAGGGAGACGATGCTGGACATAGCCATGTACACTTCCACGGGATTCCTGATAGGGCTCCTGATAAATATAATTGGAATTTTTGTTGTCAGAGTAACCCTTGGGAGGGATGCGGGAATCGTCTGGCCCTTTGTAGTTCTCTACCCTCTCCTGCTTCTCACAACCATGGTTGTTGCATACTACCTTTCCCGTCTGTTCGTGAGGCTCGGCTTGGATCCCGACAATGGCACTGTGCCGATGATAACAACGCTGGCGGACCTGATGTCTATGGTCTTCATAGTCGGGATTGTTCACGTTCTTTAGGCTCCTAAATTTCGACCTCTCCAACCTTCTCCCAGCTGTTCTCGTCGTAGGCAACCACTCTGTCAACACCCACGATGTACAGGTAATCGTTGATGTACACCGCCCTCTCCGCTCTTCCCTCAACAGCCTTAACGAGCTTTATTCCATCTCTGTACGAGAAGATGTACCCGCCATTGCTGGCTGGCAGGAAGAAGATTTCGTGCTTTTTATCAAGCAGGAAGGCGTGATGAGTGTTCAGCACATCACTCCAGTACTCCTTTAACGTGTACCTGTCAACCTCCTTTGGCTTTTCAGGATCGGAGACGTCAAATAGAGATATCTTTACCCATCTGTTTTCTCTGCCAATGCCGAGCACCATCGTATCTGAGATTGGGTGGAGGTAAGAGGAGTATCCAGGGATTTTCAGCTCTCCCGCAATCTCTGGTTTCTCCGGATCGGAAAGGTTGAGAACAAAGAAGGGATCGGTCTGCCTGAAGGTTACGATGTATCCCCTATCGCCAACAAACCTGACTGCGTATATTCTCTCATCCAGTCCAAAGCCCTGAATCGATCCGACAACGTCAAGATTTGAATTAAGGATGTAGAGATCGTTCTCGTCGTCAACGGTTGTTGCAACCCTCAGGTAGCCTTCGTACTCGTCCAAAGAAAATTGGTTCAGCAACTTGCCTGGTATTTTTCCAACGCTTTCAGGCTCAAGGTTGAGGCTGAACTTGGCTATGTAGGTTAGCTCTATCTCCCTCGCATGCTCCTTTCTGAACTCCGTCCACCTGTTCCAGTACTCGTTCTCGACTTTGAGCCTCTCCTCTTTGCTCAGTGAAGCCAGATACTGCTCGATTATCACCGACACTTCAACACTCTTGGCCCTGCTGCTTATGTCGTAGTCCATCAGCTTCTCGATCCTGTCTATAACCCACTCCGGGAAGAGGTCGGAGTTCTCCTTTACGAACATGTAGGCAAGTTTCGCAGGGTCTGTAAAGCTGTTGTAGGTTACATAGATTGCATTTTTGCTCATATAGACAGTAGAGCTTCCAGCTGAGCCAATGAAGGATACGTGTCTCTCTATCTTTCCGGATTCTGGGTTGATAGCCAGAATGGTGTACGTGGAATCTGCAATCACGGGTATGGTTGGGTGATAGATGTCACTGCATGCTATCATGTAGGCCTTTCCGTCTATCTTTACCGGCCTGATCGGGCATGAATAGGCATTGTCTCTGATCACGGCGAAGATCTTCCCGTTGTACAGCCTTGCGTCAACAAGTGACCCGTTCAGCTCCGCCTTCCAGAGCTTCTTTCCATCCTTAGTGTATGCTTTTATTTCCGAGTACTTTAGAACGATCAGAGTGTCATTGTAAAGCAACAGCTTGCCCTGATCGTTTATTTCAGCTTTCACGCTCATGTTTTCTGGAGGAAAAGCGGAAACTATTCTTATTCCACCTTTTGGCTCGTATTCTGGGATGTACTTTGGGATGTAGCCAAACATCCTTGAAATGTATATGTTCCTGCCGTCAGTCTTGACAATGTCCGGCTCGTCTATTCCCTCAACCTGAACATTGGTTTGAGAGTATCTTACAGTGTACTCTACCGCATTTCCAACCACCACACCCTTATCCGTGATGATTCGAGGAGTTGAAATGGCAGCGTATCCAAAATACCCTCCAAAGTATCCTGCACTTGAGGAAACGTACTTTCTGAATTCTTCATCGCTTGAGAAGGGTACGATCTTTACCTCCTCACTTGGTTTTGGTGCAAGGAGGTGTGCAGCAGCAATCACAACTAAGGCTATTCCCGCTATCCCGATTAACGCAAGCAACTTTTTCATGTCATATCTTACTCAGCAAGTCTATTTATATGATATTGATTCGTAATAAAATATATTTTGACAGAATTGTAAGTTTATATACAGGGATTCAGAGAGGTTCTGATGATCGCCTTTGAGGTCTATATTAGTGGCAACGTGCAGGGTGTGGGTTTCAGGTACTTTACACGCAGAGTTGCAAGGGAACTTGGCGTTAAGGGCTATGTTAAAAATCTGTCCGATGGTAGGGTTTACATCTACGCAGTTGGGGATGAGATAATGCTGGACAAGTTCATGTCTGCCATAAATCGTGGTCCGCCGACTGCAATAGTTAGAAAGGTTGAGGTTAGAAAAGCTGAGGTTGATGAGAATTTTGATGGATTTGAGGTGAGGTACTGATGCTGGCCAAGCGAATAATTCCGTGCTTGGACGTTACAATGGATGAGAAAGGTGTGAGAGTTGTTAAAGGGGTGGAGTTCGTCAACCTGAGAGATGCTGGCGATCCAGTAGAGCTTGCGAAGAGGTACGATGAGGAGGGGGCAGATGAGCTCGTCTTCCTTGACATAACTGCCTCACCTCACGGAAGGAGGACGATGATTGATGTTATCGAGAGAACAGCCGAGCAGGTCTTCATCCCCTTTACGGTGGGGGGAGGGATAAAGACCGCTGAGGATATAAACACCATACTCTCTGCAGGAGCTGATAAGGTTTCGATAAACACGGCTGCGGTGAAAAATCCAGAGCTTGTTAGAGAGGCAGCGGAGATATTCGGAAGTCAGTGCATAGTCATTGCGATTGACTGCAGGAGGAACTTTGATCTGGATAGGGGCAAATATGTTGTGGAGCTTGAAGATGGCAGCAAGGCGTGGTACGAGGTGGTCATATACGGGGGAAGGAAGCCCGTTGGCATCGATGCGGTTTGGTGGGCGAAAAAGGTTGAGGAGCTTGGGGCCGGAGAAATCCTGCTCACATCCATGAACAGGGATGGGACCAAGGACGGATTCGACATTCCGATTACGAGGAAGATAAGCGAGGAGGTGAACATCCCGGTAATCGCATCCGGTGGAGCGGGAACTGTGGAGCACTTCTATGAGGGGTTTACGGATGGCAAAGCTGATGCCTGTCTTGCGGCGAGCATCTTCCACTACAGGGAGATCTCCATCTCCGAGATCAAGCAGTATCTGGCGGAGAGGGGTGTACCGGTTAGGTTTTAGCTCTGCCGTAGGTCGCTGTAGCCTCCCCGAACTGTAGAATATGACCTTTCATCGCCTCTTCAAGGTCCTTTTTTGTTGATCCCGGCTCTAAGTCAAGGAAGGTGTCCAGTGCGTAAACCTTAACCCTGTACCTGTGCACGCCTGATGGCGGGCAAGGCCCAGCATATCCGATCTTTCCAAAGTCGTTTTTGCCCTGCACGGCGTTGAGTTCCTTAACTTTTTCAAGCGGTGGTATTCCTTCAGGAAGCCTGCTGGTGTTTGCGGGTATGTTCCAGATGACCCAGTGGGTGAAAACACCCATCGGGGCGTCGGGATCATCCATTATTATGGCCAAACTCTTCGCTTTCTGGCCCACACCAGATATCTCTATGGGTGGAGAGACATCTTCTCCATCGCAGGTGTACTTCTTTGGGAAGGTGCCGAAGGGCAAATTTACGGAAAGCTCGGGGTATTTTTCCGTTTTCTGTGAGCATCCTGCAATTAGTGCTGTGAACAACAGCAAGGACATCAGCAAGATTAATCTCATGATGTTATGTTGGCCTTGCAGAGATAAACTTTTACGTTCTGCAGGCTAAGGGTTGCATGCACATCTCCGAGTTTCAGAAAATGATCGGAGAGATCTATATCCATCGGGACAGGGAGAGGGGCGTTGAGAAAACAATGCTCTGGATAGTGGAGGAAGTGGGAGAGCTTGCCGAAGCTGTGAGGAAGGGGGACAACGTGGGGGAGGAAATTGCAGACGTTATGGCGTGGCTGGTAAGTCTGGCAAATCTGCTCAACATCGATGTTGAAAGAGAAGTTTTTAAAAAATATCCGGGTTACTGCATTCGCTGTGGGAAAAAGCCCTGTGAGTGTGATACGAAATGAGGTTCCTGATAGTCAGTGATGATGACATAAAAAATGGGGTGGTGACGGACAAGTACTTCATATGGACGGAGAAGGTGCTTAAGGCGAAAAACGTAAATCCAAAGGTTGTGGCAGAGGTTACGACCTCTGGATGGGGGGTACTTGCAGGACTGGAGGATGCTCTGAAACTTCTTGAGGGTTTGCCAGTAGATGTTTACGCCATGCCAGAGGGCAGCCTTTTCTTCCCGCATGAGCCTGTCATAACCATTGTCGGAAGGTATCTTGATTTCGCAAGGTTTGAAACTTCTCTTCTCGGGTTTATCTGTCACATGAGCGGTGTTGCAACCCAGGCTTTCAGATTCAAGCTTGCTGCTGGTGACAGGAAGGTATTCTCTTTCGGGACGAGGAGGATGCACCCTGCGATCGCTGCGGCAATTGAGAGGGCAGCCTACATTGGTGGTGTGGATGGTGTGAGCAACTTTGCAGCTGAGAAGTATCTTGGCATTCCGAGCATGGGGACGATGCCGCATGCCATGATAATCTGCTTTGGCAGCCAAGTTAAAGCGTGGAAGAGCTTTGATGAGGTTGTTGACAGAGAGGTTTCAAGAACGATGCTGGTTGATACTTACTTTGATGAAAAAACCGAGGCTGTGATGGCGGTTGAGAACGTCGAGAATGTTAATGCTGTCCGACTTGACACACCCTCGTCAAGGAGGGGCAACTTCAGAAAGATAATCGAAGAGGTGAGGTGGGAGCTGAACATCAGGGGAAGAGAGGATGTCAGGATATTCGTAAGTGGTGGGCTGAGCCTTTCGGATGTTTTAGGCCTTAGAGATATTGTGGATGCTTTCGGAGTTGGCACATCGATAAGCGGTGCTGGGCCAATAGACTTTGCCCTCGACATTGTCGAAAGAGAAGGCAGGTTTGCTGCCAAGAGGGGGAAGAGGGGTGGCATGAAGCAGGTCTATAGGGACTGGGAAACGCTTACCGATGAGGTAAGGCTCTTCAGAGAGGAGTACACCGGAAACAATGAGGCGATGCTGAGGAAAGTAATCGAAAATGGGGAGATTCTGGAAAGGCCAAGCATGGAAGAGGCGAGAAGGCTTGTGCTGAGACAGATGGAAATAATCAGAAAGCTTGGTAGAGAGGACGAATTTATTGGCTGAAGAAATTATCTATAGAACCGTATTTATTTATGATTCTCAGATAAAGATCGTCAAGCACCCTGCTTGAAGCTCCCCAGACCAAGTGGCCTGCACACTCGAAGTTTGGCCCCCAGTCTGTAACCCTCCTCGATTTCAGCACCTTCTTAAGCTCATCAACCAGAACCTCGCTCACCTCTCTGCTGTCGGGTATGAAGTTCAGGCTGTTTATCATCCCCACAACGGGTGCTATCCTTATTCTGTACTCCATTACCTCTTTTGGCGCTAAAAAACCAAGTACACTTATTTTCTCAGGCTGTATTCCAAGCTCCTCCTCAACTTCTCTGAGGGCGGCATCAACCTCGCTCTCTCCATCCTCGATCATTCCCCCGGGGAAGGCTATGTGCCCCGCACTTCTGCTCAGGCCTTTAGATCTCCGTATCATCACTATTTTCGGGCATTTCTCGTCGAACAGGGGAATAAGAACTGCAGCACACGTAACCTTTGTAATTCTGTCATCGAGCAACTCCTTCAATTTTTGGCTCAACACGGGGAAAGTTCTGTTAAAAAGTATTTAAGAATTGTTGGCATGTACTGACAATGGTTACTTGGCATTTTGTTGATGTTGACATGGGCACGAAAAAGTTGTGGAGATTGATGAAGGTATATACCTGACCTCGATGAGAACTTTTCCTCCTTACAAGTTCGCAAATCTCCTTCCGCATTTTTCGCTGGATCTTACGTTGACAGCAGAGTCCTACTACGGCTACCTTACAGCGTTGCAGCTGGCCAAGATAGCAACCTACGGTGGAAAAATGCTGGAGAAGCAGGATGAGGCAGTAAAAGAGGTTAGAGCTACAAGAGAAGAACTGTCATTTTGACAAAACGAATGAACTCCTTGAGAGAAGGTTTGAAAGGCCTGAGGAGGAGATTGAGCAGATAAAGGCTTTAATTAAGGTTGGTAGGCGTTTAGCAAAATTGGATTTCCCATTGATACGAGCAAGGTAAGTGTAGTATCCCGAAATAACTTTACACTCCAACAAGATTGCCATGTGAGAAAGCTAACGAACAAGGACATAGCAAGAATAGTAAAGCAGGCTTAAAGGGAAACCGACAACAAAGATAGCGGAATTCTTTCAAGTAACAAGGCAAAGAGTCCACCAGATAATCAAAAAGTTCAGGGAGACAGGAGAAA
>CBEUCM010000016.1:0-36269 GCA_965541645.1 uncultured Archaeoglobaceae archaeon | reverse complement strand
AAGGTCTGACTTTGTCAGAGAGTGCGTTAAAGACTACCTCAGACGTTTAGGACTCATTTCTCCGCAAGAAGTGGAAGAGTGTGTTAAGGTAGCATGACAGCAGCTGACGCCTCAACAACTCAAGGACCATCTTTCGACAACCTAATCTCATCCCTCTCAGAGTTAGCCTGTAAGCTCGACGAGGCGGTGGGGCTTATCAGGTCTCAAGGTGTGAGGTTCCCAAAGGCTCTCCTTGATGCATTGACTTATTATGGATTTAAAGGAACGGCAAAAGAGGCGGCGGAGTTTCTCGACCTGAACAGGGAGATCTTCGAGCCCGTGTGGCGTTCTGGAAGGTTCTTACCTCCCTTTTCTTTTGATTTCGAAGATGTTTCCTCAAAGATGCAGGTGCTGTTTTTGCAGATGTTGTCTGCCGCGGGCATCCAGAAACCGGGGGATTACATATTCGTCAGCGAGGGTAAGAAGGGGTACGGCAGAAGCTGGGTGCAAAAGCCAACAGATACCGGAATGGCGTGGCAAACGAGACGTACGTGATGGTGGGAAGGTACACGAACGGCGTGAGGGGGACGCTGAAGAGGAAGGGATACAGCAAGAGCAAGCGAGCCGTTTTGGTCTTCGACGACAGGAAGAGGCCGTGGTTCCTGCTTTTGGTGAGGTTTTTGAGGAACCTCTTCTCCAAGCGATTGAGCAGGCAGGAAGAGAGCCTGGGCGACAGGAAGCCTTACGGCATCGTCGCCCAGAGAATGAGGCTGCTCAGAGCCTATCTGTCCGTTCTAAACAGAGCTGAGGAAAACGAGCACGAGTACGTAGGACTGTAGTCTCCCCTATGCGCATTTTTATAGGACAAGATTATATTAAATTACCATTACCGAAATGGTTTAATTTTTTAAACCAATTTTCTTGTCTCCTCAAAAATAATTTTCGCCTATTCCAGCTTTTGTGTGAATTCTATTTAATATTAGAAGCCTTCTAAGGAGATATTCTATTAAAAGAGAGAAAAATCCCACTACAGCCCTTCTTTCAAGATTTTATACCCCCGCCCCCCATTACCACCAAGCCATTGCTGACCGTATTCTGGGGTTTCCGAAACGTGCTGACCGATAGGGTTATATATGTGTTTGTTTAATACACATATTGATGGCAGAGCCAATCATGATCTACAAAGAGACCAACGATTACGGAGATGTAATTCAGGTCAGAATCTGGAGAGTTCCTAAATCACGGGATTTCCCGGAGGGTGTGAAATACTCCCTTGTCTACATCCATGTTGAGGGCGACAACTACACGAGGGTTCTGGGTTACGACAACGAGAGGGGAAAGGGGCACCACAGACACTACTTCGGCAGGGAGGAGCCGATAAGGTTTGAGGGTGTTGAGAAGCTAATCGAGATGTTCCTTGAGGATGTTAGAAAGGTGGAGGAGGTGCTGTATGGTGAGGTTGAGGAAGATAAGGGTTGAGATAACTCCGAGAGAGGAGGCCTGGAAGGAGCTGCTTGAGGTGGCGAGGAAGATAGATAGGGGTGAGGACGTGAGGTATGAGAAGCTGGTGTTTGACAGCTACGAAGCTTTCAGGAAGGTTATGACGCCAGAGAGACTCAAGATTCTTCACGTCATCAGAGAAAAGGAGCCAAAGAGCGTCTATGAGTTGGCCAAGATACTTGGCAGAGACAGAAGGAATGTAATAAAGGACCTCGAAATGTTGGAGATGCTCGGCCTCGTTGAATTTGAGGAGGAGAAGCACGGAAAGAGGAGGAGCAGGAGGCCAGTTGTGCCCTACGACGAGATAGAGGTAAGCATTCCGGTTGTTGGGTAATCGTGATTACTTTTTGGCCAGAAGTAGCGTAATAACGATCTCTCCCCCCTCGTGTCTCACCCTAATCCAGAATCTATTGCTTTTTTTGATATCCTTGAGGATGCCTCCGTCGAGACCGTTGATTATGTAGCGGGCGAGGGACTTTTGAAATAGCGGATGGTAGTACACCTCATCGTATCTAAGGGTCCACGACACACCGTAGCTGTAACTCCTCGGGAGGTATCGCCAGCTATCGAGATTTCTGATTGAGTAGTCTTCAATTAAACGGTATTTCGCTTTGAATTCGTTCGATAACGCCGTTTGCAACTTTTTCAAGTCGGATTGCGTTACATGGTATGTGTTCTTTGAGAACGTATCTGCATCGAGTTTCTGAACCTTCTTGACTGTTGCATACTGCCCTCCCCTGTAAATGGCATATACCGTCGCATTTTTGATGACTTTACCCTCCTCTGCGTTGTGACGGTAATACCTCCCAAGGTCCCAGATAGGCAAGTGCTGATCGAGTATGAAATATTGATTGTTTACCTTTATCGCCGCTGCGGCGTGACCGACATTCGAATTTTCGAAATTTATGTCGAAAATATAAACTGGAGAGTACCCCATAGCCAAAAGCAGCCCGGCCGTTAAAATCGCATAGTCGGTGCAGATACCCTTTCCCTTTTCAATCGTCTCGTAGGGTGTCTGGATGTAGGTATCATTAGAGGCAGAGATCTTGACGTCCGTTATTATGTCACCATCATAATAGTAGATTATGGTTGGATTTGGCTTTATCGCTTTTATGTGGTCATATTCGATGTTCTCGTCCACCCACTCAAGGACATTCCATGCACTCTCTTTTAGATCGCCCCCTCTAAGCATATTTGCTAAGTTTTCGATTTTGTTGAGCTCTGATGCAGACAGTGCCACCTCTAAGGCGTATTTGAGATCGTATCGCCACAATTTTTCTCTCAGATCAACAGGCGTGGGTGCTAAAGAAATAGAGAGGTTTAAAAAAGAATCAATACCATTCCCACCAATATCATCAAATGACTGGTCTGAGAAATTAGTGTCTGCATAGATATACGACAGTGCGAGCAAGAGGATGATCGCCGTTATTAGCTTTAGGGGGTTCCTCCTCCTCTTTTTAACCCTCCTCCCTATCGTCCTCGATTTTTTTACGTTGACCGGAACCCAGCCCGAGTCGGTGGCCCTCACGTCCGGGTAAGTAGGGATCGTTAAGGGTTCGAGTTCAGCCCTTGTTGGCGGCTCCTTCCTCCTCCACTGGTCTATGTAAGGGCAATTGTGCTTGGGAGGTAACCTGTGCTCATCGCAGAAAAATTTACCGCAGTAATTACACCTGTAGGGCAGAGAGACGGTTTTTCCACAAAACTCGCAACGTGCCACAACCAGACCCCCTCAGTGTTTCCTGTAATATGTACCGTCCGACCTGTACTCCCAGCTCACTCCGGAACCGGGAGGTTTCTTCTCCTTCCAAGCATCCAGGCCGGGACAGTTATGTTTTGTGGGTAGGATGTGCTCTCTGCAGAGAAATACTCCCCACAATAGTTGCATCTGAAAGGCATGTACTCCCTCTTTCCGCACTTGGCGCAGTTTGCGAAGAGCTTGAAGGATCTCTCCGTTTCGTAGTATTCGTCTGTAATCGGTACCTCAACCTCATACTTCTGCTGCCGCTTACTCCTCAGGACAACCAGGCCACCCCCGATCAGAGCTGAGGGGACAGCAAAAACGAGTATTCGAAAGACCTCATACCCGATGTGGGGAACGACGGGTTGGAAGTGGTTTTTATAGATCTCCATCAGAGATTCATCGAGGCGGGTGAGAAACGAGAAAGGCTGATCTCCCGAAGGAGTAGGAGTGGGTTTTGTGGTAGTCGTGACCGTTGTAGTCACAACTTTGGGCGGAAAGAGGTGTATTTCGGACTTTCCGTTAAATTCCAGGACTACACTGATAGATGCTGAGGAGGGAAAATCTTTGAAGTAGAAAATGACCTCGTCAGCTCCCTGAGGTTCTGTTCTGAATACCCTCTTACGGTAGGAGGGGTAGCAGGGGTGGATAGACTCATCCCCAATCAGGAGGGTGGGTTCAACCGTACCATCAATTTTCTCGGATTCCAAGTTTTTGATGGTAATCTTCAGCTCATACTTTGCTTCTTTTTCGCAGTACCGATATTCCCCCTTCTCAACGGAATAAACGACGTCAAACGTGTTTGCGCATGCAACACCACAGGACAGAATTAAGACCAAAAGGGCGAGGTATATTCCTTGCCGGACCAAGGCGACCACCGTTTGTGCTTTGTAGTCAAGAAAATTTGATTTCTTCTTAAATTTTTCGATTTTATTTTAAGTTTCAATTTTGAAACCAGAACCCAAATTCGGAACTTTTATATACCATTAGTTTCATACATGGGACTATAAGAGGAGGTTTGAAACCATGACCCCAAAACTGGAACGGAATGAGGAACTGACCCTGAACCTCGGCCGCACCTGGAACGGCCTCGAATTTCTGAGAATCCGCCGCTACAAACGCAAGCAGGGCTGCAGGGTGGACTTTCTGGAGCGCCGCTGGAATGGCGGCTGGAGAACCATCTGGACCTGGCACTGCCTGACTGCTGAGGACGTTATCAAGAACCTCAGGCGGCACGCCGGCCTGGTGCTGGATGAGGCAGACGTCAGGCGGCTTGAGAGCTTTTTTGGAGGTGTGGTGTGATGGAGGAGGTTGTTGTGTCTGGTTTTAGCGAACAAAAGAGGCCAGAGCCAAAGATCTGCCCGCTCAGAGCCCTCGCCTACACCATAGCCGGCGTTCCAGCCAAGGTGCAAGAACCTCTTTGCATCGGACCAAGATGTGCCTGGTTCATCCCTGTGGACGAGGGCCTGGGAGAGTGTGCGGTGAAGAGGTTTGTTTGGCCGTGAGGTGATGCCTGATGCCTGTATACATCTGCAAAGGCTGTGAAGGAGAGGAGCCTTGTCGTCTGATAGTACCATATAGTGATGTACCACCGTGCTGCTGCCCATTCAATCAAACAAAGCAATTGTGGATCGAGGAGGCTGATGCCTGATGCAGGTTCTGGGTTTTAAGGCCAGGTTGAGGGCTGGCATCCTCGCCGACCTCGTCAGGGCCGTGAGTGTGATCGCCTGGGAGGTCAGGGCACACCTAACCGACGTGGGCCTGCACATCCGTGCAGTGAACCCCGAGAACACCGCCATGGTGATCACAAACGTCCCAAAGAGCAGCTTCGACACCTACACCTGCGATGGTGCCACCGTTGGTTTGGACCTCGACAGGCTCGGCAAAGCCGTGAAGGGCTTCTCCTCCAAGGACGTGCTTGACCTTAGGGTGGACGATAAGATCACCATAAGCAATGGCAGGATCTCCTACACCTTCCCGGTTCTGAAACCGGAGCACATCAGGAGGGAGCCCAAGGTCCCCAGCCTCGAGCTTCCGGCCGTGGTGGAACTCACGGTGGAGGACTTCAAGAAAGTCGTGGGCCTTGCGGAGAAGATCTCCGACGAGGCCGTGCTCTACACGGATGGGGAGGCCTTCATGATCGAGGCCCAAGGGGACATCGAGTCGATCAGGGCCACCTTCCCGAGTGACAAGCTCGTGGGCTACAACGGGGAAAGGCCCGCTCCAAGTTCGCCGTCGAGTACCTCAAGGAGTTCTGCAAGGCTGCAAAGCCGAAGGATGTGCTGACGATCCACCTGGGCACCGACTACCCGGCGAGGTTCGTCCTCGACGGATCGGATTGCAGAGTGGAGTACATCCTGGCCCCGAGGATCGAAACGGAGGGCTGATCATGATCCTCTCCCTCACCGCCATAATCCTCGACATCGAAACCACCGGCCTCAACCCCCTGGAGGACGAGATCGTCGCCGTAGGGATGAGAACGCCCGATGCCCTGAAGGTCCACACCGCAGAGGACAACCTCGAGAGGGCCCTGATAGACCGCGTCCTGGTGGAGCTCTCGAGGTGGCCCAACCCCGTGCTGGTGGGCTACAACATCACGGGCTTCGACCTGCCGTTTCTGACGGCCAGGGGCCTCAAACACTCCCTGCCCGTGCACGTGCTAAGGGACTGCTACCGGATCGACCTCATGCACGTTGTGCAGCGCTACCTCCTCACTGGTAAGCGCTACTGCAAGCTCTCCGACATCACCGCGTTCCTGGATATTAGGGTGGAGGACGATGTTACAGGAGCGGATGTCCCAGAACTGGTGAGACAGGGCAGGTGGGAAGAGGTGAGGACGCACTGCCGGAAGGACGTGGAGACGACCTATCACCTTTTCAGGAGGCTCCAGGAGCTGGCCCTCCACAACCTCCAGGTGAGGTACAATGTGGGACCGCTGCAGATGGTGGAGATTAACAAACCCCAGGAGGTGGATGAGAGTGAGCCTCAGGAAATTTTTTGAGAAGCAGGATCCAGTAAACTTGGGCACGATTAAACTTCGAAGGTTGACGGCGTTCTATTCACTTATGTATTTTCTAAGCTTGCTATGTTCGCTATATACACTGCTGTCGTTGCACGACCTCGAAGGGGCTATTTTCTTCCTGCTGTTCGGGAACGTCTGCCTGTACTTCATCACGTTGTACTCCAATGCGTTAATCAGGAAGGAGGTCGAGAGGCCATGATGCTCCAGGAACCCGTAACCCCAATTCTCGACCTCTTCCGCCACCTCCAGCCGGCCGAGCAGAAGCGCATCCTCGACATCCTGCAGGACGAGCTCAACAAAACGGGCTTCGAGTGCACCTACTGCGGCCGCAGGGTTAGAAACCCGGTGTGGCTGGCGAACCTCCCCCTCTGTCGTTCCTGCCACTCGCACCTCTTCAGTCCCGCGGAAAAGAGGAGGATGGTCTATGGGAAGTGGTGAGGTTCTCCACGATCTGCTGAAGGAGGGCGTAGCAATCCAGTACGACCGCAAAGATGGCGTGATGATGATCTGGGTCCCAGACAGAACTATCAAGACCCTAACGAGGGTTGCGGAGCTTCTAAGGGAGTGTTTTGGCATCGATCCAGATGATGTGGAGGTACATCCGACCACCGTAAAAACGGTCCACAAGCTGAGGCTGGAGTTCCCCTACAGCTTTGAAGGTAGGCAGGGGAAAGAGGAGGAAGGGGAAGATAGGAGCGAAGAGGTCGATGAGGGAGGATGGATCGACCTCACGGACAGTATGGCCTACCTCGTCGAGGGGGATATACTCAGGCTCGGCCACAAGAAAGATGGCAGGGTTAGCACTGTTCTGAAGATCCCAATGAGCAGACTCAAGGAACTCTATGATAGACTGCCGGACGAGGCTGACAGCTCAGATGTGAGGAAGGTTGCCGCAGAACTGGACCTCAACATCACCGGCCTCGAGACCTACATCATGAGAGTGCTTTCCAGGAGGGTGGAGTTCGGCGGGGAGATCGTCAAGGAGGGCAGGACGCTGAAGCTCATCAAGGACTCCCAGTACCTAAGGGAGGAGAACCGCAGGAGGTTCGAGCAGGAGAGAGAAGTGATAGGGACGCCTTGGGAGGTGTAGAAATGCCTGTGATTAAGCTCAAGAACGAACCCCGCAAGTACATGGGACCTAAGTGGGCGAGGGTCCCGAGAGGAACGATTGTCCACCTCATAGCCGTCATTAACGGCAGGATAGGCGTTTTCAGGTACAAAGACGAGGTTGTATGGTGCCCTGTGAGGCTCCTGCACCGGGTGACGACATGAACCTGGAGGAGTACAGGCGGTGGCTCGAGGAAAACGGCAACCAAGAAGAGCGGAAGGCTTACGAGGTCGCAGAATGGATTATAAAATATCACCTCGCAGATGTGAAGGCATACGACTGGGAGGAGGGGCTGCTTCCGAGGTTCTGGTACACAGCCCATGACGAGAAACTCGAGTTCGATCTTCTGATCAAGCTCAAATGGGTGAACAAAAGAAAATACGAAAGATGGATAGGTATAGAGTTCAAGGAGACCGATTTCAGGAAAGTCGTCACCCAGGCCGTTGCGAGATCTTCCTACGTCGACTACATGTGGGTTGCCACCAACATGGTGATCCCAGATACAGCGACCCTTCTCGAGCTGATAGACTACGGAATAGGCTGGGTAATCTGGGATGACAACTTCGTCAAGATCCTCATCCCTGCGAGATATGGCAGAGGCCACCTCGTTGAGATGTTCAGATACCTGGCTGAAAGAGAGTTCAGAAACGCTGCTGAAAGGCTGCTGAACGATGCAAGAGTTGCCCAGGGTATGAGGAGCTTGCTGGAATTCGTGAAGTAGGTGATCCACAATGCCCCGTAAGCACGCCTGCCCTGTATGCGGCAGAACCTTCACATCATCCGCCTCGGAGTTCGAGCACCTAAAGCGTGAGCACGTGGGCAAAATGGATCGAGATGGCTTCGATTACGCCGTTAGTGTAGGGATCAGCCCTGAGAAGCTGCTGAGGTTCTGCAGGGAGAACGGGATAGAGCTACTCTTCGACGTGGAGGAGTGGATGAGAGAGCACAAGATGGGACAGGTAACGCTGGAGGCGTGGGTGGTATGAACATCACGACGAGAAAACACGGACACGACGCTTACATGTTCTTGAAGAGGAGAGACATGCTACAAATAGAACATGTTGTCCCCCAAATTTTGAAGGTAAATGGGTTGACAATAAAACAGGCTGCTCACGGTCTCAAGATGAATGAATACGAATTTCTCACCCTTGTAGGCTATCTCAAGAGAGTGGGAGTTATCAAGGAGGTGGGGATTAAGTGAGGTTGGACAAGTTGGATGTTCTGAGGTTGCTAAAAGATTGGGAAACTCTGGAGGAGCTCGAAAGAGAGTTGGGGATGCCCAAGGAGGAGATAATCTCCAACCTCAAGAAAAAAGTCAGCTTGTGAGTATCTCTTTTATTATCGCCTTCAATTCCTCCTTGTAGGCATCACTCGTGATTATCTGTTTTGCAGCCTCTGATGTAAGGGGATACTGACAGCGAGCACAGAACTTATCCGCCTCGCTGTTTAGCTCCCCACACCGGAGACACTTGATGAGCTTAAGACCGTTGTCACCCTCATCCCTCTCCTTCAGCCCATATATCTGGAGGTACTTGTCCTCGATGTCCCTTCCGGAGAGGTGCACGTACACCCTCGCCATCTTGCTGCCCTGGATCCACCCGGCAAACTCGCACAGCTCGGCCTCCGTCATGTGCTTGGCCAGAACCGTCAGCCTGCTGTGCCGGAAGGTGTAGGGCGTGATCTTCTTTATCCCCGCCAGCTTTGCATACTTCTTGAATATTCTGACGAAGTGCCTGTAGCTCAGGGGAGCTCCGAAATAGTTGGTGGCCAGACTGCAGAATAGGGGAGCGTCCTCACGGTTGCCAAAAGGATGGATCATCAACCACCTTTTCAGGACAGAAGCAAACAGCACCACCGGGAGTCTCCTCTCCCCCGTCTTGCCCCTCAGGGTAACCTTGTACCCATAGGGTGTCTCTACCACATCACTAACCTTCATGGCCTGCAGCTCACCTGGACGTGCTGCGGTCTCGTATGCGAGTCCGAGCAGAGCGGCATCCCTCCACTCGTGCTCCAGTGCGATCTCTACAATCTCCTTAATCTGTTCCTCTTTGAGAATATGTGGGAGCTTTTCCTCGTTCCTCTTTATCGTGAGGGTGAAGCAGTCGAGCTCCTCCTTTCCAAGACACTGCAGTATCTTTCGCATCGTCAGCTTTATGTCCATCTTGGTCCACTCAGCATAGTCAGAGGTGTTGAGCCTCGCGAGAAACTCCTCCATATCATCCTCGTTCAGCTCCTCGAAGGGTTTCTGGACCCACGTGGAGATTACCTTGGCATACCTGCAAAACTTCACAACTCTCTTTTTGTCAAGACCTTTTGCGAGGAGGTGCCTCATAAACCTGCCAGCGATGAACTGACCGTTGAACTCAATCTCCTTGGGGTACTTCTCCCTGATGTTGGTGAGCTCCCTGTCAGGGTTGTAGAACGTTCCCATGATCTACCTTCGTCTCAAGGATATAAAAAAGGTATAGGGATGTTACCGCAGGGTTTTAGTCCCGCCTCCCGGATTTGAACCGGGGACCATGGGCTCTCCGCCTGCCAGCGGAGTGGCTGACTACAGGCCCACGCTCTGCCACTGAGCTAAGGCGGGTTCGCTTCTTCTTAGCTCCAATCTGCTTAAAAATCTTATGCTTCGTTTTTAGAAAAGTGGTTTTGCTCCCCATTTGCTATCCCTGTAAACTCGAGGTGCAATGTGATCATAAACGGTTTTACCCATACACGTGTTCAGTATCTCCACTCTTCCAAACTTTTTTAAAACTCCCCGAATCCCCTGAAACATGGGCAAAACTTTGATCGAGAAGATATTCTCAAGAGCAAGTGGAAAGGACGTGAAGGCGGGGGATTTCGTATTTGCCGACATCGATCTGGCGATGATTCACGACATCACCGCTCCCCTGGCAATAAAGGCCTTCAGGGAAATTGCCGGTGAAAACGCAAAATTATGGGATCCCAGCAAGGTGATAATGGCCTTTGACCATCAGGTTCCGGCAGACAGTGTCCAGGCCGCTGAAAACCACAAGATGCTGAGGGAGTTTGCAAAAGAGCAGGGAATTCTGAACTACGATGTTAAAGGTGGAATAGCCCATCAGTTGATGGTTGAGAACCACGTTAACCCCGGAATGCTTGTTGTTGGCGCTGACAGTCACACCTGCATGTACGGAGCGTTAGGAGCTTTTGCCACTGGGATAGGTTCGACGGACATGGGCTGCGTTCTTGCCTTGGGTAAGCTGTGGTTCAAGGTTCCTGAATCTATAAGATTCAACATCCACGGAAAGCTTGGGAGGCACGTTTACGGGAAGGATATAGTTCTGAAACTCATCGGAATGGTTGGGGCAGATGGAGCGAATTACAAGGCCTGTGTGTATGCTGGGGAGGTTGTAGAAAAGCTTGGCATGTCTGATAGACTTACAATGTGCAACATGGCCATAGAAATGGGCGGAAAGGCAGGGATAGTTGAGCCCGATGATGTGACGCTGAAGTATCTCAAAGATATGGGCAGGGAGTTTGATGGAGAGCTAATCAGAAGCGATGAGGATGCAGCTTTTCAGGAAATCGAGCTGGACGTTACGGACATGCCCCCCCAGGTTGCAAAGCCCCACAGGGTTGACAACGTGGTTGATGTTGCTGAGGTGGAGGGCACAGCAGTTAATCAGGTCTTCATAGGATCGTGCACGAATGGAAGGTATGAAGACCTGAAGATCGCTGCAGAGATCCTCAAAGGTGAGAGGGTTGCGGAGAACGTTAGGCTAATAGTGATCCCGGCAAGCAGGAGAGAGTACGAGAGAGCCCTCAAGGATGGTCTGATCGACATCTTTGTTGAGGCGCGAGGGCTGGTTGAGGCTCCATGCTGTGGCCCTTGCATGGGTGGGAGCTTTGGCCTGATAGCGAGCGGGGAAGTTAGTGTTTCCACTTCAAACAGAAACTTTGTCGGAAGGCAGGGAAGTCCTGAGGGCAGGATCTACCTTGTGAATCCTGCTGTTGCAGCGGCTACAGCGATATATGGGGAGATAGTGGATCCAAGAAGAATCTAAATGAGATCCAAAGGTTCGAGATTTGAAAGGGACCTCATTTCAGAGCTCTGGAAGGAGGGGTTTGCAGCAGTAAGGGTTGC
Source organism: uncultured Archaeoglobaceae archaeon (assembly GCA_965541645.1). Classification (GTDB taxonomy): domain Archaea; phylum Halobacteriota; class Archaeoglobi; order Archaeoglobales; family Archaeoglobaceae; genus Archaeoglobus. The sequence continues at coordinate 24,814 of CBEUCM010000016.1, read as the reverse complement.
TGGCAGCGGGATCTCCACGTACCCCTGCCCTGACATAGTTGCTGGAAACGGCGAGATTTTTATAGCAATAGAGGTTAAGATGAGAAAGTCCCTTCCCCTCTACCTCTCCGACGACGAAATTCGGCAGCTTAAGGACTTCTCCATCTTTTTTGGAGCTAAGCCCTACATAGCCCTCAAGCTCCCCCGGAAAAAGTGGAGGTTTTTTACAATAGAGATGCTCGAAAAAACGGAGAAGAACTACAAGATAGATGAAATGGTTTACGGACTCGGTCTTCAGCTTGAGGAAATTACAGGCAGGGTTGTGCAGAAGAGGCTGGGTGAGAAAGTTTAACTTCCCATCCATCAATTTTCGACGATGAGAGAGCACATAAAAGAGTACATTTACTGTGATACCTGTAAGGAGGAAACCCTCCACGAGCTTGTGAGGGCTGAGAAGAACCTCTACCGATGCACGGAGTGCGGGAGTTACACAACTTTCCGTCCAAGGAAGGAAGTCGAAATTAGAGCCATTATCAGCAGCGGACCGGTTTCGGAGAAGGGCGTGCTCAAGGCCTTCGAGGGAGACAGAATCGAGAAGGGAGATGAGTACATCGTTGACACTGCTGAGGGTCATAAGATTGGTGAGGTTACATCCTTAGAGCTTAAAAACGGCAGGAGAGCTGAGAGTGCGGATGTTGAGGAAATCGAGACCGTGTGGTTGAGGGATGTTGGAGAGGTCGAACTCAGAATGAGCCTGCATAAGAGGAGCGTCACCACGCCCTTCAAAATGCTTGTGGATGGTGAGGCAGAGTTTGAAGTGGGGGAAAGCATAATCGTGGAGGGTAGGAGGTACAGAATACACAGGATAAAGCTGATAAACGGCGGTGTTTTGAGGAGAGAAGGCAGCAGGGCGAGGGCGAGGGATATAAGGAGAGTCTATGCCAAGTATGAGGGCAGATAAGGATAAGGGAAAGCCGGTAAGGCTGAGGGACTTTCTCAGGATAGGGGACTGGTTTTTCTCAGTTGTGGGATATAGAAATGAGCCCGAGGTGAAGTGCTTTCTTCGCTACGTTCCCGATGAAAAGGGGGACAGGATCCTGAACGGGAGAAGATACAGAAAGCTCACCCACGATGAGGCGGTTAGGGTTGGTAAATACTTCAAAAACGGCATATTCTACGTCCCACACGAAGATATTGATGAGGTTTACAAGCCTGAAGAGAGGTTGAGTTTTGCAAAGAGGGCTGCAGAGGTTAGGAAGATAGTGGACTTCTTCAGGGAAGCTGAGATTCCCGAAGACAAAATGGGCGTTACAGGATCGAGGTTGCTCGGGTTGGAGGGTGAGGATTCCGACGTTGATTTCGTTGTTTACGGAAAGTGGTGGTTTGAAGCGAGGGAGAAGCTGAGGAAGGGCATTCAGACAGGCAGGGTTCAGGAGCCGGACAGCGACACGTGGGACTTCATATACAGGAAACGGAAGATCACGATGCCCTACGACGTGTTCCTTGTCCATGAGCGCAGGAAGTATCACAGGGCGTTTATCGGCAGCACGTACTTCGATCTCCTCTATGTCAGGGATTACAGCGAAATAGACAGAGATGTGCCGGAGGACATGGGTGTGAAGGTGGAAAAAGGGGTTGTGGAGGCTGAGCTAACCGATGATTCTCTGATTTTTGACTATCCTGGCTACTACCCCATTGCACATGACAGGATAAGGGCTGTGCTCTGCTTCACCCACACCTTTGTGGGCCAGGCCTTTAAGGGAGAGCGAATACTCGCCGCTGGCGATATTGAGATGATAAATGGCAATTATTATCTGGTTGTTGGAACAAAGAGGGAGGTTCAGGACGAGTTCATCGTTTCGCTTGATCTGCTTGAAAAAGAGGGGCTCATGGAGGAGTTTGAAGGATGGTATCGCGGGCAAGCATAGCGGCCCCCTTTGCAACTGCATGATCATCTTTTATGGTGTACACCTCCACATCTATCACGTCCGGCAACCATTCGTGGATACCCTCCTTCAGCCTCTTCTGGTCAAGCCTGCCCCCAATCCTGCCACCAACAGCCACAGCTTCGGGATGAAGGATCATTATGGCGTTGGCGATGGAGATGCAGAACAGCCTGAACCCCTCACACTCGTATATTTCCCCTGTTTTTATCATTATCTCCGCTCCTCTGCCATATTCTCGGAAAGCCCAGCCCCCAAAGTACGTTTCAAGATGTCCTACACCGCCGCATTTACATTTCCTCTTTCCACCAACATAGGTGTGTCCTATCTCCCCCGCAGCCCCCCTTCCACGATAAATTTTCCCATCAGCTATTATCCCTCCTCCAATCCCGGTTCCGACGGTTATGCCGAGGAGATTCCTGCAGTTGAGGACTTTCGATGCGTAGTATGCGAAGCAGTTGGCGTCGTTATCCATTACAGTTGGCTTCGGGAATTCGAGTTTTGGAATCTCAGCGAGATTTGGAGCGTGTATGATCTTGCAGCCATCAAACCATGCAGCAATTCCCACCCCCACTGCTCTGATACTGCTAAAATCAACGACTTTGTGAATGGTACTGATGTCTGCGGTTTTGAGGGTTTTGAGGGTGAAACCCTTATCTCCCATCACAGCAATGTCGGTATTTGTCCCTCCAATGTCGATGCCCAGAATCATAGAACAGCAACAACTATTAAACTTTAAAACCTATACCCAGCATGGTCAAACTTCTCACGCTGGAAGATGGCGAAAGGGCAGTTAGACTTGCAAGGGAGGCAATAGAAACTTACTTGGATGAAAGAAAAATGCTGCAGAAAAGGCTTGATGGTGTTTTTGCCGAAAAAAGAGGAGTATTTACGACTTTAACCAAGCACGGTGAGCTGAGGGGATGCATAGGTTTTCCGTACCCAATAAAGAGGCTCGATGAGGCGATAATCGAGTCCGCAATCTCTGCAGCGGTTGACGATCCTCGGTTTGATCCTGTAAGGCTGAGCGAGATGGATGAAATAGTGGTGGAGGTCACAGTTTTAACACCACCTGAGAAGATCGACGCAAAACCCAAAGATTTGCCCAAGCACGTTGAAATCGGAAGGCATGGTTTAATCGTCAAAATGGGTCCGTTTTCGGGATTGCTGCTACCACAGGTTGCGGTGGAGTACAGCATGGACTCTGAGGAGTTCCTGAGTGAAACCTGTATGAAAGCCGGCCTGCCACCTGACTGCTGGCTAACAGGAGCTGAAGTTTATCGCTTTGAAGGGCAGATCTTCAAGGAGACGGAGCCAAGGGGAAAGGTGGTCGAGGTGGACATCAAGAGCTGCGGCGTTTAACTCGCAATCTTCTCCCACCTTGACTGTATCTCCCTGAATTTTTCTCTTGAAAGCTTGTAGTACTCCTCAGCCTTGGCGTACTCCTTCATTTCCCTGTAAAGGTCTCCAAGATGTCTGTAGGCTGAAGCAACGAACTGGGAGAAATCAGTATCGATTTTCTCAAGCTGCAGGAATATTTCCAGGGACTCTTTGAACATTTTCTCAGCTTCTTCAAACCTGCCAAGTTTTTTCCTGAACATGGCAAAGTTGCTGAGCAGTATGGCGAGGTTGAGCTTTAAAGACTCCTTATCATGCACAAGCTTTCGGTACAGCTTCTCAGCCTCGTTGTAGCACTCCTCTGCAGCGTCAAAGTCTCCCAGCTTTACGTATATTTCTGAGGCCGTTGAAAGGCTCTCTGCCAGCTCCTCTTCCTTCCCCAGCCTTCTTCTGATCTCAATGGCCTCCTCAACCTTTGGCTTTGCCTCCCCGTACTTCTCCATCTCGAAGTAGAGAGCAGCCATGTCGTTCTCGACTGCAGCAAGCATCTCCTCGTCTCCCGTCTCCTCACAGATTTTCTCAGCTTCAAGGTACATCCTCTCTGCATTCTCCTTCATATCCATCATTATCAGCGCCCTTGCTGCATTCCTCATCAGAATCGGGGTTATCCTCTTCATCCCCAGCTCAAGACTGAGCTTGATGGCGTTTACAGAGGACACGACACACGAAACGAGGGACTGCTTATCGTTCCTCTCCACAGCATCCTGAGAAGCATATACAAAGTGGAGGACCATCATTATGTCTCTCCAGAATCCATCCAGCTTTTTTAACTCCTGTGCATCTTTAAAGGATCTCTCGATGATCTCTCTCAGCTCTTCCGGAGCTTCTTTTTTAACGAACTCAAATGCATCAAAAATTCTCCCTTCCCGTATCAGCTTTTCGACTTCCTGAGTGATCTCCATAAAAGACCTGATTTTCAGCATTTAAAAGCTTTTTTAAGCTTTTATTAAGGATTAAAAGGTATAAAATGATCAAAAAATCGAAAACAACTGCTCCAAAACCTTCACCAACCTCTTACCACTGTCAGTAAGCTCATACGAGTCGGCGTTCTTTTCAACTATTCTCAACTGCATCAACGCCTTCAGATGCCTGTCCAGAATACCCGGGTTCAGCTTCGTTTCAAACATCAGCTGGGAAAACCGGAGGGGCTTTCTGTCAAGACTGAAAAGGATGTTACTCATACCACTGCGGGAAACAACCTTCAAAATTTTCTGGCTGTCCCCGTCCGGTTTTCTGCCGAACAGGGTGCCAACATCTATCACGCTACCACCTCCGGCTGCGTTTGTTCAGCCTCTAAGATGCGGAATAAATTAATTACGGAAACGAGATACTTATAAAAATAATTTATAGATATATTGTAAGATAGTATCCGCAAACTATTTATCGACTGCTAAGTAACAGGGTCTGATGAGAAGCTATGAGGAACTCCTTGAAAGAGCATTGGAGAAGCTGGCGGACAGAGAAGTGGTAAAGAGAGAGAGATTCGAAGTTCCGAGAGTTAGTGTGATGAGGGAAGGGGCAAGGACGACGATAAAGAACTTCTCGCAGATAGCGAAGACGCTGAACAGGAGCGAAGATCATCTGTACAAGTACATCGTGAAGTCCCTCGGTACTGCGGGCTTCGTTGACAACGGAAGGTTGATCCTTCAGGGTAAGTTTAGTGAGAGTGAGATTCAGAAGGAGATCGATGACTATGTAAGGCTCTACGTCCTCTGCAAAGAGTGTGGGTCTCCTGATACAGAGTTCATCAGGGAGGAGAGGGTGCTGATGATCCGCTGCTTGGCCTGTGGGGCAAGACATCCCGTCAGGAACATATAATGTTCCGGATGAAGGTGTATAAGGTAAAGGGAGAAACGCTTGTGGCTGTGTGCGATTCGGAGATAGTAGGCAGAACCTTCCGTGAAGGGGAGCTGAAAATCGAGGTCAAGGAGAGCTTCTACGGCACGGACGAGGTTGGGGAAGAGGAGGTTAAGAGAGCACTGAGAAGGGCAACGATAGCAAATCTTACCGGAAAGAGGACTGTAGAGCTGGCAATAAAGCTCGGAATCGTTGATAGAGACAGGGTTTTAAGGATAGGAGAATGTCTGCACGCACAGATGGTGGTAATGTAACAAAACCAGTACCAACCCAGGAGATCGCAGCCAGAGCCCTTACAATAGTTGAGAGGGAAGGGGTTTCAATAAAAACGGCCATCTCAAGGATAGCCAGCGGTTATGACTACAAAATTAGAGGGAGCATTCACGCCTACTCTTTTGAGACAATCAAGAGGCTGAACGCAATTGACCACTTTATAAAGTCAGTTGTCTCCAACTTTGAGGGCATCGACCCCTTCATCAGAAACCTTCTGAGAATTGCCGTCTATGAGATGAAATACAAGGGTGTCCATCCAGCTCTCGCAACAGATTCTGCTGTGAGAATTGCGAGGAAAAGGAAAAAGAGGTTCACAGCACTCGTCAATGCAGTGCTGAGGAGGATTGAGAGGCTAAGACTGCCCGAAACGGATGATGATGTTGGATCTCTGTCCATGAAGTACTTTCATCCGGAGTGGTTTGTGAGCTACACCATCGAGCTTCTTGGTAGAGAAGAGGTAATAAGGCTGATGGAGGCAAATTTAAGGACCCAGCCAACTTATGTTAGGGTCAATGAGCTGAAGAGTTCCATAGAAAGCATTGTGAAATACTTGGAGAATAAAGGTGTGGAGCTCAGGCCAACCTTCATGGACGAGGTGTTCAGAGTTGAGAGATATGACAGACATCCCGCCTCGCTTGACTGGCATGCTGAAGGCAAGTACGTCATACAGGATCTCGCATCGTGTTTTGTTTCTCACGCCCTCGATCCCTCACCAGGTGATACCGTTGTTGACCTTGCAGCAGCTCCCGGGATGAAGACGAGCCATATTGCGATGCTTATGGAAAATGAAGGCAAAATAGTAGCAATCGACAACTCGCCGGAGAGGGTTGAGAGGATGAAGAACAAAATGAGGCTGCTGGGCGTGAAAAATGTTGAGGTAAAGCTGGGGGATGGGTGCACCCTCAGCTTTGAAGCTGACAAGGTGCTTGTTGATGCACCCTGCTCCTCAACTGGTAGCTATGCCACCCATCCAAACGTGAAGTGGAGCTTCGACCCTGTAAAGTTTCGGGGAACGATTGCTGTGCAGAAGAAGATGTTGAAAAACGCAATCTCTGGGTCAGCGGAAGTCGTGTACTCCACCTGCTCTATTCTGTTTGAGGAAAATGAGATGAATGTGATGGGCTTTGAAGTGCTACCATTAAACTCACCCTTTGCACGTGGGATTGAAGAGTTCAGGGGAAAGAGGTTTGAGGCCTGGGACAGGGTTGTGAGGAGCTATCCTCATCTGCACGAGTGTAACGGGTTCTTCATAGCGAAACTGAGGGGAGGGCTGTGAATACAGCTAAGGAGAGGGCGAAAACTATGCAGTTGGTTGCACCGATTATGTCTCCATTCACTCCGCCAAACTTGCTGTGAGCGTACCTCTGCATAGAGAGCACGGCTAAGATGGACATTGTGAAGGCTGCAAAACTTGCAATTCCGGAAAAGTATGCTGCGGGCAGCAGGGGCAAAAATCCGAACACCAAATCCTTTTTTCCGATCATCTCCATCATGTACCTGGCCATACCGTCCCACGCGGGCCGTGAGATGTACATGAGCAGAAGCATGCAGTACTTTGCCAGAACCTGGGAAAAAACTATCTGCCAGACGCTTGCACTCTGCAAGGTTGTGTGGAGGATCAGCAGGTAAAGAACAACTGCGGCAATCCCTCCAGTTCCGGTTGTGGTGTCCTTAAGGGCCTGCTTCTTCCTGCTATCTGGGGCGAAGAAGGCGTCTCCAAAGTCTGCAAGACCATCAATGTGGTTTATGCCCTCTCCGGCCAGATAAAACAGCAGTGAGAGGAACAGGATGTTTAACTTCAGCGGAATGGAGATTATCAGCCCTATCAGAACGGCTGTGAAGGGGAAGATCCAGAGGTTTCTCCTGAGAACCTCCACGTCTCCCCTTACCGGGATGGGTGTGAGGAAGGAGATGGAGCTTTTTACCACCTCAAACATCCCGGTACCTCTTGAAACCGAACTCTCCTCTCAGCGGTACGAACCTAACAGAACCCCAGTTCTTCTGCCTGATCTTCCCATCTCTGTCCTTCTCAACAACGATGAGCCACTGCACCGACTCACCCACGGGTATCACCATCTTTCCACCGGGTTTGAGCTGTTCCAGCAGCGGCTCTGGAATGTTAGGCGCTGCAGCTGTTACGTAGATCTTGTCGTAGGGAGCTTCAGGCTCGTATCCCTTGCTGCCATCACCCACAATCACCTCAATGTTGTCGTATCCAAGTGCCCTTAAGTTGGCTCTTGCCATCTCTGCCAGCTCCGGGATGTACTCTATGGATATCACCTTTCCCTTCCTTCCAACAAGCTCAGCCACAACCGCAGCATGATAGCCACACCCAGTTCCTATCTCCAAGACCTTCTCGCCCTCTTTGAGGTCGAGCAGTTCGCACATTATTGCCACCATGTGCGGTGCACTGATTGTTTGCCCGAAGCCGATGGGCAATGGCGTATCAACGTATGCTTCGATTTTGTACCTCTCCGGAACAAAGAGGTGTCTCGGAACCTTTTTTATCGCCTCGTAAACTCTCTGGCTGAGGTTGAGTTCGTACCTCAATCTCTCAGCCAGCTTTCTCCTCTTTTCCTCGTAGATGTCCATATCTCCTCAGCCCTCTTCGCATCCTCGATGGTGTTGATGTTTACAACAGCATCTTTTCCTATATTATAAATCTCTTCTTCCTGCTCCTCATCGATGAAAAAGGCATCGATGATGTTGATGCCCACAGCTTCACCATCTGCAACAACTTTCAATGCTCTTGCCTCCGATTTCAGATAAACATCCAGAGCCTTCTCGGCGACAGGATTGAGATAGACGATGTCCGTGCATGCGACAAATACCGGTTCTGCGATCGACATCTCCCTGCACGCTTCCTGGTAGTCGGCAATAAATCCACCACCGCTGGCCCTGAACACCTCCACCCCCCTCTCCCTCAGAAACTTCTCTGTCATGGGAGTGTTGGGGCTTGTTACCGCTACTATCTCAAAATCATCAAACTCCCTCAAAGCGTGCTCAATCAGTCTGAGACCGCAAACTTTAAAGAGGGGCTTCTCACCTTTACCGAGCCTCAATCCTTTCCCACCGCACATCAGCAGAGCATGCATGGTTTATGATCTCCAAAAGTTTTATTAATTGTCCCGTCCAAGGCCGATAACCATGGCGAGAAAGAGAAGAGCGGCAAGGGTTAAGGATAAATGGACGATGAAAAAGTGGTACACTCTCATCGCTCCAGAGTACTTTGGAATGGCTGAACTTGGGGAGACTCCAGCAGATGATCCAAACAAGGTTCTCAACAGAACCGTCGAGACAACTCTGGCAGATCTGACGAATGACTATTCCAACCAGAACACCTACAAGAAACTGATTTTCAAGGTTTACAGGGTCGCTGGAGAGAACGCATACACTAAGTTTTTCAGGTTTGAACTCACAAGGGAGTATCTCAACAGCCTCACGAGGAGGAGGACGAGCAAGATCGAGGATGTAATTGATCTCACGACCGCTGATGGATACAGGCTGAGAGTAAAGCCAGTCGTTTTCACGATAAGGAGATGCAAGACCAGCCAGAAGAGGGCGATAAGGGCAATCATGAGGCAGATTGTACTTGAGAAGGGCACGTCAATGAACTTTGTCCAGTTCCTGCAGGAGTGCGTGCTTGGCAAAGTACCGGCTGAGATTTACAAGAACGCCAAAAAGATATACCCCATAAGGAGAGTCGAGATCAGGAAGATTGAGGTTCTGGAAGAACCGAAGACTGCAGAACTCAAGCCTGCTGTTGTTGAGGCTGTAGCCTGAGTTGCGTGGTGGGAGTTATGAAGTCGATGTATGCGTACATCAGGGAAGCCTGGAAAAAGCCCTATGAGGGGATTGTTGGGGAACTGATGTGGCAGAGACTCCAGAAGTGGAGGAGGGAGCCTGCAGTAGTGAGGATTGAGAGACCAACGAGGCTTGACAGGGCGAGAGCGTTAGGATACAAGGCGAAGAAGGGGATAATAGTGGTTAGAGTCAGAATAAGGAGAGGCGGAAGAAGGGCAACGAGGCCTAACAAGGGCAGAAAGACGAGGCACATGATGGTCAGCAGGAAAACTCCCGGGAAGAACCTCCAGTGGATAGCAGAGGAGAGGGCAAACAGAAAGTACCCGAACATGGAGGTGCTGAACTCCTACTGGGTTGGAGAAGATGGGAGGTACAAGTGGTTTGAGGTTATTTTGGTCGACAGAGATCATCCCGCAATAAAGGGTGACCAGCAGCTCTCCTGGATTTCCAGAAAGAGGGGTAGAGTTTATCGTGGCCTAACCTCTGCAGGAAGGAAAGCAAGAGGACTGAGAAGGAAGGGAAGAGGTGCAGAGAAGGTCAGACCAAGCTACAGGGCCAACTTCAGAAGGAAGAGGAAGAGATAAAACTGATGAAAGGCAAAATTGAGTGGATAAAGGTATCTGCAGTTGTTCACTCCACCGAAGATCGTGAAAAGGTTGGAGAGGCAATATCCACTCTTTTTCCCTTTGAATTTGAGATTTTGGTGAGCAAAGCCAAGGGCCATTACGGCAACCCGATGGAGTACCTTGAGGTCGAGCTTAAGAAAGCCGGGGAAGTAAAGAAGTTCTGGAAAAACCTTGTCGAGCTGCTTGGAGATCAGATCAACGAGATTCTGAACAGTCTGGATGACAGAATCGATCCCCAAAATGTTCTTCACATCAAAATTGACAAGCAGAAGGCCTACCTTGGAGAGGTGAAGCTCACCCATGGAGGGGATCCGATAGCTGTTAAAGCCAAACTGGTGACCTTTCCAGCCAAAAGAGAGGCAATAATTGAGTTTGCCAGGAAGATATGTACGATTTCCTGAGGTTCATACCAGAGAACCTTCTGGATCTGGGGTTTAAGAGCTACGTTTTCATGTCCGAAAAACCCGGGCTTTGTGGACAGATTGTTAAAGCGGAAACACCGGAGGAGCTGAGGAGGAAGCTTCGGAGGGTTAGGAGAAGAGCGATTGTTGGAGTTCTCACTTCAAACGAGTCAGTTTGGAGAGAGGCCGTGATGAGGAGGAGAGTGGACATGCTTCTTGACAGCGAGGAGAGGCAGCTTGACTACGCCACCCTAAAACTGGCTGCCGAGAAGGATGTTACAGTTGAACTCGGCCTTTCGAAGTTCATCCGCACAAGGGGATTGAGGAGAATGCTTCTTTTTGAAAGATTGAAAAAGGAGATTGAGGTAATCAGAAAATTTGATGTCCCCTTTGTTGTATCCTCTGCAGCTGAAAGCATCTACGAGGTTAGGACGAGAAAGCAGGTTGAAACGTTTTTTGCCTACTTTGGGTGTGATATCATCAAAGCGAGAAAATTTGCAGAGCGGTTAATCAGGAGATATTATGATAATAACTACATAATGGACGGATTCGAAGTTGAGGCCGAGTTGAAAGATTACACTAAAAAACGGGGCTAACAGAAAGTTTGATATACTCCGCTGCTGTTTTTATCTTAATGCTGGATGCTGTAAGAAGTTCGGAGTTAAAGGGCATTAAACTTCCCTACAAAACAAGATCTCTGTGTCCTGAATGTCTTGAGGTTCTTGAGGCTGAAGTTTACGAGGAAGATGGCAAAATTAAGATCAGAAAGGTTTGTGAGAAGCACGGGGAGTTTGTGGACATCTACTGGGGAGACGCCGAGATGTTCAAAAAAGCTTCAAGATTCGCTGCCGATGGTCACGGTATTGAGACCCCTCTGACTGAATACAAAGGTTGTCCTTTCAGCTGTGGACTCTGCAAAAACCACAAGAGCCATACTGCCCTGCTAAACATCGTCCTCACAAATCGCTGTGATCTTGCATGCTGGTACTGCTTCTTCTACGCTAAGAGAGCCGGTTATGTGTATGAACCCACCATTGAGCAGATAAGGGAGATGGTGAGGATAGCCAAAAACATGAAACCCATTGGGTGCAATGCTGTTCAGCTTACGGGTGGAGAGCCAACTCTCAGAGATGACCTCGTGGATATCATAAGGATGATCAAGGAGGAGGGCTACGACCACATTCAGCTCAACACGAACGGTGTCAGGCTGGCTATGGATGAGGATCTTGCCCTGAAGGTGAGGGTTGCTGGAGTTAACACCGTCTATCTCTCCTTTGATGGTGTCGATGAAAAGACCAATCCCAAGAACTGGAACGAGATTCCAAAGGTTCTGGAAAACTGCCGCCGAGCTCAGCTTGGAATTGTGCTGGTTCCCACAGTTATTAAGTCCGTGAACGACCATCAGCTGGGAGATATAATAAGGTTCGCTGCAGACAACCTCGATATTGTGAGGGGGGTGAACTTCCAGCCCGTCAGCCTTGTTGGCAGCATGCCGAGGAAGGAGAGGGAGCAGTTCCGCATCACGATTCCGGACTGCATAATTGCAATTGAGGAGCAGACTGATGGAGAGATAAGCAGGGATGATTTCTATCCTGTCCCAAGTGTCGTTCCAATTTCGAGGTTCGTTGAAGCTTTAACAGGACAACCTCAGTACGAGCTGACAACACACTTTGCGTGCGGTATGGCAACCTACATCTTCAAGGAGGATGGGAAGCTCATACCCATCACGAGGTTCGTTGATGTCGAAGGGCTCTTTGAGTTTCTCACTGAGAAGGCTGAGGAAATTTCAAAGAGCAGAATAAAGACGATAAGAGCCCTCAAAGATATAATCGACCTGAGAAGGTTCGTTGATTCGTCCAAAGCTCCGAAGGGTTTCAGTGTCTCCAAGATACTTTACGACGTCCTCGTCAAGCACGACTACACCACACTCGGTGAGTTCCATCTGAAGTCCCTCTTCATAGGTTTCATGCACTTCCAGGATCTCTACAACTACGACATTGCAAGGGTGGAAAGGTGCGAGATCCACTATGGCACTCCAGATGGTAGAATAATACCCTTCTGCACGTTCAATGTGCTTCCAGAGAGGTACAGGGATGCCATCCACGAAAAGTACGGCATTCCGATCGAGGAGTGGGAGAGGAAGACTGGCAGAAAGCTAAAGGACGACATTATAAGGCCAGTGAGGAAGCCCAGATGAGAGCCTTCTTCGTTGGAAGGTTTCAGCCCTACCATCTCGGACATCACGAAGTCGTGAGGAATATAATCCAGCAAGTCGATGAGCTGATAATAGGCATAGGCAGTGCTCAGGAGAGCCACTCTATTGAAAATCCCTTCACCGCGGGAGAGAGAGTTTTGATGATTTCAAGGGCTGTGGACGAGATACTTGAGGAGCTTGGAATGGGCAGGAAGGTGTACATAATACCCTTGGAGGACATTTACAGAAACAGTCTCTGGGTTTCTCACGTCTGCTCCATGGTTCCACCCTTTGATGTAGTTTACACGAACAACCCCCTTGTTTACCGTCTCTTCAAAGAGGCGGGATTCAACGTCAGACATACGAAGATGTACAACAGAAACGAGTACCATGGCACTGAGATCAGAAGAAAGATGCTTGAAGGAGAAGACTGGGAGAAGTATGTGCCAAAGTCTGTTGCGGAGATAATAAAGGAAATTGATGGAATAAAAAGGCTGAGGGAGATATCTGGAAGGGACTTCTGATGAGCTTTTCTTTGAGGTGGGATGATATTTATTTTAATGTCGTCTGCAGTAATGGATTGCCTGTAAAATCCTTTTTCTCCCCTTCTCCCCATTTTGGTGATGCTGAAACAAGAGAGGAGAGAGATCTGAAAGAGAGCCTTGAGAGATACTTCAGTGGAGAGGCTGTTGAGTTTAACTTTAAACCTGCTGGAGTAACTGAGTTTGTTGAAAGGGTGCTGGCAGAGGTGTCAAGGATACCCTATGGCAGCACGAGGACTTACTCGGAAATTGCAAGAGCGCTGAAAACATCCCCAAGAGCTGTTGGGCAGGCTGTAAAGCGGAATCCACTGCCAGTGCTAATACCCTGCCACAGAATTGTTTCGGTAAATGGACTGGGTGGTTACACAGCTTTGGGAACACTTAACTTGAAAATAAAGGAAAAATTGCTGAGACTTGAGGGCGTATTATAGCCCAACGAAGTCTTCGGGCTTGGGGATTTCGAGCTTCAGCCCCTTCCTCTTTCTCACTTCCATTACAAAGTCCTGAAGCAGACCCTGTGGTACAGGCTCAAACCCTGCATGCTCTGTGCTCCATATGGCCTTTCCAGAAGTTGCACCTCTTATCGCTCCTGCAAATCCAAACATCTCCTTCACTGGGGCCTTTGCAACTATTGTGACCATATCTCCCTCGGTCCTCATCTCTATAACCTGTCCCCTCCTTCCCTGTATCTCCCTCGTTACTGCACCCATCATTTCCTGCGGGACTGTGATGAAGACCTTCTGGTAGGGTTCGAGCAAAGTTGGCTGGGCCTGCAAGATTGCCGCAAAGATCGCCGATCTAACAGCAGGGATCACCTGTGCCGGGCCACGATGCACAGCATCTTCGTGCAGCTTGCAGTCAACCAGCTTCACCTTTATGCCCATGCACGGCTCCCTTGCTAAAGGCCCGGCTCTCATAGCCTCTCTGAACCCCTCAAGAATTAGCTCCATCGTCTCGTTCAGGTACTGGATACCCTTCGTGACATCGCAGAACAAGTTGCCCTCGTAGTACTCTTCAACTCCCGCTGCCTCTTCGCTGCTCAGCCCAGCCTCCTGCAGCTTTCTCCTCCTCTCCTTCTTGTCCATCTTCATGTCCACTTCGCCCTCTTTGAAGAGTCGCATGACCTCCTCAGGCAGCGGCTCAACAACGATGTAGAACCTGTTGTGCTTGTTTGGCGACTTGCCCTCAACAACGGGTGAGGTTGCAGTTACGGTCTCTCTGAACACAACTATTGGTGGAGAGGTTATAACTTCGAGGTTGTAGTCCCTTCTTATCCTCTCGACCTTCACCTCAAGATGGAGTTCACCCATACCGCTTATCAGGTGCTCTCCAGTCTCCTCGTTGAGGGTGATATGCAGGGTCGGATCTTCCTTTGCAATCTTTCTCAGCACCTCAATCAGCTTGGGCAGGTCTCTTGGGTTCTTAGCTTCAATGGCCATCGTAACCACGGGTTCACTGTAGTGCTTTATGCTCTCGAAGGGTGTGAAGTCCTCAAGGTCGGAGCACGTTGAGCCTGCAATTGCATCTCTCAATCCAACAACTGCAACTATGTTGCCCGCAGGCACCTCATCAACCTCAACCCTTCTCGGCCCCATGTACAGTCCGACGGTCTGTATCCTGTTCTTTGACTTCCTGTCAACGATGAATAGCTCCTGTCCCGGTTTTAGGGTTCCGCTGAACAGCCTTCCAACGGCAATTTCACCTGCCTGCGGTTCTACAACGATTTTTGTTATCATCAGAGCTATTGGGCCTTTGGGATCGCAGTTGACCATCGCTTGGCCAACCTCGCTGTTCACGTCGCCCTTCCATATAACTGAGATTCTCTCCTTCTGCGCCTCAATCGGCGATGGAAGATGGCGGATGACCATATCGAGAACAACACGATACAGAGGACTCTTCTTTGCCAGCTCCTTCGTTTTTCCTTCCTTGAGGTGCTCGTAAACTTCCTTGAACCCTATTCCGGTAACTTTCTGGGCCGGAACGCTAACCGCCCAGTTGTAGAGTGCTGAGCCAAAGGCAACACTGCCGTTTGTGACGTCAAGCTTCCACTCGTTGTACTTGTCGGGCCTCATCGATTTTATGAGCTTGTTTACCTCCGTTATAACCTTGATCAGCTTTTCCTGCATCTGCTGGGGTGTGAGCTCAAGCTCCTTTATCAGCCTGTCAACCTTGTTGACGAAAAGCACCGGCTTGACGTTCTCCTTCAACGCCTGTCTGAGCACTGTCTCGGTCTGGGGCATCACACCCTCAACAGCATCAACCACAACGATGACACCATCAACGGCTCTCATTGCCCTTGTGACATCTCCACCGAAGTCAACGTGTCCTGGAGTGTCGATGAGGTTTATCAGGTACTCCTTGCCTTCATACTCGTGGACCATCGAAACGTTTGCAGCATTGATGGTTATTCCCCTCTCCTGCTCCTGCTCGTCAAAATCAAGGAAAAGCTGATGTCCTGCAAGCTCTTCGCTGATCATTCCCGCTCCGGCAAGCAGGTTATCGCTGAGTGTTGTCTTTCCGTGGTCAATGTGAGCGACAATACCCATGTTTCTGATCTGCTCGGGTTTCCACATTAGCTCCTTGATCTTGTCAACCTTCTTTGCTCTGGCCATGCTATCACCTCGCCGACTTGGCGACCCTCTCCACTTCCTCCTTCTTGGAGATCGCAAAGCTCCTGCTCTCGTTGTTGGCTGCAGCTATAATCTCATCGGCAAGACATTCGGCAATACTCCTCTTTGACTTGAAGGCTGCTCTCCTCGCACCCTCAGCAATGTTTCTGAGGGCAACATCCAGCCTTCTTGAGCTTGATGTGTCAACAGCTCTCGGAACGGCAATACCTCCGTACTTCAGCCTGACAACCTCTTCTCTCGGGCCAGCATTGATAACGGCATCAACCAGAACTTGAATGGGGTTCTTCT
Organism: uncultured Archaeoglobaceae archaeon; assembly: GCA_965541645.1. Lineage (GTDB taxonomy): Archaea > Halobacteriota > Archaeoglobi > Archaeoglobales > Archaeoglobaceae > Archaeoglobus. Next base: position 8,879 of record CBEUCM010000016.1, on the reverse strand, counting down.
TGGTTCTTTTCTCGATAATTTCAAAAGCCTCCTTGACTATGTTGTAGGCCAGAATCTTCTTGCCAGTGTTGTGTCCTTTCCTCATAACCTTGTTGATCAGCCTCTCAACTATGAAGACCTTCTGCTTCGCAAAGGGGATGTTGGCGTGCCTTCCATGAGAGTGGGGAACGTACTTGGGTTCAAGGCAGATATAGCCCTCCAACGCAGGGTCGTTCACCTGTACCTCGCTCGGGTCGTACTTCCCAAATACCAGCAGTTCTTCCTTGGTAAAACCGTATTTCATTCCTTCACCTCAGCCTCTTCTCCTTTCTTCCTCTCACAAGCTCCCTCAGGCTGGTGTTGTTCACCTTAACTACCTTGTACCTCACTCCAGGGATATCTCCCATGCTCCTGCCCATTCTGCCTCCGATCTTCTCCACGATGACCTCATCGTGCTCATCAATGAAGTTGATAGCTCCATCTCCCGGGCAGAAAGCTGTAATCTGCCTGCCGTTCTTTATCAGCTGAACCCTCACGGCTTTTCTGATAGCCGAGTTCGGCTGCCTTGCCTCAATGCCTATCTTCTCCAGCACTATTCCTCTGGCCATCGGTGCTCCTTCCAGCGGATCAGCTTTCGCTGCAAGACCGAGAGCCCTCCTTACGTACCTCCTGTCACTCCATCTGAACTTTTTCCTCGTTTCGATGAGCTTTCGAGCTGCAAATAATCCTCTTCCCATATCCATCACCTTACGATTACATCTTCAATATCGTGATGCCTCTTAGCCAGTTCCTTGGCTTTATTAATATTTTTACCTCCTTTTCCAATAACTATTCCTTTTAAATCTGGACTGACACTTATCTGGGCAATTTTCGCTCCTCCTCTCTCCATTAATCTGACATTCACCTTGATCGGTTTAAAAATGTTGGCTATAAATTCAGCCGGATCGTCTGAGTGCTCTATTATCTCAATCCTCTTGCCTATCAGCTCCCTCGCTCTCTCGACGTTTATGCCTCCCTTGCCTATCGCTATCCCCATCTCGCCCCTCTTGACGACAAATACAACCTTGTCATCATAGACTAAGCAGTCCTTGACGCTCGCTCCGGTAAGGTTCTCAAAAAGGGTCAGATATCTGATACTCTCCGCTGACAGCTTCACTCCCATGCCTGACCCTCGCCTTATTCAAGGTCTTCCGTTACTGCCATCACTGCCACGCTGAATGGTTTACCGCAGAAGGCTCCGAGTTCCATGTTCGTTCCGCTGTAGGTGAGTATCTTGACATTGTACTTCTTTATTTCTTCCAGAACGTCCTCTGGACAGTTTGCAGCAACTATGACTGCCTTAGCCTCTCCATTCTTCAGCGCCTTTATTGTGCTCTTACTTCCCAAACGATATCCTCCGGTCTTCAAAACTCTCCTTATCACAGACTCCACATCCGTCATTTTCTACCCCCCAGTTTCAACACGAGTTCCACATCACCCGTTCCAAGCTTTATGGGCTGCCCAACGATGATGTTCTCCGTTATACCTCTCAGGTAGTCAACCTCACCTTTAACTGCAGCATCCAGCAGGTTGTTTACGGTCATTTCGAAGGCAGCCCTGGCAAGTATGCTCTGCTTCTCTCCAGCAACACCGTGCCTTCCAATCTGCCTCAACTCCCCGTCCACCGTCATCACATCTGCCACGAGCATTATATGTCTCGGATCAACTTCGAGACCCTGCTCTTCGAGCGTGTCCAAGGCCTCCCTTATTATCGCATTTCTCGCTGCCTCAATCCCGAGAACCTCATATATCTCGTATATGTTGTTTGTGGTTGTTCTTGTGAAGTCAACCCCCTTGACCTTCATTATCTTTTTCAGGTTCGAGCCCTCGGTGTAGAGAACGTACTCGTCATCCTCCTTTCTGATTATGACCCTCTTTATCTCCTTTATCCCCATCACGACCGTATCCTTCAGCTTTTCGAAGGTGTTCATGAGCACCTTGTAGGATGGCTCGGTGATCTGTATCACAAAGTAACCCTCTTTCTCCTCTACTTCCGTTTTTACGGCCTTCGCTATCTTCTCCTTCAGTGTGTCAACGCTCAAACCTTTTCTTTCAAGGGCCTTCATGTCCGGCCTGACTATAATGCTCATTCTCCTGATATCAACTTCAATGTCTGCAATGTCCCTGACGTAGGTGGCCTCAATTCTGTTTGCAATTTCTCTCGCCTTCTCCCTGTCCTGTGCGTACTCTGGCAGCAGTCTTATGGTCATCATGGGGGTGGACGGGTTTTTCCTTACATCAAGAATCTCTATCAATCTTGGAAGGCCGAGTGTGACGTTTATTTCCGCAACACCTGCATAGTGGAAGGTCCTCATCGTCATCTGGGTTCCGGGCTCTCCGATTGACTGGGCTGCAACAATTCCTGCAGCCTCACCCGGCTCCATCAAGTTTGCCAGGTAGGCCTGAAAACATTTTTCGACAACCTTTTTGGCGGTGGTTTTGTTCAAGCCGTGCCTTTCGAGTTCGGCCTTTATCTCCTCCTTAACATGGGGTGGGAAGGGATAAGCGCTGACAATTGAATCGTAATCCACCTTCTTCATTTCTCCACCTCCCCCACAACTTCACGTATAATCCTCCTGACATCCACAGCCTTACCTCTGAAGCTCTTCATCGGATCTGTGCCGTCTTCACCATACCTGAACTGCACCAAAGCACCTGAAGTCTGCTCCCTCACAGTCCCATCGTATTCAACCTTAAGATCCTGCAGGGCGTTGATCATCCTCCTCTGCAGGTAGCCGGACTGTGATGTTCTAACGGCAGTATCAACAAGACCCTCTCTACCTCCAGCAGCGTGGAAGAAGAACTCAACGGGGGATAGTCCTTTCTTGTAGCTGCTCCTGACAAAACCTCTTGCCTCAGCACCGAGATCGCCCGGCTTGAAGTGGCTGAGGGTTCTGTTGGTGTATGTGTACCCCCTGCTAATTCTTTCACCTCTAACAGACTGCTGCCCGATGCAGGCCGCCATCTGGGTTAAGTTCAGCATGGATCCACGGGCACCGCTAACAGCCATTATAACCGCAGCGTTATCCATACCAAGATGCCTCTGGGCTATCCTTCCCGCCCTGTCTCTCGCTCTGCCCAGAACCTGCATTATTCTCATCTCAAGGGTCTCTTCAATACTCCTTCCGGGCATCGGCTCAAGGTTGCCCTCCCTGTAAGCTTCAATCAGCCTGTTAACCTCCTCCTCGGCATCTCTCAGCACTTCCTCAATCTGCATCGTTGCCTCTGGAGGTATATCTTCATCGTCGATGCCGACAGTAAATCCAAGCTTGCTTATGATCCTTATCGCAAGCTGGGTCATGTTGTCAATGAACTTTCTCGCCTCCTCCTTGCCGTATTTTCTTGCGATTTCATCAATGATTATGCCTTTGAACGCCCCAACAGCCTTCTCGTCAATCGTACCGGTTTTGAGCTGCCCATCCTCAATGATCACGTAGGCGTCATACTCGCATTTCTCTTTCTTGCATTCCTCACACCCCTGGCAGATTTCCGCCTTGAATTCAAGGGTTATCTTGGGAAGGATGAAACTGAAAATCTCCTTTCCAGTGTACTCGTCCTTGAGGGGTATCTCAGACACCTCAACCGTTCTCAGCAGCTCCATCGCCTCCTGTCTGCTGAATTTTTTGTTGCCCCTCGTCAGCAGATATAGGCCGCTTATATGATCGTGGATACCGCCAATAATCGGCCCTCCAAATCTTGGAGAGAGGATGTGCTCCTGCACGGCCATCAAAATCTTGGCCTCAGCCTGGGCTTCGAGACTCTGGGGAACGTGGAGGTTCATCTCATCCCCATCAAAATCTGCGTTGTAGGGCGGGCAAACTGCCGGGTTGAGCCTGAAGGTCTTGTAAGGGAGAACCCTAACGTAATGGGCCATAATGCTCATTCTGTGAAGGGAAGGCTGCCTGTTGAAGAGAACGATGTCACCATCCATGAGCTGCCTCTCAACTATCCATCCGGGCTCAAGCTTCTCAGCCAGCTCCTCTCTGTTGCTTTCGATGACCCTTATTCTCCTGCCGTCTGGTCTTACAATGTAGTTTGCCTTCGGATGCTCATTCCTCAATACAAACTCCCTTGCCAGCTCGATGTTGTTCGGAGTCACAAAGAGGGGAACTGTAAGCTCCTCAGCCACCTCTTTTGGCACACCAACCTCGTTGATGCTCAGACAGGGGTCGGGGCTTATCACAGTTCTGGCAGAGAAGTTCACTCTCTTGCCCGACAACGAGCCTCTGAACCTACCCTCCTTGCCCTTCAGCCGCTGGGCAAGGGTTTTGAGCGGTCTTCCACTGCGATGCCTTGCTGGAGGGATGCCGCTAACCTCATTGTCGAGGTAGGTGGTGACATGATACTGCAAAAGCTCCCAGAGGTCTTCAAGAATCTGCTGAGGTGCTCCAGCCTCCTTGTTCTCCATGAACCTCTGGTTTATCCTGATTATATCCACAAGCTTGTGCGTCAGATCGTCCTCACTCCTCTGGCCCGTCTCCAGAATTATAGACGGCCTTACAGTCACAGGTGGAACTGGCAGTACTGTTAGAACGAACCATTCTGGACGTGTGGCCTTTGGATTTATTCCGAAGGCTGGCAGATCATCGTCAGGTATTTTCTCCAGCCTTTCTCTGACATCCTTCGGTGTGAGTCTGTGCTCCCCCTCGTAGAAGAAGGTTGGCTTGTCGAACTTTATCTCAATTTGCTCAGCCCCGCAGTGGGGGCATTTCTTCGCAGCCTTGGTAAGCCTGAACACCTCCTTGATAACCTCCTCGTAGCTCTGGTTTAGTTCAATCCTCCTTTCAATTTCCGCTATGAACTTGTCCCTTCTGTCGTCCTTCAGCAGTATTCTCCCGCACTCCCTGCAGGTTCCGTTCAGAAGTCTTGCGATTATCTTCGCATACCCGACGTGAATTACGGGGGCAGCAAGCTCTACATGTCCGAAATGTCCCGGACATTCCCCAGCCTTTCCACCGCAGGTTTTGCACCTAAGTCCTGGATCGATCACACCCAGTCTTGTGTCCATCAATCCTCCATCGATAGGAAAGCCATCATCGTCGTAGGTTTCTGGAGTGATAATCTTTACAACACTCATTCTCCTTATCTCCTGAGGGGATAAAACCTCAAATTTCAAAGCAGCTATTCTTTTCGGAAGCATGACCTCACCTCACCCACTACCTCACGCCTTATCTCCCAGCACGATTCTCGGAGCGATCATCATCGATTTCAGCTCGTCCAGCAGAAGTTTGAAGGCGTAGCTCATCTCCACCTTGTGGATGTTGGTATCATCATCACAGACATAACAGTAGGCGGTGTTCCTGCGGTAGTCGTAGGTTGCGATGTGTCCGCAATTTCCGCAAACCCACACCTCAACCTTGTCCGACTCCTCAAGAAGCCTGTCCTTCAGCAGCAGCGCAGCGCCATGGCCTATCAGCACGTCTCTCTCCATCTCTCCGAATCTCAAACCTCCCTTCCTCGCTCTGCCCTCTGTGGGCTGTCTTGTTAGAACCTGCACAGGCCCACGACTGCGGGAGTGGATCTTGCTCGAAACCATGTGGTACAGTTTCTGGTAGTAGATGACTCCCACAAAGATGTCAACCAGGTACCTTCTGCCAGTAATGCCGTCGTACATCACTTCCTTCCCCGTGTGGCTGAACCCGTACTTTTTGAGCGTCTCCCTCAAGTCCTCCTCCTTCTCACCGTGGAAAAGTGTGCCATCAACTCTGCGGGCCTCAAGGCAGGCAACCTTTCCACCAATCATGTCCAGCACATGCCCAACAGTCATTCTTGATGGGATTGCATGCGGGTTGATTATTAGATCTGGCACAATGCCGGATTCGGTGAAGGGCATGTCCTCCTCAGGGACGATCAGTCCGATAACTCCCTTCTGCCCGTGGCGGGATGCAAATTTGTCCCCCAGCTCGGGGATTCTGAGATCTCGCACCCTCACCTTGGCAAGCTTTGAACCTCCCTCAGACTGCATTAAAAAGACAGCATCAACTATTCCCTTTTCGTTGCTCCTCATCGTTATGGACGTTTCCCTCCTCTTTTGCGGCGAAATGCCAAGCTCTGTTGGCTCCTCAAGGAACCTCGGCGGTGAGGTTTTGCCGATCAGCACGTCATCCGGGCCAACCTCAGTTTCAGGAAACACCAGCCCATCCTCATCGAGGTGGGCGTAGGCCTCAGCACCCCTGAACCCAGAGACGTCTGCCCCCGGAATCTCGAACTTGTCCTCCTGCCCTCCCGGATACCTCATCTCCTCGGTTTCGTAGGTTCTGTAGAAGAAGGATCTTCCCAGACCACGGTCGATGCTTCCCTTGTTCATGATGAGCGCATCTTCAATGTTGTAGCCTTCATAGCTCAGCACCGCAACGACAAAGTTCTGCCCCGCAGGTCTCTCATCAAACTTTATCTCCCTCTGTGTATCTGTTGTGACAAGAGGTACTTGAGGATGCTGCAGCAGATGCCCTCTGGTGTCGGTTCTCCAGGCAAGGTTTGAGTATGGGATCCCAAGGCTCTGCTTTATCATCGCCGCCCCCATCGTGTTTCTCGGTGATGCATTGTGCTCCGCATACGGAATGCTCCCGGTGCAGATGCCAACTATGAGGGAGGGATCGAGCTCAAGATGTGTATGTTCTGGTGTTAGCTCGTGCTCGTAAACGGCAACGTAGGCGTTTTCCTCCTCTTCAGCATCGAGAAACTCAACTAAACCCTGCTTTACAAGATCATCGATTGTTAGTTCACCCCTCCTTATTTTCTCGATGTGCTCAGGCGTTACAAGCGGTTTCCCATCCTTCACGACAATCAGGGGCCTTCTCGCCCTGCCAGCGTCTGTGTTTATTCTAACCTCGTTTGAGTCAGGGTAGTAAACGACGTTAACCTGATTCGAAATCTTACCCTTCCTCCTCAGCTCGCGAATCTGATTTGCCAGCTCTTCACCATCATCGTGAAATCCAACAAGGGCACCGTTTATGTAAACCCTACACTTCCTCATTCACTCACCCCTTATGGGTTCAACTCCCAGCTTGAAGATCATCTTCCTTACCTCTTCCTCATCCGTTCCGACGCTCACTTCCGCATACTCAGCAAAGTTCTTCACCAATCCACAGTTCGGACCTTCGGGAGTTTCGCTCGGGCATATTCTGCCCCACTGCGTCGGGTGCAGATCTCTCGCCTCGAAGTGTGGCTGGGAGCGTGAAAGGGGAGAGACGACTCTCCTCAGATGGGACAGCACGGAGATGTAGTTGTGCCTGTCAATAAGCTGGGAGACACCGGTTCTCCCACCAACCCAGTTGCCGGTGGCCATCGGATGCATTATTCTGTCCGTTAGAACGTCACTTCTCACCGCAGTTGACATCTTTAACGGCCTGCCCCTGATCTTGGCCCTCTCAAGCTGGTACTTGACATCCTTTATCAGTCTGAGGAAGGCAACTCTGAATATCTCCTCCATAAGATCTCCGGCCAGCTTCAACCTCTTGTTGGCGTAGTGGTCTTTATCATCCTCCCTCCTCATGCCAAGGTAAAGCTCGAAAACGGCCTCAGCCATTCTCGCAAGGAAGAAGGCCTTCGCTCTCCTTGACTCCTTGTCCGTTCCGAGGTGGGGCAGGAAGTATTGGTCGATAACCTGTTCAGCCCTCTGGATTCTGTACTCTCTGCTCTGACCTGGTGCAACTCTCCTGCCTATGTACTCTATGGCCTCCTCGTAGCTTCCAACATCAGAATCTTCAACATTCTGGAACATGTACTTCATTATCTCGGGATTTGTGCTGACCATCTCGATGATCTCTTGGTCTGTCTCAATGCCAAGGGCCCTCATCAGCGTTACAAACTTTATCGGTTTCGGAAGCTGGGGGAAGGTGACTTCAAGGATGTTGTTTCTGCCCCTCTCAACAACAATCAGAGCCCTGTAACCAGCCCTCTGTGAGAAGCACTTTGCAAGCTCAACCATCTCCCCGTATTTTTCTTCTCTATCAAGCAGGATCTTGTTTGGGGAGAGGTCTTCGAGGGTCACCAATGCCCTCTCCGTTCCGTTGATGATGAAGTAACCACCGGGATCGTAGGGATCTTCACCGGCAATGCACAGTTTGTCCTCATAGTCAAGGGATTGCAGCGTGTAGCTGTTGACCCTTCTGACTTTCTCCAGCACGGCATCTATGAATGCAGGATTCAGGTTGCAGATCTTGGATTTCACCATCACCGGCAGCATTCCTATCTGCACTATCTCCGTTTCAAGCGGCTTACCCTCATCGTAAACTGTTGTTTCGAGGTAGATGGGAGCAGCATAGCTCAAATTTCTCAGTCTTGCATCTGCCGGTAGAAGGGGCATCTCAGTGCCCTCAGCTTCCTTTACGATGGGTGTCCCAACTCTGATCCTGCCCAGTTCCACATAAGTGTCGGGGATATCCAGCTCGATTATCCCCTGCTCGTCAATTACTCTCTGCAGCCCCTCATCGATGAACCTGTTAAACGAATCTATCTGATGCTTTACCAGCCTTTCGTGAGTAAAGTACGCTCTGGCCAAAACACGCGTGTCGAGCATCTCATCACCTTTCATTATATTTTTTCTTCAACATCATACAACCAATCTGTAAAAAACACACTCACCTGCAGTTAAACTTTTCCTCGTTATTCTTACGATGTCACCCGGCTTTGCACCAATTTCCTTTGCGATGGGATCGTCTGCTTTGATCTTTGGCAGTTGCTCCTTGCTAACGCCGAGTATCTTCAGCAACTCCTTTGCCTCCTCCTCACTCAAAACCTCGTGCTTCGGAACCAGCATGTGATCCTGCAGCTTGAACTTCATAACCCTCCTCCCTGAAGTTGGGTACGGGCTCGACGGGATTTGAACCCGCGACCGACGGGTTAAAAGCCCGTCGCTC
>CBEUCM010000015.1:0-37157 GCA_965541645.1 uncultured Archaeoglobaceae archaeon | reverse complement strand
CCCTACGGGACAGGACCCTCAATCCTGCGCCTTTGTCCGCTCGGCAACCCCCGCTTGATTAGCTCTGCATCAGCGGGATTTATGAAGATTATGGTATTCCGGTCAATCCACTAATTTCGAAAATGAACGAAAAATTTATTTGAGTATTAATAACAAACTATAATTACATATTTGGGGTGCCTGAGATGGGGCAGGGGTTGAGGCTGGAAGAGATTTTCTCAAATCTGGGAGATGTGGATGCTGAAGGCAAGGTTATTGATGTTGATAGTCATGAGGTTGACTTTCCAAAGTTAGTACTCGATTTACTGTTGGATAGAGTATGTGTTGTGGATCAGGACTTCAACCTTGTTTTTGCAAACAGGGATACCAAAGGTAAGTGTTACGAATACTACAATCGCAGTGAACCGTGTGAGAATTGCCCAGTCAACTCAGCAATCAGTACTGGAAAGGCAGTGAGGATGATTGTTAAGCAGGATGAGAGGTATTCTGAGGCTAATAGCGTTCCGGTAAGAGTTGGAGGAGCAATCCGCTATGTTGTAGTGTCCTACAAAGATGTGACGAGCTTTGAACACACCCTTGGAATGTACAGGGAGCTGTGGGAGAATGCCAACGACATCTTTTACGTTCACGACCTTGATGGTAACATACTAGCCGTAAACAAGATGGCTGCCAAGGTGTTTGGGTATTCTGTCAGTCAATTGGAAAGGATGAATATAAGGGACTCGTTGATGAAAGCTATATCCAGCCAATTTCGGAGGGTGTGAGGGAAATTGCAGAGAAGAAGAAGGCGCAGAAAAGGGCATTTGAAATCCTCTGTAAGTCCAAGGATGGGAGGGATGTGTGGATAGAGGTCAGAGCAAGACCGCTAATAGTCGGTGATAGAGTTGTGGCGATCCACGGTATTGCCAGAGATGTAACATTCAGGAAGGATTTGGAGAAGAAGCTGTGCGAGTCAGAGGAGATGTTCAGAAAACTTGCTGAGAAATCACTGGTGGGAATATACCTGATCCAGGATGGTGTTTTCAAGTACGTTAATCCCAAGCTTGCGGAGCTGTGGGGCTACAAACAGGAAGAGCTGCTGGGCAGCCCTGCAACCAAGTTCGTTCATCCTGATGACCGGGAACTTGTTGAGAGAAATCTAAGACTGAGGCTTGAGGGGAAAGTGGAGTCAGTAAACTACACCTTCAGGGTGATAAGGGGAGATGGAGAGGTTAGAGTTTGCGAGGTGTACGGTTCAAGGACGATTATTGGTGGAAAGCCTGCGGTGACCGACAGAATCAGGATGGAGGAGAAAATCAGGAGATTGAACAACCTGCTTAAACTCGTGAACGAGATCAACCAGTTAATAGTTAGGGAGAGGGACGTTGACCTGCTTGTAAAAGAGGTTGCAAGAAAACTCGCCAACTTTTACCATTCCGTTACCGTGTGCTACGGGTATGAGGACGTGAAGTGTCACTCTGTGGGGAGAGAAGAAGGAAAAACGTACGTTGTCACCCTGCCTCTATCCTACAACGGAGATGGTAGAGGTGTGCTGATCGTAAGATCCACCGAAAAGTTCCTCCGTGATGAAGTGGAAATTCTGAAGACTCTTGCTGGCGATCTGGCCTTTGCGATTGAAGCGGCAAAAGTAGAGGAGGAGAAGTGGATAGCCTTCGAGCAGATAGAGCAGAATATAGAGCAGTTTGCAATTCTCGTTGACCAGATAAGGAACCCACTTGCTGTAATTTCGTTGATAACAGAAATGATGGTGGAGGGTGAGGCTAAGAGGAAGATACTCTCGCAGGTCAGGCGCATAGAGGAACTGATCTCAAAGCTGGACAAAGGCTGGTTGGAGTCAGAAACCATACGTGAGTACCTCTCTACCAGCTGGGAGAGGGGTACGAGAGAAATGCTGGATGATTCGGAAAAGTACTATATTCACTGAACTTTAAAATTGCAGCATGATACTGATCAAAGACACCCGGATTCTAACAGCTAAGGGCCTGGTAGAGGGGGATCTTTTGGTTGATGAGGATAAGATCGCCTCAGTTGGGTTGAAGGACAAAAGTTTGAAGGACAAAAGTGACATGGTGATCGATGGAAGGGGAAAGGCCGTAGTCCCCGGACTCTTTAACACCCACACCCACGCTGCCATGACCCTCTTCAGGAGCTTTGCTGATGACATGCTGCTCCACGAGTGGCTTGAAACGAAGATCTGGCCCTTGGAAGCAAAGCTGGATGAAGAGGCCGTTTACTGGGGCACAAAGCTCGCATGCATTGAGATGCTGAAGAGCGGGACTGTATTTTTCAACGACATGTATTTCTTCCCGCCAGTAATTGCTAAGGCTGCTGAAGAGTGCGGGATCAGGGCCTGCATCTCAGCAGCCTTCTTCGACTTCTTCAACCCGGATCTGCTGGAGGAGAACATCAAAAAGGCGGTAAGGGATCTGAAGGAGCTGGAAAGGTACAGCGTACTCAAAGCTATAGGGCCGCATGCAGTATATACAGTTAGCCTTGATGGGCTGAAGAGGGCGGCAGAACTTGCAGAGGAGATGGACATCTTCATTCACTTCCACCTTGCCGAAACCGAGAGGGAAGTTCTGGATTTCAGAAAGCAGCATGGGAAGCCGATTGTGAAGGCTCTGGATGAGATAGGATTCCTAAGCAGTAGGTTAATGGCAGCCCACAGCGTGTGGCTTGAAAGCGGTGAGATTGAGCTTCTCGCAAAGCGTGGAGTTAGCGTTGCCCACTGCCCTGCGAGCAACATGAAGCTCTGTGTTGGTAAGGCAATAGATTATGCCGAGATGAAAAAAGCGGGGGTTAACTTCACCATAGGCACCGATGGGGCGGCGAGCAACAACAACCTTGACATGCTGGAAGAGATGAAGTTCGCAGCCCTGCTCCAGAAGTTTTATTACGGCAATCCAACCCTGATGAAAGCTGAAGAAGTCTTTGAGGCTGCAACAACAAACGCTGCAAAGGCCTTTGGCCTTAAATCCGGAATCATTGCAGAAGGATATCTGGCGGATCTTGTTGTTATCAACCTCTCTCATCCCTACATGCAGCCCTCCCACAACATTGTGGCGGATCTTGTCTATTCAGCGTCATCTGGATGCGTTGATACTGTAATCGTCGATGGAAAGATCGTGGTGGAGAATGGGGCTTTTATGGGAGATAGGGAGGAAGAGAGGAAAATAATTGAAAGGGCAGCCGAGATCGCACGAAAACTTACAGATTCAGCATGAAGGTCCAGGTTATGTACCAGCTTGAGAACGTGAGGAAGGCTATTCCCGCCCAGTCCTTGCCCTCAAGCTCCACCCCAATTTTTGGCAGTATGAACTTCTGGATGTAGATCAAGAGCACAAGGATGATTATGCCGAAGGCATCCCTCTGCCTCATCTCGCCAGTGGCAATGAAGGATAGCAATCCTGCAACCACACCGGCAAGTATCGGTGTTATAGTTTTCTTAATCTCCTTAGCCATGTCGTACTCTTCCTCAACTCCTTCAGCCTTCTCCTCTTCCTTCCTCTTTTCCTTCCCTTTCCTTCCCTGATCCTTTTCCTCTTTCGTCACAGTCTCACCCAGATTTTACCTGAAGTTCGGTCTGGTGGATAAAAACTTTGGCATTGGCAGCGGCATGAAGGGCTTTCCAGCACACTCCTTCTTTATTCTTTCGGCAAGCTCCTCTGTCGTCATCTCCACCCTTCTCTGTTCCTTCTGAGTTGACTCAGCTCTGATCGTAACCGCAAGCTTACCGCTCTTCACTTCTCTTTCTCCAAGCACAACGATGTACGGTACCCATTCAGTCTGAGCGTCTCTTATCTTCTTGCCCAATGTTTCATTCCTGTCATCCACATCAACCCTTATCTCCTCATCTTCCAGCTTCTCGGCCACTTTGATGGCGTCCTCAACGAATTTTTCGCTCACAGGAATTATCCTCACTTGTGTGGGACTCAGCCAGACAGGCAGCATTGGAAGTCCGCCCTCATCAATGACGAACTTGGCCTTCTCAAGGAGAGCATACATGACTCTCTCAACAGCACCGCTAACCGAGCAGTGGAGGATGAGAGGGTGCTTCTCTGCCCCATCCGAGTCCACAAAGGTTATGTCATACCTCTCAGCATTCTCCACATCTATCTGGACTGTTGAAAGGGCTGAAGCTTTGTCCAGAGCATCAACGAAGTTGAACTCGAATTTCAGGACGAAGTAGAAGAAGCGGTGGTCCCACATTTCTATTAAAATGGGCTTGTTGAGAACGTCCACCAGACTGTGCACGAAGTCCTTGTTTTCCTCATAGAAGTCCTTGGTAACCCTGACTGCTACTTCGTAGTCTGATGGATCAAGCCCTATCTCTCTCAGAACTTCCACAGAAAGTCTGTACTGATTGAAGAACTCCTGCTTTGCCTGCTCCATATCCTTTGCAACTGTGTGCATATCGGGCATTGTGAAGGCCCTCAGTCTCCTCAGTCCTACAAGCTCTCCCCTCTGCTCCTTCCTGAATGAGTATCGGGTGAGTTCGTAGATCTTGAGCGGGAGGTTGCGGTAGGTTATCGTCGAGCTGGACAGCATTAGGAATTGGCCAAAGCATGCTGCAAATCGCAGGAAAAACTCTCTCTTGTCACCTCTGATTATGTACTGCCTCGCAGGAAAGCGTTCGAGGTACCTTCTCAGCGTGGGGTGGTTGCGGTCGTACATTATGGGGGTTTCAACCTCCATGGCCCCATACTCAACACACTTCCTCGTTATGAACTGTTCCAGCAGACTCTTTATCAGCCTGCCCTTCGGGTAGTATCTGATGTGCCCAGAATCGCTGGCAGGCTCGTAGTCAGCAATTTCAAGGCGGCGCATGTACTCCACGTGCGGAGGAACTACATCAACGGCTCTTCTTTTTGCAATCTCGTAGTTAACAAACTTTTTCAGCTTCTCGTAGCCCGTAAAATCGAACTTCTCAACCTCAACGAGCTCCTTTTCAGGAGTTAAAATGTACCAGTAGCTTACGACCTTCTCCTCCTCATCTCTCAAAGCTTTGGTGATCTCTATCTCTGCTTCACCGCCAATCTCCCTTGAAAGTTCACTCAGCGGATGGCCCTTGCATGATATTTTGAAAGCTTTATACCACCCAAAGGGTGAGCGGTGAACTTCAAAGTCCGAAAGCTCCGACTCAATTAGCTTGAGAAGGGTTACAGCAGTGTCAGCATCCGCAAGGTTGGAGGAGAGATGAGCATAGGGGTAAATCATTATCCTCTCCGCCCCAACCTTTCTGGCAACATCCCTTATCTCTGCAGCAGCCTTTTTCGCTATTTCCTCGTCATCACCCTTCTCAACTGATGTGAAGGCAACAAGAACCTCCTCAACCCTCTCACCCTTCCCATCGAAGGGTTCAGCGAGCTTGGTCTTTTTCTTCACCTCGTACTCCATGTAATCAGCGTGAATAAGCAGGAGTTTCATGGCTCAGCCAGTGCACGGGGAAAAATAAAGTTTTCTGATTCAAGATTTCAAACTTCTCTTCTTCAGGTCTGCAAGCCTGTGGGCAGCTCTGACAGGCTCTGGCAGCTTGTATCCCCTGAGACACATCTCGACGATCCTAAGAGACGTTTCAGGGGTTATAAAGCTGCCCGGTGAGATATATATGGGGTTGCACCTCTTGCACGTTTTGAGGACGTAGCCGATAACCTCTCCATTGTCCATCAGCAGCGTTCGATCTCCATGTTTGATTTCGCCATACAGTTTCTTTTTTGTAATCCCCACAGCCGGCTCTCCGGTTGAGAGGGCAATGAAGGTTGCAAGACCGCATCTTCTGGGATGGGCTATACCACTGCCATCAACCAGAATCACCGTTCTTCCCGTTAGAACCTTCTTCACAGCATTAACTGCCGGCTCCCCCTCTCTGAACATTAGGAAGGTTGGGATGTAGGGAAACTTCGCATCCTCTACCGTTGTTACCCCTTCGATCTCTTCAAGCTCCGGGAAGGAAAATTTTACGGCAGCGGAGATTACCTTATCTCCAACAAAGGCCTGATCAACCCCAACAACGTACTCGACCTCGTCAATGGAGTACTTGTCCTCAAGAACGACTCTGGATGCAAGTTCTTCCTGCAACTTCTTCAGCTTTTCGAGGTTCATCTGAAACACGACCAGTACTTTGAGTGGACTTTCTTGACATCCTCTATATTCGCCCTCAGCTTGGGCATTGATGAGGTTCTCTTCCGCCAGATCAGCTCCGCCAGGTAGGTTTCCGGTTCCCGTATGCATGAGAGGTCCATTCCGGCCATTGCCGCAATTATCCCCAGGTTGGTGTAAGGCAGGGCACCTTCAACGCTGTAACCACCTTCAAGAACTGCGACCAATTTTCCATCGCAGTGCTTTTCTGCCATCTTAACAGCTCTGCTCATCATCTCAGCATATCCCCTCGCTGTGAGGGCCAAGGATGTTATGGGGTCTGTAAAGTGGTTGTCCTGTCCTGCAGAGATGGCTATGAACTCCGGCTTAAATTCGTCAATCACCGGCTCTATTATCTCGTCAATGACCATCATGTACCCCTCATCACCCGTTCCCGGTGGGAGGGGGATGTTTACTGTGTATCCCTCTCCCCTGCCCACTCCACACTCATCCGGATACCCTGTGCCGGGGTAGAGGGGCATCTGGTGGGTGGATATGAACAGAACCCTGTCATCAGCGTAGAACACCTCCTGCGTTCCATCGCCGTGGTGAGCGTCCCAGTCCAGAATTGCGATCCTCTCAAAACCTCTTTTCAGGAGCCATTTGACCATTATCGCCATGTTGTTGAGGTAACAGAAACCCGCACCTATGTGCGGCTTTGCATGATGGCCCGGGGGGCGGATCATGGCAAATGCGTTGTGACATTCACCATCAACAACGGCCTGTGCAGCCCTTATCGCACCTCCTGCAGCAAGCAAAGCCCGATCAAAAACACCAATTGGAATGTTGGTATCCCAGTCTATGATGCCACCCCTCTTGCTCTCCTCCCTCAGGAAGTCGATGTACTCCCTCGTGTGCACTTCGAGCACGTCCTCGATGGAAGCCTTGAAAGGCTCCAAAATCTTGATGTTCTCGCACTCAAATATACCTTCCTCTCTGAGCTGATCCATAGTGTATGCCAGCCTTTCCCTCCTTTCGGGATGCGTTGGGCTCTGCTCGTGCTTGAGATACTCTTCATGGAAGACAATTCCTGTGACCATCTGAAACAACTGACCGTGAGAATATATAAAGTTGTTTTTCAAAAATGTTTTATCTGAGTTTAATGTTAAGATTGCATGGATCTTTTCGAATGTGTTGAGCAGGTTATCAAAACCAGAAGAAGCCACAGGTTCTATCTTGACAAGCCTGTTGAAAGAGAAAAGCTTGAAAAGCTTATAGAGCTTGCAATGTGGGCGCCATCAGCGATGAACAGGCAGCAGTGGTTCTTTGTTGTTGTCGCAGGCAGAAGGGTGAAGGAGGTTATGTCGATCGTCGAGAAGGGTTACAATTACATCCTCCCGAGGCTGCAGAGGTTCTTTGCTGACAGGCCAAAGGTGATAGAGCAGACGAGGAGGTTCTTCAAGAACCTGGGTAATGCCCCAGCCCTCATCTTTGCCTACTACACCCCTACGGGAGATGATTACAGCGATGTGCAGAGCGTTGCGGCTGCAATACAGAACATGCTCCTCGCTGCCCACGCAATGGGTCTTGGAACGTGCTGGATGACAGGTCCGGTTCACGTGGAGGAGGAGATAAACAAGGCTCTCGGTGTTGAGGGCAGAAAGCTTGTGGCAGTAATAACAGTCGGATATCCGGCAAAGCAACCGCCAACGCCACCGAGGAGGGACAACGACAAAAAGGTTGTCTGGATGCTGGATTAGCTAAGATCTTAGAGTATGGATGGGAGCTTCCCTGCTTGAAGAGTTTCCAGAAAACTCTATGAGAGACTCCATCGAAAATCACGATCACGGCACATTTCGCATCTATCATGAATCTACAGTACAGATAGGTTTATTGATTTTGAAAATCCGAGTAAAAACCGCTTTAAGTTTATCTTAAATTCCCGTATAACTTAGTAACATGCCTGCGGTAATTGATGCCACGAAGTGTGACGGGTGCGGGGCGTGTTTGCCTGTGTGCAGCGAAAAGGGTGGGGCGATATACCTGAACAATGGGACGGCGAAAGTCAATGAGGACCTCTGCATGGAGTGTGGAGCCTGCACAAGAGCCTGTCCGAATGGGGCCATAAGCATTGAATGGTAGCTGGTACAAAGCCTGCCCACAGTTCAGAAGCGTTATAAACTCACTTTTTTAGTTTGATTGATGCAGCCCTTCATAGTCTTCTGGGAGCTGACGAGAGCATGCATGCTCGCCTGCAAGCACTGCAGGGCCAAGGCCATCAGGAAAAGGCATCCGGACGAGCTGACGACAGAGGAGTGCTTTACAGTCATTGACCAGCTCTCTGAGTTCAACCCCAAGCCGTTACTCGTCATCACTGGCGGAGATCCGCTGATGAGAGGGGATGTCACAGATATCGTCCACTACGCATCTATGAATGGGTTCAGAGTGGCTATGGCCTTCAGCGGAACTGAAAGAGCTACAGAGAGGAAGATGATAGAGCTCAAGGATGCAGGTGTTGCGAGGGTGGCTGTGAGCATTGATGGTAGCAACGAGCAGAAGCATGACAGCTTTAGAGGTGTTAAGGGCACGTTCAGAATGAGCATGAGGGCAATTGAGAATGCAAAGAAGGCCGGCATTCCTTTCCAGATCAACACAACCGTAACCAGAGAAACCCTGCTCGATCTTCCGAACATCGCAAGGCTCTGCATTGAACTCGGAGCCGTGATGTGGGACGTCTTTTTTGTGGTACCAACCGGAAGGGCCAAAGCTGAGATGATGCCAACTCCCCAGCAGTTCGAAGACGTGCTGTGCTGGCTCTACGATGTGAGCAGAAGAACGGGGCTCAACATTAAGAGCTCCGCAGCGACGCATCTAAGAAGGATAGAGCTGATGAGGGACAGAGGGGAGATGCCCTCTGTAGGTCAGCTTTATTGGAAGCTCTTGGAGGAGATAGATGGACTGGGGAAAGTTGTGGGTGGAAGCGGTGCTATAGTTGCCGGAGGGCATGGCAGAAGTCTAAGCACCGACGGAATAAGAAGGGCTGTTGGCATAACAGACGGAAGGGGAATGTTTTTCATCAGCCATATTGGCGAGGTTTACCCAAGCGGTTTTCTACCAATACCAGCAGGCAATGTCAGAGAGAGAAGTGTTGTGGACATCTACCAGAAATCGGAGATATTCGTAAACCTCCAGGATCCGGACAGGTTGAAGGGGAAATGTGGAGTTTGTGAATATCGCAGAATTTGTGGCGGGAGTAGGGCAAGAGCTTATGCGGCAACGGGAGACTATCTTGAAGCCGAACCCTGCTGCATTTACATACCAAAGGCAATGCGCTAATCCACGAACCTACCGTCGTCCCTTCTACTTTCAAGCTTGTACACCCCCTTTTCCAGCCATCCGCATCTTTCAACCTTAAAATGGTCGAACTCTGGAACGTAGGGTTTTATGTCGAGGAGCGGCGTTCCATCCACGATGTCAACGTTCTCGATTTCGAGAATGTTGCCCTCAACCTTCAGCAGTCTGACGACAGATAATCCAATTGCGTTCGGTCTGCTTGGTGCTCTGGTTGCAAACACACCGTGCTCCTCATTATCCAGAAATGGTGTTACAAGCAGCGACATCTTTTTTACAAGGTGGAAATGGTAGATCAGAATTATGTGGGAGAAGCCGTCGAGATCCTTCAAGCCCTCAACGTACTCCGAAAATACCTCTACGGTCCCTCTAACACCTCTCGCAGCAGCAGGCTGAATTGGTACACCCTTTGGTTCTTTGAAGGGTGAGTGAATTACGCCAATAGGTGTGTAGCAGATCTCCATGGCTAACCTTGTCCCGAGGACATTTATTCCTCATTCAACAATTGTCGAATCTAAATTCGACAATCCGTTAACTTTATAAATGATATGGCAACTTAATCTTTGTGGAGTTTCGCAGCATTGCTGAGAGGATTTGCGGAAACATCGTACTTGCTGAGAATGCAGGAGAAGCTATGAGGAAATGGAGGACGCTTTTTGAGATAAGTCAGAGTGAGCTTGCCAGAAGGCTCAAGGTTTCAGCTTCGGTTATAAGTGACTACGAATCTGCAAGAAGGTCACCTGGAATCAACTTTCTCAGACGGTTCGTTTTAACTCTGCTCAAAATCGACGAGGAGAGGGGCTATCCTACCCTTTCGAGGTACAGGTACATGCTTGAGACTGACAGCAAAGCCGTGCTTGACATCGTTGAGTACACGAGGGCTGTGACAGTTGCCGAGTTTTGTGCAGCAATTGATGGGATAATGTTGAACGAGTTTGAGAAGCTCATACACGGACACACCTTTGTTGACAGTCTATCTGCCATAATATCCTTCAGCGCTTTCGACTTTTACAGGCTCTATGGTCTAACAAGCGAGAGGGCGCTGATATTCACCAAGGTGACGAGCGGTAGATCGCCGATGGTTGCTGTGAGGGTGTCTAATCTGAAGCCTGCTGCAGTTGTACTTCATGGAATTGATGACGAGAAAGTCGATGAAATTGCCAGAAAGATTGCTGAAGTTGAGAGGATTCCGCTGATAGTTTCCAATATGGATGTGGAGACGATGATTTCGAACCTTAGGGGGAGTTTTGCATGACCGGTATAGTTTCCTACGGGAGCTACATTCCGAAATACAGAATAAAGGTGGAGGAAATCGCAAGAGTTTGGGGAGAGAACGCTGAGGCGATAAAGGGTGGGTTGGGCGTTTACGAGAAGTCCGTTCCGGGAATGGATGAAGATGCCGCAACCATAGCGGTTGAAGCTGCGAGGGAGGCCATAGAAAGGGCGGGGATACCGAGTGAAGAGATAGGGGCAGTCTTTGTTGGAAGTGAGAGTCATCCTTATGCAGTGAAACCCACAGCAACGATAGTTGGGGAAGCTATAAGAGCTGGAAACGATTACTTCGCTGCAGATCTGGAGTTTGCGTGCAAGGCTGGAACAGCTGGCATGCAAATCTGCTACGCGATGGTTAAGGCTGGGATGATAAAGTACGGGCTGGCCATAGGCAGCGATACAAGCCAGGCAAGACCCGGTGATGCTTTGGAGTACGCCGCTGCAGCGGGAGGGGCTGCCTTCATAATCGGTGATGAGGCCATTGCTGAAATCGAGGCGACCTACTCCTACACCTCCGACACACCCGATTTCTGGAGGAGGGATTTGCAGCCCTATCCAAGCCATGGTGGAAGGTTTACGGGTCTTCCGGCATACTTCAGACATGTCACATCCGCTGCAAGGGGACTGATGGACAAATATGGCTATTCAGTCAGTGATTTCGACTATGCTGTGTTCCATCAGCCCAACGCCAAGTTTCCTGTGAGAGCCGCAAGAATGCTTGGTTTTAGCACCGAGCACATAAGCCAGGGGCTGGTTGTGAGGGCTATCGGCAACACCTACTCTGGCTCTTCCCTGCTCGGCCTGTGTGCGGTGCTGGATGTTGCAGAACCCGGCGACAGAATTCTGCTTGTAAGCTTCGGCTCTGGAGCGGGCAGTGATGCCTTTGCAATCAGGGTTACGGAGAGAATTGAAGACTTTCCAAGAAGGCCGGCAGTGTGGGAGAAGATAGAGAGAAAGGTGTATGTTGACTATGCTGTGTATCTGAAACACAGGAGGAAGATAAAGGCATGAGGAGAGTTGCTGTTGTTGGTGTTGGATGCAGCCAGTTCGGAGAGCTGTGGGAGAAGGGTTTCAGAGATATTGTGCTGCAGGCTGGGGCTGAGGCCTTAGAGGATGCAGGGTTAGAGGGGAGAGAGATAGAGGCCCTGTTTGTTGGAAATATGAGTGGCGGCAGGTACTTCGGGCAGGAGCACATTGCAGCACTCATCGCAGATTATGCTGGACTGGCAGAGTTTGGGACACCTGCAACGAGGGTCGAGGCTGCTGATGCAAGCGGAGGCTTGGCAGTGAGACAGGCTTACATGGCAGTTGCTGCTGGCATTCACGATATCGTCATCGCTGCTGGGGCGGAGAAGGTCACGGATGTTGGAGATCCGATGGAGATCCTTTCTGCTTCTGTTGACATGGAGTGGGAGCGTTTTGTTGGAGGGACTTTACCAGCACTATACGCCATAATCGCAAGGATGCACATGGAGGAGTTTGGCACGACTGAGGAGGATCTGGCAAGGGTGAGCGTGAAGAACCACAGAAATGCTGTCAATAATCCGAAAGCCCAGTACAGGAGGGAGATAAGGGTTGAGGACGTTCTCAACTCCCCATACGTTGCAGAACCCCTCAAGCTGCTGGACTGTGCATCAATAAGTGATGGCGCTGCAGCAGTAATTCTGGCAAGCGAAGAGGTGGCAAGAAAAATCAGCGACACGCCTGTTTTTATTGAAGCATGCACCCAGGCGAGTGATTATTTGGCCCTTCAGAGCAGGAAGGACGTCCTCACAATGAGAGCGGTTGTTAGAGCTGCCAGAGAGGCCTACAGGATTGCGAGAATTGAGGCGAAGGATGTTGATGTTGCCGAAGTTCACGACTCCTTTACGATTGCGGAGATACTTGCCTACGAGGATCTGGGATTTGCGGAGAAGGGCAGGGGAGCAGAGCTGATCAGAGAGGGCGTGACGGAGATAGGTGGAAGGATTCCCGTCAATCCGTCTGGTGGTCTTAAAGCTTGCGGGCATGCTGTTGGGGCAACCGGGGTGAGGCAGATCGTTGAGCTTACATTGCAGCTAAGGGGAGATGCGGGAAATCGCCAGGTTGACGCTGAAACCGGACTGGCATTAAACGTGGGCGGGACGGGAGCGACGGCTGTGGTGTCGATACTGAGGAGGTGAGAGAATGGTTGTGCCGAGGTTCTGGAGGAAGATAAAGTACCGCTACGACCTCATCGGATCCTACTGCGAGAACTGCGGGAACTACTACTATCCGGCAAGGAACTTCTGCCCTGTTTGCAGGAGAAAGGGTAAGGTTCGTGAGGTAAAGATGCCGGATGAGGGCAAAGTGCTGAGCTTCTCGGTGGTCAGAGAGGGTGAACCCTACATCGTTGCCCTCATTCAGCTTGAGAACGGGGCGAGAATAATGTCTCAGCTTGTATGTGATCCTGAAGAGGCGAAAGTTGGAATGAAAGTGAGAAAGGTCTTCAGAAGGTACTCGGAGGAAGGAGAGGAGGGGATAATCAACTATGGCACAAAGTTCGCTCCTGTTGAATAATTTTTTCTGAAAATCCGGTAAATCTGCTTGGCCTGCTTCTCCCCTATGCCGCTAACTCTCATCAGCTCTGCCACGCTGGCGTTGGCGATTCTCTGCACACTGCCAAAGTAGTCCAGCAGTCTTTCCGCCTTCTTTTTACCAATACCTGGAATTGCTGTCAGCATGGCTATCTCAGGCCTGTCCATCTTTCTCAATCTCGGAAGAATCTTCAGCTCTCCTTCTCTAAGCCGTCTGTCGAGAGATTTAAGCGCCAAACAAAAATCCTCCTCCCTGCTGAAAACCAGTGGTACCACCTGTCCCTGCTCATTTCTGGCAGCGATTGAAACTATCGCTGAAATCACCGCAGCCCTGTTGAACATTCTCTCCTTTAGGGCTTCATCAATATCACCCACAACGGCAAGGAAGGACAGCGGATACCTGGCTGAAAGAAGGTGGCACTGTCTGAACAGTCTTCCATCAACAATCGAGTTCAGAAAGTCGTCAATCTCCTTCCGCTCAACGGCAATCTGATAGTTTCCGTGCTGGACGATGTAGTCCCCAATTTCCAGTCCTTTAACTACAACATCGATCCCCAGCCTTCTGAGCTGTGCAACGATTCTCTCCGGCTCCCTGCTATCTACATAGATCATAGATACTTTTTCACGGTGTCAAGAAGCTCCTGCATCTTGAAGGGTTTTTTCAGAACCTCAACTGCCCCAGCTGCAAGGATCTCCTTCCCCCTCCTTGATGCGAAGGCTGTGATCGCAACGATCTTTGCATCGGGTTTTATCTGCAAAATTTTTCTTGTTGCTTCTATACCATCCATTCCGGGAAGTTCTATATCCATCAGAACGAGGTCTGGTTTGTACTGTTTAAACTTTTCAATTGCCTCTTTACCACTCTTCGCCTTAATCACCTCGTACTCTGATAGCATGTGCTCGAAAATTTCGAGCAGATCCGGTTCATCCTCAACTAAGAGTATCTTCATCGTCATCCCCCTAAAATTTACTTCTATTAACTGTACATTAAAAACTTATAAAAAACTTATGTTATATAAATTGCAGGTTTGCCGGGAACTGCGACCTTTCTCTTCTCCTCAGGCATGTTGGAGCCATCCAGCGATACTTTCAATCCTGTTTCCGTCTCAATAAAGCTGAGATTCTCTTCAAGCACTTTCCTTTCGTCAATCAGAATGAGGGTCTTCCTGTCGCTAAACACCTTCTTTACGAAGTTTGAAACCTCCTTTGCCATTTTTCGCATCTCTTCATCCTGCATCAGCTTCTTTATCGCCTCGCCAACATTGTCACTGCTCATAACGGCTTCTAAAGCTTTTACCTTCCACTCCTCGGCAGGATGGATGTAAACGACCTTCGCATCTTTAACGAACTTCTTGACCTCCATGATGTCGTCTATCAGCCTCCTTATGTACTCCTCAGCCTTCTCCGCTTCCTCATCGACCTTGGACTCATCGTACTCTGGATAGCTCTCAAGACTGACAAAACTGTCATGCTTCATGTGCCAGAGCTCCTCGCAGATATGGGGGGCAAAGGGAGAGAGGAGCTTGATCCAGTCATCCAGTATCAGCACTAAGTTCTTGCCTCCCCTTCTGAGGTACCATCTCACGTCGTTCATCACTTCGAAGAAGGCTGCGTTAACTGCCCTTCTCGTTTGAAGCCTGTCCATCGCTTCTCTAACCTCCTTCACGACCCTCTGAAATCTGCTCACAAGCCAGCGGTCAAGGAGCGTAATCTCACCCGGCTGAGTCTTGTAGTGCTCCACCACTAAGGAGTAGAACCTTCTCAGATGGGATGCAAGACCCTCAACCTCCCTGCTCTTCCAGTCGGCATCGCTGTCGTATTCTGCCGCATGGAGGATGTAGAGCCTTGTAACGTCAGCCCCATACTCCTGCACAGCCCTCTTCATCGTGAGCAGTGGCCCCTTGCTCTTGCTCATCTTCTTGCCCTCCAGGCTTACATAGCCGTTAACGGCTATGGCTCTGGGCCACTTGTCTGGGGGGAAGATGGCGACATGATGGAAGAGGTAGAAGAGGAGGTGGTTTGCAACGAGATCCTTTCCGCTGCTCCTCAAATCCACCGGGTACCAGTACTCAAAATCAGACCTTATTTTCTCAACCAGGTCCCTGTCAAGTCCCGCTGCCTTTGCAGCAGTCTCAGCGTCGCCAACACCAAGTAAAACGTAGTCCAGCAGCTCCTTTACCATGTTCTCAGCTTTCAGCTCACCAGCATTGATGTACTTCGCCAGAATGTAGTAGGACATGTAGATTGTTGAGTCGGACAGGCTTTCGATCAGCCACTCCCTGTCCCATGGAATTCTCGTCCCCAGACCCTTTCTGCGAGCACAAGCTTTATCCTTCAGCCACTCTATC
Organism: uncultured Archaeoglobaceae archaeon; assembly: GCA_965541645.1. Taxonomy (GTDB): domain Archaea; phylum Halobacteriota; class Archaeoglobi; order Archaeoglobales; family Archaeoglobaceae; genus Archaeoglobus. The sequence goes on along the minus strand of CBEUCM010000015.1, from coordinate 21,553 downwards.
TTGTTCCTGAACTCCTCCTTGTAGTAGTCGGGGATTATCTGCATTTTCTCAAGGTGGTTCAGCACCTTCTCCTTCCACTCTCTGTTTGAGTAGTTCAGGAACCACTGGTCTCTGACAACCTTAACGACGCACTTGGTGCCGCATCTGCAAACCACCGGCTTCTCACTGAACTCGTAGAAAACATCGCCCAGCCCTGCCTTTATCAAGTCTTCGTGTATTCTCTCCTTCGCCTCTGAAACCTTCATCCCGGCATAGCTGCCAGTGTTGTCGAGCATCACACCTGAATGGTACTCCTTCTTGTAGAGGGTCTTTGTAGCCTTCTCCAGCAGCTCAACATCCTTCTGGCTCTTAACACCCAGCTCCCTGATGATCTCAGCGGCTGGGATTCCATTAACATCGCTCCCAATCAGAACTATTGGCTTTAGGTTCTCAACAACATCCTTCGGAATCCCGAACTCCCTGAGCTTTTCCTCATCCTTTTTAAGATCTTCAATCGCCGCATAGTCGTAGGGAGCATGGGCGGGAACGCTCATCACAACTCCCGTTGCATTGTCGGTGTCAACGAACTCTGCCGGGAGTATCGGAACCTTCCTGTTTGTGAGGGGAACAAGAACGTACCTGCCAAAGTACTTCCTTGCATCAACCTCTTCGAGAAGCCTAACTTTTTTCTCGGTGTAGGTGAGCTTTTCGTAAGCTTCCTTGCTTACGAACCATCTCTCTCCATCAACCTCGGCTATAACATAGGTTGTGGGCTTCACCCAGATGTTGGTGACACCAAAAATCGTTTCCGGACGTAGAGTTGCGCATGGAAAGATGAGGTCTTCATCCTCAAGCCTGAACTTTATAACCGTGAACTCGACAATCGTCGCCTCTTCTCCCATAAGCAGGTCGTGATCCTCAACCGGGTTCTGATCGTGGGGGCAATATCTGACAGGATGGGAGCCTTTAACTATCAGCCCAAGCTCCTTCAGCTTCCAGTACTGCCACTCTATGAATTTCTGATACTCCTCGTCAGTGGTCGTGAAGATTCTTCTCCAGTCAATGGAGTAGCCAATGCTCTTCAGTGCCTGCAGGGCCTCCTTTGAGAAGTACTCCACTATTTTCTCCGGGGTTGTCAGCTGGAGGAGGTCGTCAAGGGGGACATCGTGGTACTTCGTGTAAACCTCTATCGTTTTCTCGTCCCTTTTCGCAATCAGCTCTGCAAGACCGATGATTGGAGTGCCGGTGACGTGAAAACCGAGGGGAAAGAGGACGTTGTATCCCCTCATCCGCATGTAGCGAGCAAAGGCATCACCTATGGTGAAGGTTCTTGTATGGCCGGCATGGAGGTTACCGTTAAGGTAGGGATAGGGAATTGTGAGGAAGAACTTTTCCCTGCTGTCGGGATCAGCCTCAAAAACCTTGGATTCTTCCCAGGCTTTTTGCCACTTTTCCTCGATGTCCCTGAAGTTTATCATGGGCCTGCCTATATGCCGGGATTAAAAAAATTTGTCAGTCCAGCTTGTACCCCAGCTTTTCACACAGCTCCCTTCTCTGCCTCTTCTCCTCTTCATTCTCAATTCTTGTCACGGCTGCCCCATCAACAGCTCCAAGAACTGCCCTTCCCAGCTCTGTCTCCGCCACAATGATCTCTATCGGATTTGCCGATGCCACAAACACGTTGCAAACGGCGGGATGCAGCTTTATGGTGTTCAGGATGTTTAATGGGAAGGCATTTGATGTCACAACAACAAACACGTGGCTTGCCGCTATCCTCAATGCATTTTCAGCGGCTATCTTCTTCAGCTCCTCATCGTTGCCCGTAACTCTAACAAGCTTTGGTGCAGCCTCATTCATGGCAACTGCAACCTTTATGCCCGGCACTGCTGTAAGCAAAGCCCTGAAGAGGTCGTCAACTGTAAAAACAGAGAAGTTTGCCTGACCCACGATTATCTGGTACTTCAGGTCGGGGTTCAGCATCTCAACCCTTTCGAGCTTCATAAGGCTGGATGGATCTACTGGAATTTATGGCTTTCCTTCAGCTTCTCACATCTGCATTCACCTTTCCTCCACACTCTTCATGAGGAGGTAGGAGCCGGCAATGAAGGTAAAAACTCCAAGAAGGGCTGCAAGCAGCATGTCAAGGTTGTGTGGAATTTTGATTGCTGAGAGGTACTGGAAAACAAAAAACAGTGCAGCAAGAATGGCCAGGGCTGGTAGTGGAGCGAGGTAACAGCCCTCACACTCCACACCGTTCTCCTTTGCAGCGTTTATACTCTCCCAGTTACCCTGGAGGACTTCTGCGGTTATAAATAGCCAGGTGATTGCGAGAAGTGTCTGAAAGTTCCCGCCATAACCGCTGAAGATGTTGTAAACTTCCGTTATCTCCCTGAATCCGAGTGCATATACAACGTCAAAAAGCCCCTTGAAAAATTCGGTATGGAAGAAGCCGGGAAGGTTGAAGGCAAACAGGAGGAGGTAGTAGTGGTAGCTGAAGGGCTTTTTGAAGAACGCTCCAACAAGCGGGGGGATGAAGAGCAGCAGAGCCATTGATGGGGGTATGAAGTACCGGAGAGGGGATGATACACATTCCAAGTACGTGAGGTAGGCAGCGACCTCTGCAAGCAGGAGGTTTACAAGCCGTATCACTTTCTCACCCTCACGACCATCTTCTCTACAGGCATACCTGCATCGACCTCAATTATGTCTGCACCAATGGCTCGAAGCCTCCTCAGAGACCTCCTCTCCATTGCCCCAACAACTGACGATGCAAGATCATCATCAAACGCACCTTTAACCGACACGACTGTGACGGGCAGCCCCTTTCTGCCCATAGCCCTCAGAACAGCCTTCACAGGGCTGCTGTATCCTGCCCTCGTTATGAAGATCGATGCTGGCTTCACGTCCTCCAGGTACTTCCTGGCCCTGTCCACAGCAGAATCAAAGCTCTCATGTCTATCGGAAACGTCCAGCCTCATGAGGGTTGCGAAGATCTTGTTGAACTGCTTACGTCCTGATTCTGGGTAGAGCAGTATTCCATGCCCCACAACGTACATCCCAACCCTGTGTCCCCTGACAGTGAAATAGTAGCTGAGGGACGACGCAACTTCTATTGCGGTTTCAAAACAGTTCTTTTTGAGAGTTCCATGGGCCATGTAGGAATTTGCATCGAGAAATATCCACACAGCTTTCCTTCCCTCCCTCTCGAACTCGTTGACCATCAGCTCTCCAAGCTTTGCCGTTGCCTTCCAGTTTATGAACTTGAGAGGGTCTCCAGGGAGGTACTTCCTTATCTCTCTGAAATCCGTACCGGGTGTACCGATTCTGGAAACGTCCATTTCGGGAATGGGTTTTTTAGCCACCCCTCTTCTCTGTTCAACCCTTCTGATTCTGTAGATCCTGCTTTTTACCTCTACCTCAGCCTCAAAGCTGATCTCCTTCCTCACTCTTCTCGTGGCCAGAAGGTTCTCAGTTTCCAGCAGCATTTTGCCGAGATCGTAGTTGCCCCTCTTCAGCGGAACGCAGGTGTAATCCAGCCTTATCACTCCTCTTCCAGCTATGAACTTTGCCCTTGCATTTGTACCATCAACGAGTTCGAAGGTATTTGGCAGGATGTGCATAACCTTGACAAGGCCGAAGCCAGCAATCTCAACCTCAACCCTCACTCTCATCCTCTCTCCAACTCTCCTGCCCCCCTCCAGAGCGTAAGAGATGGTGCGAACCTTAAAGGGGATCTCCGGTAAGGCGAGTACCAAGAGGGGCAGCAGAGAGAGAGCTAAGAGTTTGGCAGACGTCAGTACAACTCCTGCTGAAAATAGAAAGAAGGCTGTAAAGGCGAGAGATCTGCTAACCCTCCTGAGTTTCATACTTCGGAACCCTCGTGTTTTTCAGCACCTCTTCTACAACCTCCTCCGCCCTCAATCCCTCAACAGCGTACTCAAACTTCAAAATGATCCTGTGGGCCAAAGCTTCAACCGCAACCCTCTTTACATCATCAGGGATAACGAAATTCCTACCATCTATAACGGCAAGTGCACGGCTCAGCTTCAGCAAAGCTAAGCCACCCCTCGGACTCGATCCCAGCTCAACAAGCTCGTGACTTCTTGTCGCCCTCACGAGTTCTGAGATGTACTCCAGTATCTTTCTGTCAACGTGAACACTCTCAACGGCCATCTGAATCTCCCTGAAAGTTTGCAGGTCTGTTGTAGGCATGATATCATCAACGGGGTCATCCTTCTTCCACTCCATCCTTCTCCTGAGGATTTCCACCTCCTCCTCCACACTTTCCGGATATCCGGGACTCATCCTGAGCATGAACCTGTCAAGCTGTGCTTCGGGCAGTGGATACGTTCCTTCCTGCTCAATCGGGTTCTGAGTTGCGAGTACAAAGAATGGAAGGCTGAGGCGGAAAGTTTCACCCTCGACAGTAACCTGCTTCTCCTCCATCGCCTCCAGGAGTGCTGCCTGCGTTTTCGGCGGGCTTCTGTTTATCTCATCTGCCAGTAGAACGTTGGTGAAGATAGGACCCTTGATAAATTCAAAACGATCACCACGCCATATTCTAATTCCGATGATGTCTGATGGCAGCAAGTCAGGAGTGAACTGGATCCTTCTGTAGTCTGCCCCAATCACCCTTGCAAATACCTTTGCAAGCAGGGTTTTGCCCAATCCGGGATAGTCTTCAAACAGGACGTTCCCATTGGTTAAAGCTGCAGCGAGCATTTTCTCAACTATATCCTCACTGCCCACATACACATCACACACAGCTTTGACAATTTTTCTGCAGATTTCGGCAAACATTCTCACACCTCCGAAAGCTTAACCTTCATGCCTTCAACAATTTTGCTCCTCCTCAACCTGTTCCTCCTCTCTATCAAGCTTTTCTCCCAAGGCAAGGCGAGGAAGGGGAGTCTTTCATCCTGATGTTGTATTAGCGGGCTGACAAGCGATTCTATCTCGTCGCTTGCAATTCCCGCTGATGAAAGATACCTTATCAGCGCTACAATGAGCTTTGTTTTCGATCCCGTCTCAATGAAGGCCTTCTCTGCCGACTCTATGTCCGAGAAGATCCTGTCCTTCCGGGTTTCATCCTCGGGCCTGTGGGCCATGATGTATTCGGCCGTTTCAACTTCCACCCTTCTTTTCAGATCTCTCGAAAGCTTCAGGAAGATGACTGTGATGCTCAGCCACTCAATGAAGTTGGATATCCCCGGTCTGTCGGTTAAGTAGGGTTTGAGGATGATTGCATAGCCTGCGAGTATTAGCAGCATAAAAGCCAAAAAGCCCCTCTCCTCCCTAAGCCAGAGAGCAAATTCGTTCTCAAATCCGCTTGCAAACGCCGTTATTGCGAAGATTATGAAGAATATTAGAGATGGAAGGGCGAGCGAAGGGAGGTTAAACATCGGAATTGATGAAAGCAGGTAGTACGATGAGATCCCAGCCACCAGCAAGGCTGCTGCGGAAATTGCTGACTGGTAGATTGGGCGGGATGAGATAGACATGGATGCGAAAATTATCGACGCCATCAGGACTGCGAGGTATAGCCTTATGGACTGGTAGAAGACGTAGTAGTTTGGAAAACCGTAAAAGAGGAGGGTGTGGAAGAGTATGTCAAGAACGGTGACTATTATTGGGGGGATTAGCAGAGCCCCAAGCTGGCTAATCCTCATGTCCAGGCTGGTAAGCACCGAATGGACAAGGATGAGGGTTGCCAAAACCGAAACCTGGAAATCATCAACGACAACGTAGGTTTTCCCAAACAGCGTTCCCTGATTCAGCAGGACAAAGTAAAGGGCAAAGGCCAGAAGAATTCCGCTAACCATCCTTAACATTTTCATTTCAGGTCACCCTCATTGCCGATCACCCTCAAATACTCCTGAAATGCCTCAAGAAACTCCCTTCTCGTGTACTTCTTTCCACCATACCTCCCCTCCTCGAAGTACCTTAGCAGTACGGGCATTCTTATCCTCCTCTCCTTTAGAATCTCCCTGATCGTTTTACTCTCTGCCCTCTCCACGTTCTTCTCAAGCCTCTTCGCAATTTCCGCAATCCCCTCCAGGTAGGGTGCAATTCTGATCTCGATTTCGCCCCTTTTCCTGATTTTTCCATCCCTCTTCTCGGCTGTGATCCTTCTTAAGCCGTAGCTGTCAAAGCTAAGCTCCAGATTGTCTGTGAACTCACTTGCCCCATCAACTCTGATGAGAGCAGGCTCTGGTAGATGTATCCTGATCTTCTCTCCTACATCCCACACGTTTGGCAGGGCAGGATGTTCCTTCTCAACGATTATGGGCAGGTCCTCAACCCTCGTTTTGAACCACAAGTATAGAAGGGTAATCACAGCGAGTGCGGCAATCGGTGGGAGAAGCAAGATTGGTGAGAAGCCTCCAAGCTCCTTAACTGCCGGCAAGTACTTTTCACTGCCCAGGTAGGTTATAACCCTGTCATCTGAGAGCTTGAATTCCGCAACTCCATTCAAAAGCTGCTTTTTGACTCCACCATACTCCACAAATCCGTCAGCAGGATTGCCCTCAGCGTCTCTGACAATAACCTGGAGGATACCATCATGCGTTCTCGTTTCAATCTCGACCTCCCTTTTTGAAAATACCGTCACCTTCTTTGCGTACAGGAAGTCCGTTACCGTCACATTCACCTCATTTCGCCCAAGTTTCAGCGGGATTTGGGCAGAGAAGTTACCTTTGATGGCCCTAACTCTAACACCGTCTATCAGCAGTGTTGCGTTCACCGGCCTGCCATTGAAAAGAACTCTGCCCGTGAGATTTCCACCTTCTCTGACGGTGCTATTGACCACAATTTCGACGACTCCGGCCTCAACCGTTTTCGTGTACTCTGCCGGCAGAAGGTAGCCATCGCCACCAAAAAGCAGGGTGATTGAGTGGTTGCCTGCCGACAGGGAAACTGGTCTCTCAAAGCTCCCGTTTTTCACTGCAAGATCCTCGCATATTCTGTCAATGCACAGCTTTACAACCCCTGTGTAATCGGTTTCCAGAGTTCCTGAAAGAAGGAAATTCTCAGCAACTCTGTCTGGCAGGGTTAGGTTGAAGGCTGGACGGTAGTAAACCTCCACCTCAGGATCGCTCCACGACTCTGCGTAGTAGCTGCTTCCAGTGTAGTGTGCGACAACATTGTATCTGCCAGTAACATCGGGTGCCTTGAGAGTGATGTTGAACTCTCCATAAACTGGAGAGATGCCGACAAGAATGCCCTCACTGGCGTTCTTGTCCTGTTTAAAGTAAACTTCAACAAAACCACTAACGGGATTGCCATTTATGTCTCTCACACTCCCCCTGACGCTGAAGTTTTCCCCGGCAACGATTTTTGGGTCAGCGTACTCAATTTCCGTTTCAGTTTCAATTGCCGTACCTCTTGGACACACATCAAACTCCACCCACCCCCCTCTGAACTTGACCTCTGCCCACACGTAGGCATTGGAGGCAAAGATCGTCTGGTTCTCAGGTTTTGGATCTGCAAGGTAACCGAAAACGATCCTTGAGGGAATGCCAATGGACTGGGAAAGCAGAACGAAGGCGGATGCAAACTCCCTGCATGTACCTGCTTTTTTGACAAAGAGGAAGTCTTTCACTGGATCTTTCGACTCTGTGTACTCTTCAGGCATGTTGACGTAGTTTTTCATCAGATATTCTGCAATGGCCTGAACCTTCCCATAGTCGGTGGTTGCGTTTTCCGTTATTTTTTCCGCCAGCGCTCTTATCTCCCAGTCGTTGTAGCTTGCTGTTCCATCGAAGTAGGTTGGAGTTACAGAGTGAGCAGAGGAGTAGCCGTAGTAGGGGGTTGAGACGGAAGCTGTGCTGAAAACACCTCTGTCGGAATCGTAGCAGTCGAAGATCTCAACCTCTCTTAGCGGTACAACTGCCTTTGTGTCCTTGGCTACAGGGAGGTAGTCGGTTAGGTTCACTATCGGCGTGACCTTGAACCTCTTCGGATTTAGGGGGATAGATGGCGGAGAGCAATGAAGCTCATCTGCCTGCCACACTCCATCTTTGTAGGCTGTGGAGGTGTAAAGTCTGAGGTAGTTGGTTTCGTTGTCAAGCCCTTCAACGAAAAATAAAGGGACGTTTGGGGGGTTGAACGGGCTGTTGAGATTGCTGAAGCCGGACATCCCTGCTCCAGCTTCACCGCTCCCACCTCCCCCTCCATCTCCACCTCCAGCCTTACCACCAAGAACCGAGGTCTGGTTGTATCCTGCACTCTGGTAGGACTGTAACGGAGGATTTACGGACCCCTGCCCACCACTCTTAAAGCCCTCCCCTATGAAGCCCTCAAATCCAGTCTTGCTGAAGTTGAGGGAGAGTATGAAGGATGAGAGGAGGGAGATTGAGATCAGAATGAGGAGGAGTGCAGCAACTCTTTTCAGCATTGGCCATAGTTTGACAAACCCGTTTATATTTCTATCGCTCACATGATCTGGTTTGGGGTTGGGTACCCTCAATGGACTTTTTCAGTAAGTGTGAATTATTATTTATGGGTCTTTGAGATTCTGGCAAAACTTATAAGTCATTTGAGTTGAGATAGCATATATGGAAATAAGAGTTTTCACGGGCAAAAGGGGAGAAATTCTTACAAAACTGTATTTCGGAGGGTGCAGAGTAAGTGATCTCGCCAGAAATTTGTCGATGAGCAAGTCTTCCGTTTCACAGTACGTGAATGAGCTGAGTAAGATCGGACTGGTCGAGAAAAACCAGAAGGTTGAGCTCACAAACGTCGGCAGGATTTTAGTTGAGCAAATTCGACTTTTGGAATTGAACTACCGATCCCTGAGCAGAGAAGCAGAATTTTGGAACAACCATGATCTCGGCAGCATACCGGAAAACATGCAGCACAGACTTTTCGAACTCAACAACTACGAAATAGTGAGAAGTGACGAGGGAGAGGTGATGGGATACATTCGCACCTTCTGTTCCGAACTCTCAAACGCTCATTTCGTGAAAATCGTATCGAGCGTTGTATATCCTGAATGGGTACACACGATCTCGAGAATATGCATGGAAGCCGACACGTCTGTGATACTGTCCGACGATGCTTTCAACATGCTTTCAAGAAATTATGTCCTACAACTAGGAACCATACTCAATAGGGCTGAAATTCTCACGTTAAATAATCTCAGACTTCTATGTATTGTGACGGATTCTGCTCTGTGCCTGGGCCTGTACTTGAAAAGCGGGGAGTTTGACGTTAAATGCGGATTGATCAGTTACGAAGAATCGGCGGTGAAATGGGGACTTGATCTCTTCAGAACTCTGAGGAGTAAATCTATACCAGCAGATCAGCTTAAATCCGAGCATCTGTCATTTTTGTAGTCGTACCTCAGCACCTCGCTCGCGTATCCCTCTTTCGTGTACCCTCCGAAGATGTAAATGTAGCTGCCATCCCACACAGCCACACTCTGCCCCCTCGGTTCCGGAAGCTTTGCCATCATCCGGCAGGATTCTCCGGTTTCTGGATCGAATTTAATTATCTCATTGGTGGGCTTCGAGATTCCGCAGCTCCCTCCTATTAGATATATTCCATCATCCGTCATCACGGCAGCCCTCACATACGCCTTGCTGCTGCTTGACAGCTCCGCCAGCCATTTAAACGTCTCATTCCGGGGATCGAAGCATGCGACTCTATCTCGGTAGAACAGGTATGCCTTTCCTGCATACCATACAGCAGAGTGAGCACACCCTCCGGGGTGCTCGAAACCTTCGGGGAAAGTTACGTCAATCTTCGATATCGTTCTGTTTTCGGGATTGAATGCATAAATTTCCGGCTCCGAATTTTCACCCTTCATAAACAGATATGCAACTTTACCGCTCCATACCGCAGCGATGTCAGTTGTGGGATAAGGCAATGACACGTTCAAAACCTTCAGAGTGCGGGAATCTGGATCGAAGCCCAATATCTCATCTGTTGGAGTGTATTTGCTGCCCACAACAGCACCTCCGAAGATCAGAACTTCATTTCCAGTCCACACCGCAGCTTCTCTCTGGCTGAACCCGCTGACGCTCAAAAGCTCTTCAATGCCCTGAGGGGAGTACTTCAGAAATAGCGTTCTGTTCTCATCCGCAACCCCAAGATAAATTCCGTTTTCGGTCGAAAAACCCCACCATACAAATGCAGGCTCGTCAACAACTTTTCCCAGTGACTGAATAGCGTTGTTGGCGGATAAACATGCCGTAAAGATTGAAGAGAGTGCGACTGCAAGGATAACCAATCTGGGATTCATGCTCCACCCCAGCTGTCATTTTTGTAGTCGTACCTCAGCAACTCGTTTAGCGGTTTGTCGAACTCCCATCCGCCGATGATGTATATGCTGTCACCATCCCAGACTGCCGCACATCCGCCCCTCGGTGTGGGTAAGCGGGATTTCATGATGTGGATACCACCATCATCCGGATTAAAGAGGAAGATCTCGTCTGTACAGTTTGTGTAGCTGTCACACCCGCCGATTATGAAGATGCCAGCGTCTGTCATCACAGCGGCCCTCGACCAGGCTTTCACCTCCTTCGTCGGCAGTGTGGCGTTAAGCCATTCGAAGGTGGAGTTGGAGGGGTCGAATCGAGCGATTCTGTTCTTGTAAATAACGTAAATGCTGCTGCCATCCCAGACCACAGAGCGGGAGAAGTAGATCGGAATTTTCAGCCCCTCTGGAAATCGCACATCAACCTTCTTCATAGACTCATTCTCCAGATCAAACCTCCAGAGCTCGGGATCGCTCTCGTCATCCTTTTGTAGGAAAACATAAACGCTCCCATCAGCTCTGACCGCAGCAACTTCGTGTGTTGGGTAGGGCAGCTTAGTCTCAAGCACCTCCACCTTGCCCGTTTTGGGATTCACGGAGACAATTTCATCAGTTGGATTGTAGTCGTTCCCTACCTTTACACTTCCCCCGAAAATCAGAATCTCGTCATCAACCCACACGATAGCCCTGCTCTGTCGTGCTGGATTCAGCTCCAGAATCTTCTCACATCTCTCATTGCAGCCAAACACTGGCGAGTAAATTCTCTCGTGCTTGATCGCATAAGCAGTTGCGATGTAAACTTGCTCTCCACTCCAAACAGCGTTGTCGATCATGAGAAGAGTCGCATCGCTTATTCTGCCGAGGTTGATGATCGTGCAACTCTGAACGCTCGTCTTGTGGTTGTCGCTATGGCTGGGATGGTGGGAGAGAGTGTACGCAAGAAGAATAGCGAAAATTAAAAATATTAAGAACAAAAATTTTATTTTCACACTTCATCCCCCGTAGAATGATAGAACTTTTTTGCTCCCGTCTTTGTCAACGCAATAAAGCATGCCATTAATACGAATTTTGCACTTTGTCTCACTTAACCACCTCACTCAAAGTTGAACCAGTAATTGAAAAATTTTATTCTAATATTTTTGAACAAATAAAAATTTGTTCAGATAAGCTGAACAAATTGGAAAAGTTGGAATTATTTTGAACTTCAAATAGTTTGGGATACTGTTTTTGTAGGCCATAATTCTGCGATTGTTTGAAAAAGTTTTAATTTTTAATTAATACCGGCTGTGCTGAAGTATGAGCAAAGTGAACTTCTCAGAGATTGCAAAGGATTACGAGAAGATCGCCAGCATGCAGAAATCTGCGTCGGAGATAATGCTGAACCTCTTAAAAATCAAAGAGAACGATGATGTTCTGGATTTGGGCTGCGGAACTGGCCATTTAACGAGGAAAATAAGAAACCTCACGGAAGGAAGGGTTGTTGGTATCGACCCGTCTGAGGGCATGATGAGGGAGGCCATTGAAAAAAGCAGGGGGTTGGGCATCCAGGACTACTACGACGTGGAGATTACGGATGAGTACATCTCGGCGTTCAGAGAAATTGTGAGAGAAGCGTTTAAACAGCAATCCATGAACGGGCTGGTAAAGCTGAGGTTTAACAGAATCTTTCTGGTGGCCTTAAAATGATGTTATGCTTAGCGTGATCTAATTAGTTCGTACATCACGATTCCGGCAGCAACGCTCAGATTCAGGCTGGACACTCTACCCTTCCCCGGTATTTTCACCACTACATCACACCGCTTTTTGACGGCATTGGATATGCCCTTATCCTCCCCACCAATAACAAGTGCAGCGGGCGTTGAGAGGTTGGCGGATGATATCTCCTGCCCATCCAGATCCGCTGCAATGACGCTGAAGTCGAACTTCTTAAGCTTTTTAAGCGCTGCAGGCATGTTCTCAACTCTCGCAATGGGCAGATGAAACACGGCTCCGGCTGAAGCTCTCACGGCACCTTCCGCTATTCCAGCACCCCTTTTCTCAATCACGACTCCTGCAGCTCCGAAAAATTCGGCTGTCCTGATACAGGCTCCGATGTTCCTCTGGTCAACGACGTTGTTCAGGAAGAGGATAAAAGTGTCCTTGACCATTGCCCTCTCTGCGATCTCATCAAGACTGGCAAACCTAATTGGTGAAACTTCAGCTACTATCCTGTCCTTCATCCTTGTCCTGTGTACTGGCACACCTGCCTTTCTGGCGATCTCCATTATTTCTGCAACACGACCATCTTTACTGCCAGAGTAGTAGATTTTCACAACCCTGCCTTCCTTCAGGGCCTCCCTTATGCTGTTGATGTCTCTTAGCCTCATCACCTCCCAATTGGCCAAGCTCTAAATTACGTTTTCCCCACGATTTCCCTCAGTTTGGATTTCAGTATTTTGCCAACCGGGTTTCTCGGGATTGTGTCTGTTATCACCAGCTTTTCCGGCAGCTTGTACACGGCAAAACCCTTGTCTTTCAGGAACTCTCTGAGTTCTTCCAGCGTTGGCGCCTCGCCTCTCGGCACAACGAAAACGCAGACCCTCTCTCCCAGCACTTCATCCGGCATTCCAACGGCGGCAACCTCAAGAACCTTCGGATGCTCCAGCAGGGCGTTCTCTATCTCAGCAGCGCTGATGTTGAACCCACCCCTAATTATTATGTCCTTCTTCCTGTCGTAGAAACCAATGTGACACTCATCTTTAACCACAAACAGATCGCCAGTTCTGAAGAACTTCCTTCCGTTGTACTCCACAAAGGCCTTCTCGGTCAGATCGGGTCTGTTGAAGTAGCATGGAATCACTCCCGGGCTTCTGTAAAGCAACTCCCCAACATCTCCAGGATTCGTCAGCTCTCTGCCCTCCTCATCGACGACCTTCGTCTCAACACCCCTAACTCCACTTTTCCATCCACAATCCCTGCCCCAGTTCGGAAAGTGATCCACCCTCATGGTGATATCCGGAACGTCGAGCGGGCCTGCAATCAACGCCGTACCCTCGTTCTGGCCCCATATGTTGACTATCTCAATACCCCACCTTCTCTTGAACTCGTCCATTGCCCACTTCGATGGTGGTGCGCTGCCCGTGGTTATCGTCTTAACGACGCTCAGATCAAAATTTTCAATCCCTGGGAACTTCAGAGCCATGTTCAGCACGGCAGGGACGAGAATCGTGAAGTCGATTCTCTCCTCCACAAGCTGTCTGAGGCAGATGACGGGGTCGAAGGGATGGTGCAGCACAAAGGTGCCAGCTTCAAATATCCACGGGATGTAGTTCACGCCAACCCCAGTCATGTTTACCAGCGGGGCGACGCAGAGTATCCTTGGGTTTGGTGGCACATTCATGGCCTTTCTGAATCTCGATATGTAGTACCAGTTGTTGTGCGTCATCGGACATCCCTTAGGATCAGCTTCGGTTCCTGAGGTCCAGCAAATTGTGAAGACATCGTTTGCCGTTATCTCAACTTCTTCGGGTTTTCTACCACTTTTACCCATGTCTCTTAGCTCATCCAGAGTTATGACGTTCTCAACAATATCCTTTCCAGCCTCAGCATGGTTGTAGCTCTTGAACTGCTCGACGGTTATGTAGTGCCTCGCCTTTGTAAGGCCAGCAACGTAGCTCAGCTCTTTCTTTCTCCACTGCATTGGCATCGGAGATATCACTCCCCCGGCTTTTGCTATTGCCAAATACAGCATGGCAAGCTCCCAGATGTTCGGAAGCTGTACGAGGACAATGCTGTCCTTCTCCACCCCCACATCCTGCAGCTCAGCCGCAATAGAGTCAACGATTTTACCAAGTTCCGCATAACTGAGCCTCTCAGCTTCACTGCCAACAAGATCCTTCCTGTTCGGTGGATCGACAACCGCTTCCCTCTCAGGATTGTTCTTCACATTCTGCTCAAAGTAGTCGAGCAGAGTTTTTGTTCCCCAGAACCCCTTTTCCGTGTACTCTCTTATAAGCTCCCCATCATGCAGGATCATGAAAATTCTAAATTTAAAACTATTAAAAATTTTCACTACAGAAACATCTTGGCAATTCTGAGGGAGTTGGCAATATGCCTTGAGGCATTGCCCTCCACAATATCTTCATGCCCGGGGTACAGATTTTCCACGTCGAGCTTGGATAGCTTTTCAAGGGATCTTATCAGCTCCCTCGCACTCCCACCAGGCAGATCCACCCTACCAAAACTACCATGAGCAAAAACGGTGTCACCGCTAAAAAGCCATTTTTTATTGGGTTCGTACAGGCAGATGCTCCCGGGAGAATGGCCGGGTGTGTGGATAACCTCCAGCTCTATGTTTCCGAGGTCTATGACCTCCCCTCCCTCGAGCATAAGATCCGGCTCAAAGGGCTTGAAGCTCACACCGAAAAGGTAGGACGTGAAGTTCTGCGCTTTAAGCAGGGAGTACTCATCTCTGTGTATCGCTATTTTGGCTATCCCCTTGAAGTGCCCTGCCGCAGCGGCATGGTCGTAATGGGAGTGAGTGAGGATCACGTAGTCCAAGTCCTTAGGGTTCAGATATCTGGAAATGGCCTCCAAGATGAACTTTATATCCCCACCCACGTCTATTATCGCATTTTTCTCGTCAAGCAGCAGGTAGCAATTAGCGGCAAGTGGGGGGGCTACAATTCTGATGGGCTTCATAGCAACTCCATGGCCTCCACTTCAACGCTCTCCACACCCTCAATTTTGCTGATCTCTTCAATGTAGCGGTCTCCAATTCCTCCGGTGTCGGGCATAACTGCAACCAGCACCAAGGCCTTCAAACCAAAAGCTATGGGCTGGATGGAGTGATCTCTCAGCTCCAAACCTTCAATCTGAATGTTCTTAACTTCGTTAAGGATCTTTTCAAGATCCACGTCAACGTCACTCGGCATTACGCGAATCTTCATAATCACGTTTCCCATTTGCATCACCTCTTCAACCCTTTCATGGTCCCTCAAACCCGCAGTTCTCACAGACGTAGGGATTGGCAAGTCTCCTGCACTTCTTGCAGCGGTAGATCATCTCCCCACACTCAGGACACGGAAAGGCCACGTAGTTTGCACCTACGAGCACTGCACCGCAGCTAATACACCTTGTGATGTCCATGCTTTCACCTCCCCTCTACCAGCGTGCCCTTCGCTCTTCCTCTCAATATATAATTTTTTAGCTCTTGGGGGGAGCATATAAACATGTTTATTCCGTATTTCATGAGTAACCTGGGAGTGAAGTTGTCAACGACATCCGTCTGGAGTTCAGATGCATCTACCCTTTCAACGATGTCTCCATCAAGGTAAACCCCACCCGCTGCTGTGACTTTAATGACTTCTCTTTCTCCCAGCTTTGCCGCGACCCAGACAGCTATACTATCGGATGTCACATCCCAGGAGTGAGGGAGCTCATCATAATTGCGGAGCAGGAGATAGGGGAGCAGTATAACCTTTCCGTGAACCTCATCAAAGTTTTGCGGCTCAACAACAGAGAAGCCATAGTCTCTGCCAACATCTTCCAGCATCAGCCCGTAGATGTTCATGGCGAGGACTGCCATCCAGTGGGAGGTGCTGCTGTCAAGTTCAAACTCTTTGTCAGCCCTTCTGACCGCATCAGCAAAAATCCACCCTCCGGGGATGACAACAGCATCTGCCTGCTCTGCCTGTCCGAGTGCCTCGAAAATCATGGAGATCTGTCTGGCAACACTCCCTCCCACCTTGACGATCATAGCTTCTCAACAACAGATCTGACCTTGTCCTCCATCCTCCCGCCTTTGGCCCTGTGGTCGATCTTTATCACGAAGTAGTTTCTCGGAGAGCCCTCCTCAAAGAGCACCCTGTCTATTTCCTGAAGGAGCTTGGAAAGCTGATCAAAGGATTCCAGCTCCATCACCGTACCCATGGGGTGGAGTTCATGCTTTACCCCATGCTCTTTAATTACCTCAAGAACCTTCGCAACATACTTGCTTAAGGACTCGCCAACACCGATAGGCACAGCTGAGAGTTCAACGATCATAAAAAATAGGAGGTGGTGAGGTATTTAAACTTAAAGAACCCTCTCGATCACGGGAATTGAAGCTTTTGGCCTGGCAGATCTAACTCTCGACTCCTTAACCCTCGCATTGGTTCTGACATCCACACTCTCGTGCCTGAGGTCTCTAATTGTGGGCCTCTTGTTTGGAATGTTGTCGTAGCAGAAAGACCCCACGAACTCCTTGTCCTTTATCCCAGTCATAATCGAAACAACTCTGACGAACCCCTCAAACTCCTTCTCAATTCTTGCACCCCAGATTACGTTGGCGTAGTCGTCAATCTCAAAGGTGAGGTTCCTTATTATCTCCTCTGCCTCCTTGAGCGTTAGATCGTGCCCTCCGGAAACATGCACGAGTGAGCCTTTCGCACCCCTGTAATCGACGTCGAGCAGTGGATGCGACAGGCAATCCCTGACAACGGCATTCGCCTTGTCCTGTGCCTTTGCCTCACCGACAAGCATCACTGCCACCCCTCCCTCACCCATTATCGCCTTGACATCTGCAAAGTCGATGTTCACGAGGGAGGGCTTTGTAATCGTGTCGGAAATTCCCTTTATCGTCTCGGCAATCAGCTGATCCATAACGCTGAAGGCAGCATCAATCGGAAGGTTGGGGTAGTACTCAAGCAGCTTGTTGTTGTCCAGCACCACCACTGTATCACAGACCTCTTTGAGTTCGTTCAGCCCGTCAATTGCCTTCTGAATTCTCGCCCTCTCAACCTTGAAGGGCATCTGAGCAAAGCCAATGACTATGGCACCCTGCCTTTTGGCGATGTCGGCAACAACTGGAGCTGAACCGGTGCCGGTTCCACCACCCATCCCAGCACACACAAACACCATATCTGAATCCGAAAGCAGATCCTCAAGCACGTTTCTCGCAAGTTCTGCCGCCTTTCTGCCGATGTCCGGATAACCACCTGCCCCAAGACCACGTGTTATACTTCTGCCAATCAGAACCCTCTTGTCGGCCTTAGTTCTCAGCAATTGCTGCTTGTCGGTATTTATCGCAATCGTCATGGCACTGTCAACTTCCATTTTCGCCAATCTATTGACCGTGTTGTTGCCACTGCCACCACAACCAACGACCACTATTTTGGGCGTTTCAAAGTCCTTTATATCGTCCTCCCCTCTGCTGAGCCTTTCCTGCTCCAAAAACATCTGGGCCTTACTCACAATACTCTTCATTCATACAACCTCCTTCTATCTGTAAGTATCCAACTCCATAGCAGCTTCAACCTGCTCCTTATATTTATCAAGCAGAAGCTTCACTGCCTCCCTAAGAGCTTCACTAACAGACGTGAACTCCCCGCTTTCCACGAGGAGTTCGAGCTTTCGGTAATACTTCTCCGTCAGTCTTATGCTCACTTTTCTCGTTGGAGGCATGTTTCCACCGGAAACGTTGGTGTATCAAAAGGCGGACAAAGTGGGCACAACCGTCTCCACCTGTCCGCCTTTGTACCTCAATCCGGTATCAATTGTCCGACATTATAATATTTAAGAGTTTCGGTTTCTATTATGATAAAGAGTTTAAAAAAATAAATGTGCGGAAGTGTTAACTGAAGCGTTGGCTATTAGGTGTATGTTCAGTGCACACGCTCCCGCACTCGTTGACTACATCTATCTGATTGACAGCTATCCCGAAAGGGGTGGACATGCGATTGTAAGGTCTGTGAGCAAGTCTCCTGGAGGAGCTGGGGCGAATGTGGCTCACCATCTGGGTAGCTTGGGGATAAAATCGACCCTCTACACAACTCTGGGCGAGGATGAGGATTCTGGGTACTTCTGCAAAAACACAAATTCGGAGATCGTTGCGGAGATAACCGACAGGAAGACGGGCAAAGTTCACGTATTCGTGGACGCTGCTGGAGAGAGGACGTTTTTTGTTGAACCGAATGCAGCAGGAAAACCATTTGTTAAGGTGAAAGAGGGTGAATACCTTTATATCGATCCCTTTCCGAGTGATAAGAGCTTTGAGGTTCAGAAGGAGGTTGTGGACAGCTTTGGAGGTTTTGTCATACTCAACCCCGGCTTTCCCTACGCCTCCTTAGGTTTTGAGAGGCTTAGAGAGATGCTTGAAAACGTTGACATGCTCATAATGTCTTCAGACGAGTTCAAAGCCCTTGGAGTGGATGTTGCCGATATCCTTGGCTACGTTGAGTTCCTTGTGGTTACGCAGGGTAAGCTGGGCAGTGTGTGCTACACGAGGGATGGGAGCTATCAGGCCAAAGCTCTCGCTGCAAAAGTTGTTGATACAACCGGAGCAGGAGATGCCTTTGCTGCAGGGTTCATTTACGGTTTCATAAATGGATACAGCATCGATCTTTGTCTGAAGATCGGAAACTTCTGCGGAGCATATAACGTTGAGAGGGTTGGTGCCAGAAATTTTCCTCAACCGAGGGAAATCGAGAATTTTCTCGCAAGAGTTTTAAGATGAGACTACAATTTTTTAATAATGGACATAAGAATAATGGCCGAGAAGCTTGGGTTTAAGAGAGTATATAAAGAGGATTGTGAGCTTTGCATAGTCGGCTACACGGGTAAAAAATGCCCCTACCTACGGAAGATTGGCAAGGAATTTTTCTGCGTTAGAGAAGCTGCCAAGAAAGATCCCCGACTGAGATTCTGAAAAACTTTATAACCTGGCAAGGAGTGGGAAGGAACGATGGATTGGAGGAAGTGGAGGCACATTACAAAGCTCGATCCTGACAGGAAAAACCCGGATTCAGTGATTAAAGCAGTGGCTGACAGCGGGACAGATGCTGTAATGGTGTCAGGAACGCAGAACGTAACACAGGAGAAGGCAAAATCGCTGATAGCAAGGGTTGCGGAGTATGGTCTGCCAGTGGTGGTTGAGCCCTCAGATCCGACGAATGTCGTGTATGAGGTAGATCATCTTTTCGTCCCGACGGTTCTAAACTCCGCAGACGGAGAGTGGATCACGGGGAAGCATGCAAGATGGGTCAGCATGCTCGGTGCTGAAAAATTTGCTGAAATGGTTGATTCTGGATACGTGGTTTTTGAGGGCTATATAGTCCTGAATCCCGACTCTGCAGTTGGGATCGTAACAAAGGCAAAGTGCGAGGAGGGAGAGGCGGCAAACTATGCGGTGGTTGGGGAGAAGATGATGAACCTGCCAGTGATCTACATAGAGTACAGCGGCAGGTATGGAAATCCCGATGTTGTGAGAGAGGTTAAGGATGTACTCTCCACCGCCAGACTCTTCTATGGAGGAGGGATAGACAGCAGTGAGAAGGCTGTGGAGATGCTGAAGTATGCCGATACAATAATAGTAGGCAATGTCATCTACGAGAAGGGTCTGGATGCCTACCTTCAGACGATCCCTTAGGTCTTTCTGGGACCTCTTCAGACTTGAGCACGGCCTGATGTACGGGTTGGGTGTTGTTGTAGGCATTTACGTCTCTGACCCCTATTTTGGGGATGTTTTCAAAATTCTGTTTGGCTACCTCACAGCAGTTTTTCTTCAGGCTTCGGCCTTTGCCCTGAACGACTACAGTGACTATGAGGTGGATGTTGCGAACAATCGCCTTGATCGACCACTGGTGAGGGGAGAGTTAAGTGTTAAAACTGCCTTGTGGGCAGGAATACTGATGATGCCCGCTGGCTTTGTGTCAGCAGCAGTAATATCGCCAGCAGCTTTTGCGTTTGCCGTTGCAATCACAGTGCTGGGATATATCTACAACCTGAAGCTCAAGGAGTTCGGGCTTGCAGGAAACATTTACATAGCCTTTACGATGTCTGCACCCTTTCTCTTTGGCAGCATCGTAGCCAGAAACACGATCACAACAACTGCTGTTTTGCTGTCAGCAATGGCCTTCCTTTCCGGACTGGGAAGGGAGATAATGAAGGGCATTGAGGACGTCGAGGGAGATGCGATCAGAGATGTGAAAAGCGTGGCGAGGGTTAAGGGCGTGAGGTTTGCAGCCATCCTGTCAGCGCTTCTGTATCTGTTTGCTGTTTTAATAAGCCCCCTGCCCCCACTGCTCGTGCAGGGCTTTATGGACTGGAAGTACATCCTTCCAGTTGCAGTTACCGATGTGATTCTCATTTATGTTGCCGTGAGCGTCGTTAGAAGGCACGGGAAGGAAACAATAGACAGGTACAGGAAGTACACACTTATTGGCATGGCCTTGGGTTTGATTGGTTTTCTTGGTGGGGCGTTTTAAGTGTTTAGAGCAAGATTTATAATACCCCACGGGCGCTAATTAGTGAGGACCCGTAGCCTAGCAGGACAGGGCGTGGGCCTCCTAAGCCCAAGGTCGCGGGTTCGAATCCCGCCGGGTCCGCTTCCACGTGGATTTATAAGACATCATTGTTCGGATCCTTCCCTCTTTCTCCAAACTTCATGTTCATTTTTTGGTCAAACCGCCACAACACCAGTAGATCAGATTCTTGGCCCACCTCCTGCAAGGCTTGAGAAGAAACCAGAGGTAACCTTTATCAACTTCCTTTAGCAGATTATCAAATATGCAGGAAACAGTTTCCCTTGCTGACATTCTCAATGAGCTGAGAGAGATCAAAAGAAAAATTGAGTACATCGAAGAAGCCGTAGAAGAGCTAATAGATTCGACATTGACACCGGAAGAGGAGGAGCTGATCAAGAAGCACAAGGAGATGATAAAGAAAGGCGACTTCTCTGAGTTCATCGATGCTGAGGATCTATGTATCGAGTAAAGGTTCACAGAGGTGTGGAGAAATTCCTCCGCAGAATTCCGAAGCATGATGCTGAAAGGATTCGTGAGAAGATTCTGAGCCTCAAAGATCCATTCGCCGCCAAACCAAGGAAGGTCAAAGGTGAAGAGGACACATTCCGCCTGAGAGTTGGAGACTACCGGATCCTCTTCTTCATTGACGAAGAGCAAAAGATTGTTACCGTTTCTAAAGTGGATAAGCGAAGCAGGATTTACGACCGGATGTAACATCCTCAACCCTCCACGTCCTCTTTCTCCTCTCCGCCGTTCTCTGCCTTAACTCCAGGCAATCACTTGGCGATGAGGTCTTTTTAATGAGTTCTCTGATGTATTCTGAATACCCTATAAAAGATGTTAGCCAAAATCAAGATCAAATATTGTCCCATTGAGGAGTCTCGTAAGAGTTTATTTGCTGTTTTTATATCTTAACTTTGAGGTGTTAAATGGGTTACTCGGGTCTGGAGGTTGAAAAGCTCGGAAAATTTTTATCGGTTTTTCTAAATATCACCAATGTTGAATTTTGACAACATGTTGGAACCCTTTTCAGCAGACCGAGCCAAAAGCCTGT
>CBEUCM010000014.1:0-37470 GCA_965541645.1 uncultured Archaeoglobaceae archaeon | reverse complement strand
CCCTGTACAGCATGGGAAGAGTTAAATATTCTCCCACAAAACCTTTACCATGGCCAAGGTGACGAAGGGGAAGGCCAAGACTCCACCGCTGATGTCCTCGGCAGGTATAATGAGGTACTTTGAAGAGGAGAAGACGCAGATCAAAGTCAGCCCGAAGGCGGTAATACTTGCAGGCGTATTGACTGGTGTGCTGGTTATAGTTCTAAATGCCTACTATGGGCTCTGGCCTTAAAGAGGTTGTTTTTGCCGGGCGTTCCAACGTCGGCAAATCCACACTCTTTTCCAAACTCTTGGGAGTTAAGGTGAGGAGGGGAAAAAAGCCCGGAACGACGATAAAGCCCAACACCTTCCAGGTTGGTAAGCTGCTCTTTACCGATCTTCCGGGTTTTGGGTACGTTAAAGGTGTGAGCAGGGACTTCAACGAGAGAATCAAGGATTTTGTTGTTCACTATATCGAGAGCAATGCCTCAAGAATC
Source organism: uncultured Archaeoglobaceae archaeon (assembly GCA_965541645.1). Lineage (GTDB taxonomy): Archaea > Halobacteriota > Archaeoglobi > Archaeoglobales > Archaeoglobaceae > Archaeoglobus. The sequence goes on along the minus strand of CBEUCM010000014.1, from coordinate 36,994 downwards.
GTTGCGGCGGTTGAAGTCATAGATGCCAGGGCCTTTGTTGAGATAGCTGAAAGATGGGAAAGCAGGGGCTACATTCCGGTTGAGGTGGAGATGTACGAGTTTCTGAAGGAGGTTACACCCAGAGTGTTTGTAGCTGCAAACAAAATGGACAAAGCCAAAATGGCGGAGCTGGACAGAATAGCTGAGAAACTTGGCCTCTCGTCGTGGGACGGAATAATTTACCCGGTGTGTGCAAAAAAGGGGGAGGTGCACGGCCTGAGGAGAGATCTAAAGCAGTATTTACTGTCTCTCGGCCTTACTGAGGCCTCAAAAGCCCTCAGGTCATAGGTTGGTTGGAATATCCAGAAACACGGTCTCAAGTCCTAACTTTTCCTCGACAACCTCCATCAAGCTCTCGACACCGAACCTCTCACTCTCGTAGTGGCCGAGGAAGGCAACGTTCAGTCCACCCTCCTTTGCAAGGTGGTAAACCTCGTGCTCTGGCTCTCCAGTAATGAACAGCTCCACTCCGGACTCTATTGCCTCCTTTACCGCAAATCCTCCCCTTCCAGATACCACGGCAATCTTTTTTGCAGTCTCGGGGCCGAAGGGCAGCAACCTTACCTTGCTGAACGCGTCAACGACATCTCTAACACCAACGTTGGCAGTGGCGGAGTAACCGATTTTCACGCCCTTGTATTCTCCGAAGGGCTCTTGTGGCTCGATGCCAATCTTTCTTAAAATTGTGGCGTTGTTACCAACCTCTCTGTGAGCATCGAGCGGTAGATGGGCGGCGTAAAGGGATATACCGTTTCTCAGCAGAAAGTCAAGCCTCCTCTTGGTAATTCCGGTAACGTACTCTATGCCTCCCCATATCAGACCATGATGCACAATTAGCATGTCCGCCTCAACCCTTTTTGCGGCCCTGAAGCTCTCCATGCAAGCGTCAACGGCAAAAGCCACCCTCTCCACAACTCTTTTCCCCTCAACCTGCAGTCCATTGTTGGACACATCGCTGTAGCTTTCTATCTCCAGAAACTCATCAAGAAACTGGCAAATTTCAGAGAGATTCATGATTACAGGGATGCTTTAAGTTATTTGGTTTTTGCTGAGGATTCAATGTTTAGCATACAGAAATTTTAAATATTATTTAATGTCAAAAATATTGCAAGGAGTGTTGAACATCCGAAAAAAAAAAAACAGATTATCAAAATTATTTGAAGATGAAATTTTCTTTCATGTAGATAGTAATGGAACAATTCTTGGTGCCAGCAGGGCTGCGCTCAGAACCTTCTGCCTCACGAGAGGTGATGTGGGGAGGATCTGTCTTGCCGACATTATTGCAAAGGAGCATGTCCCCTTTGTTGTAGAGGTGGTTAAGTCCCTCGCCAGGGAAGGTGGGAAGGAGGCACTTCAGGAGGTGCTGTGTAGAACAAAGCACGGGAAGGAGATTTGGGTGGAGGTGAAGTTCAGGTCACTTGGCAGGGGGAGGGTAGCACTTATAGCGAGGGACATCACAGCGAAGAAGGAACTGGAGGAGAGACTGGTCGAATCGGAAGAAATGTTCAGGATCATGGCGGAGAGGTCCCTCGTTGGCATCTACCTCATTCAGGATGGTGTGTTCAAGTACGTTAATCCGAAGATGGCCGAACTCTGGGGTTATGGGGTTGATGAAATCGTTGGCAGATCACCCGTGGATTTTGTCCATCCCGATGACAGGGAAATGGTGAAGAGGAACATAGAGCTGAGAATAAGCGGCAAGGTCGAATATGCCAACTACAAGGTCAGGATAGTGAGAAAGAACGGTGAAGTGAGGATAAACGAAGTTTATGGATCGAGAATGATCTTTAAGGGGAAGCCGGCGATAATCGGCACGCTTGTGGACATAACTGACGAGGTAAAAATGCGGAGGGAGGTGGAGAGGTTAAACAGGTTACTTCAGATCCTGAACGAGATTGGACAGCTGATTGCAAGGGAGAAAGACATAGATGTGCTGCTCGACAAAGCGGTGGAGAAACTATCAAAGTTCTACGATCTTGCTGCAATATGCCATGGGGATGGGAGGGTGAGGTGCCACTCCTCTGCGAACATTAAACCAGAGTTTGCAGATCTACCATCTGGGAGCGTGGTGGAGTTCGTTGATGGTGGACTTCACACCCTCATAATACCAATGCGGCACGAGGATGAAGTGATCGGGAGGCTGATACTGCAGTCCAAAACCGGGTTCTCAAGGAGAGAAAGAGAGCTGCTGCTAACCCTCGCCGATGACCTGGCCTTTGCCGTAAATGCCGCAAGAACCGAGGAGGAGAAGTGGATAGCCTTTGAGCAGATTGAAAAGAACATCGAGCAGTTTGCAATTCTTGTTGATCAGATACGAAACCCTCTTGCAGCTATCTCGTTAATCACAGAGCTGGAGATTCATGGTAAGGCTAAGGAAAAGATACTGGAGCAGATTAGGAGGATAGACGCCCTCATTTCAATGCTGGACAAAGGCTGGCTTGAGTCGGAAAAAATAAGCAGGTACTTGAGGAGGATATGGTAACTCAGCCACCGGCCTTTTTCAGCTCCTCGTCCCTGAGCACTCTCCTCAGTATCTTGCCCACGGCCGATTTTGGCAGCTCATCCCTGAACTCAATCAACCTCGGAACCTTGTAGGCTGCAAGCCTCTCCCTGCAGAACTTGATTATCTCCTCCTCGCTAACCTTCCCCCTGTACTCAGGCTTAAGCACGATGAAGGCCTTCACAGTCTCTCCCCTGTAGGGATCCGGCACGCCAACCACAGCAGCCTCCATCACTGCAGGATGCTCGTAGAGAACTTCCTCAACCTCCCTCGGGTAAATGTTGTAACCTCCGGCTATTATCATGTCCTTCTTCCTGTCAACTATGTAGAAGTAGCCGTCCTCGTCCATCTTGGCCATATCTCCGGTTAGAAGCCACCCGTTAACGAGCACCTTCTTCGTCTCCTCCTCCATCTTCCAGTAGCCCTTCATCACCTGCGGGCCATAGACGGCGAGTTCTCCGACTTCCCCAATCGGCAGAATTTTGCCCTCGTCATCGATCACAACGGCGTAGGTGTCCGGGAAGGGTATTCCGATGCTGCCCTCTTTGTTCACCCCATAGATCGGGTTTGCATGCGTCACTGGGGAGGTTTCGCTCAATCCATAGCCCTCGACGAGCTTTCCTCCAGTGAGCTCCTCGAACTTCCTCTTCACTTCCACTGGCAGTGGGGCAGCGCCACTTATGCAGGCCTTTATCGAGCTGAGGTCGTAGCTCTTGAGGTCGGGGTGGTTAAGTATGGCGTTGTACATCGTTGGTACTCCGCAGAATATGCTGACCCTGTACTTCTGGATGAACTTCAGTATGGTCTTAATGTCCCTCGGATCGGGAACCAGAACGATCGTAGCGCCAAAGGCTATTGGAGCGTTTAGTGATGTTGTCATTCCGTAGCTGTGGAAGTAGGGCAAAACTCCCAAGAAAGTGTCATTCTCGTCCTTGTCCGGCAGCCACTCCAGAACCTGGTAGGCGTTGGCCACGAGATTGTAGTGAGTGGACATCACAGCCTTGGGAACTCCTGTAGTTCCGCCCGTGTAGAGGAAGATTGCAACATCATCCTTCGGATCGATTTCCGGCCTTTCTCTGAATGGAGGATGCTTTACCACATCTTTCCAGTAAACGATCTCCTCTCTTTTGTCGATGCTGACCTTCTCCTTTTTGAGCGGGTAGAGCAAGTTCAGTGGGAAGGGCAGGAAGTCCTCGATCTTGCAGATCACGACTTTCTTCAACTTTCCCTCCTCAACTATCTTTTTGATCCGGGGATACACCATTTCGACGAAGAATCCGTACTCGGCCTCGCTGTTCTCGAGTATGTACCTTATCTCCCTTTCGGTGTAGAGCGGATTGCACTGCACAACTGTCGCACCCGTTTTCAGGATGCCGTAGTAGGCTGCAACGTAGTGGGGGGTGTTTGGAAGGTCAATTATAACCTTGCTCCCCTTCCCGACCCCAAGATCACGCAAAAATCCTGCAACCCTGTCGCTCAGATCATCCAGCTCCTTGTAGGAGATCCTCTTCCCGAAAAAGATAAGGGCAGTCTTGCTGGGATTTTTCTTTGCCGAGTCTTCAAGAAGGCTGAAAAGTGGTATCTCAGGGTAGTCAACGTGGTCTCTAACACCCTCATCGTAGAATTTCGTCCATATTCTGTTTATTTCCTTAACATCTATCTCTGTTATCGTCCTACCTTCAACTCCGAGCATAACAATACTTTTCATCAGGATATTTTAATTTGTTGGTAATAATACAGAAGAATTCGTTTGGTATGCTGTGGAAGGTTACAGTGTGCGAAAAGAGTTATATTTCTCTGACAGATTATGCGAACTGTGAACGCATCGGAGCTTGCAAAAATGCTGAAGGCGGAGGCGGTTGTTGTTGCAACTGAAAGCCTGGATGCTGTTGGAATCGACGAGAAGCTCGCATCCGAGCTGAAGGATCTCGTTGATTTGCTCGTACCGGCTGAGAAGTACGAAGGATACGGCATCGTTAAGGGCAAACACCTCGTTTTCAAGCGCTGGGATGGTGGGGCTGTGATAGCGGTTGTTGAAGAGGACAGACTTAGGTGGTGCATGAATAAAATGAGGGAGATGCAATGGCAGTAGTTGAGTACGCCTACTTTGACGGGGAGGTTAAGGGAAACTCAAGGGTAGCAATGGCCTATATTGAGGCCGTGAGAGAGCTTGCAGTAAATGCGGAAGTTAGTGAGCTGGCATTCTCATCGGGAGAGTTTTCTGCCATTCTCCTTACAAGTCCGATTGTTATTTTCGTGATGGTGAAGGGCAGTATGGCGGATGCAAAGCTTCAAGCTCGTAAAATACTCAGAGAGATCGGTTTTGAAAGGAAAACGAGCTTGGATGACATCTTTGAGCTTGCTGAGGAGATAGAGAATCTGCCGATTGAGGAAGTCATCAAAAAGGTTGGTAAAGGTTAGTCATGGGAATAAACACCCTCAGATCTTGCAAGCTCCCTGACCATCTGCAGGCTTTTTATCAGCTCCACCCTCTTGAGGATCAGTATTGGTAATGCAAGCGCTATGTAAACTGCCGAGATGAAGTACCTCACCTCTACGCCTGGCAGAAGTAGCTGGATGAAGAAGAGGGAAAACAACGCCAGAACTTCCTTCCAGCTAATTTTGAGATCGATCAAGATTGCAAGCCCAAAGAGCGATTGTGCAGCAGTCAGCAGAATCTCCTCTCTCTGCCGTGTATCGAGGGGCAGGGCCTGCAGCTTGAAGGCTGAGATGCTGTATATGATGGCGATGGTGCCGATGAGAAGCGTCCACTGATTAACTTTTGATGAGATCAGGGTGTTCATGGCTGCTGTAGTTCTAAACCTTCTGACAAAGTAAACTGCAACGATAAGCTCAGGTGATTCGCTTGCAAGAGGTGCAATCCACTGAACAGCCAAGAACTCGTCAATGCCTGCAATTTTTGCTGAAGATATCAGTCCTTCAGAGAAGGCTTCAACGCTTGCCAGAATTACAAATCCTGCAAACAGGAACAGGAGGATAACAGAAAACCTTCTTGAGCTCTTTTTGAGGCTGCACAGGTATGCAGGAACTCCCGCCACCTCCACATCCTCTCTTTCAGCTCTCGTGGTGAGGAAGATGTAAGCGAGGTAGATCAGGACAAAAACTACCGAGTCTGTGGGAGAGATCCCACCACGAAGGGGTAGCGTGAAGGCGTAAAGGGTTGCCACAAGCAGGAAGAAGTTTTCCAGCCTTATACCCTCGTCGAGTCTTATTTCTCCTTTTTTGGTTGTGATAAATGCGACAAAGGCCACAAGGCTCCATCCAACACCTATCAGGAGCCTGTTTGCTCCAGTCATATTTGCCGTTGCGTAGTGAACGTAGCTGCCACCAACACTTCCTGCTTTCCAGGCGAAGTATCCATCGACGGCGTATTCTGGTAGCACAGCGAGAAGTGCAACGACCGCAAGGCTCAGAGATCTGGGTACATCCATCTCAGCAGTCTCAGCAGCCCATGAAATGAGGAAAGATGCGGAAACCACAGCCAGTCCTGAAAGGAAGGTCTGGGTGATAGGATCGTGGTGAACTTTCATCATGAGAGATAGCAGCCATGGCAGTGTGAGAAGTAGTACTGCTAACATCTGCACTCTTTCTTTAGTAAAATCCATGCACGAAGTAGCCTTGCGATATTTAAACCTGCGGCGGAAATTGTTATTTACTCAAGTTGCCAACGAGCAGTATGAGAAAAAGACTTCTTGAAATACTCATGTGCCCGGAATGTAAGTCGGATCTGGAAGTTGAGATTGAGGAAACTGTGGTTGAGGATGGTGAAGAGAAAATAATTAAAGGCAGGTTGAAGTGCAAGAATTGTGGAGCTGAATTTCCGATTGAGGATGGAATTCCAAACATGCTTTCACCGGAGTTGAGAGCGTGAAGTATATTGTTGTTACTGGCGGTGTGATGAGCGGACTTGGCAAGGGAATTACAGCAGCCTCCATCGGCAGATTGCTTGTGGAAATGGGCTACAAGGTTGTACCAATAAAGGTTGACCCCTACATCAACATCGATGCGGGAACGATGAACCCCTTCCAGCACGGGGAGGTTTACGTCCTCAAAGACGGAACTGAAGTGGATCTGGACCTCGGACATTACGAGCGCTTCATTGGAACGGAGCTGACCGGTGAGCACAACGTTACGACGGGAAAGATCTACAGAAGCGTGATAGAGAAGGAGAGGAGAGGGGACTACCTTGGCCAGACCGTGCAGATAATTCCCCACGTTACGGATGAGATAAAGAACTGGATCAGGAGGGTGGCAGAGAAGAGCGGGGCAGATGTGTGCTTAGTTGAGATCGGCGGAACTGTTGGAGACATCGAGGGGATGCCTTTCCTTGAGGCTATCAGGCAGATGCACAACGAGGAAAAAGAGGAGGATTTCGCCCTCGTTCATGTGACTCTCGTACCCTTGGATGCAGGGGGAGAGCAGAAAACAAAGCCAACCCAGCACAGCGTGAAGGAGCTGAGGGAGCTTGGTCTGCATCCAGACGTTATCGTCGGGAGATGTGAGGAAGTACTCAAGGAGGCGACGAAGAGAAAGATAGCCCTCTTCTGTGATGTACCCGTGGAGGCCGTGATAAGCAATGAGACTGCGGAGGATATCTACGAGGTTCCGTTAATCTTCAAAAGGGAAAAGCTGGATGAGTATCTGGCGAACAAGCTCAAGCTCGAAAGGAGGGAGAGAAAGGGAGAGTGGGACAGGATCGTTGAGAAGCTGAAATCGCTCAGCGAGGAGGTTTCAATTGCCATCGTTGGCAAGTACGTTGACGTTAGAGATGCCTATCTGAGCATCAGGGAAGCGTTGAAGCATGGGGGCATCCATGTGGGCTGCAGAGTTAACTGCGTTTGGGTTGACAGCGAGGACCTTGAGAAGGTTGATGAATTTGAGCTTGATGTTGACGGCATTTTGGTTCCGGGAGGCTTCGGATCGAGAGGTGCGGAAGGGAAGATGAGGGCCATAAAGTATGCAAGGGAGAACGACATACCCTTCCTCGGCATATGCTTCGGATTTCAGCTTGCCGTGATCGAGTTTGCCAGAAACGTTGCTGGGCTGGAAGGTGCAACGAGTCTGGAGCTGGTTGAAGAGGGTATGAAGGGGGCGCATCTTGTGATCGATCTACTGCCCGAGCAGAGGGAGATTGAGGAGAAAGGGGGCACTATGAGGCTGGGCGATATTGAAGTGACGGTAAAGCCCGACACCATAGCTTACAGGTTGTACGGGAAGGAGAAAATTTATGAGAGGCACAGACACCGCTTTGAAGTCAACCCTGAGTACATCCCGCTCCTCGAAGAAAAGGGCCTCGTGTTCAGCGCCCACTCGGATGGAGGAAGGAGGATGGAGATTGCTGAACTGCATGATAAGAGGTTCTTCCTCGCAACCCAGTTCCATCCCGAATTCAAGTCCCGTCCCTACGCACCGTCTCCACCCTTTGTGGGGTTTGTGAAGGCGGCATTGGACTACAGGAGGGCAAGAGGATGAACGTTGAGAAGTTTGTTGAGAATGCAATCAGGGAGATAAGGGAGAAGGTTGGAGAGGGGAAGGCCATAATAGCTCTCTCTGGAGGAGTTGACAGCTCCGTCTGTACAGTTCTCGCTCACAGAGCCATTGGGGACAGATTGATCCCCGTTTTCGTCGATACAGGCCTGATGAGGGAAGGAGAGCCGGAGAGGATAAAGGAGATCTTCGGTGACATGGGATTAGTGTTCATCGATGCAAAGGAAGAGTTCTTCAAGGCGCTCAAAGGCATTACAGATCCGGAGGAGAAAAGGAAGGTTGTTGGAGAACTCTTTGTCAGGATATTTGAGAGGGTTGCCGAGGAGCAGGGGGCAGAGTACCTCATACAGGGCACCATTTACCCGGACATCATTGAGAGTCAGGGCGGGATAAAGAGTCACCACAACGTTGGTGGCTTTCCAACGAAGTACAGATTCAAGGACGTCATAGAGCCGCTCAGAGAGCTTTACAAGGATGAGGTCAGGGAGGTGGCAAGGTTCCTCGGCCTGCCACCAGAAATTTCAGAGAGGATGCCTTTCCCCGGGCCGGGATTGGCTGTGAGAATCGTTGGAGAGGTCACACCTGAGAAGGTGGAGATCGTTAGGAAGGCCAACAAGATCGTTGAGGAGGAGCTGGCAGAGTACGAGAAGTGGCAGTGCTTTGCAGCCCTCGTTGGCAGAGCTACTGGTGTGAAGGGCGACATCAGGGTTTGGGGATATATAATTGCTGTCAGAGCAGTCAATTCGAGGGATGGGATGACAGCAGATCCATTGAACATTGATTACGAAAAGCTGAGGAGGATTGCGTTGAGAATAACCGGCGAGATCGACAAGGTTTCGAGGGTTGTTTACGACATCACCCCAAAGCCGCCAGCTACGATTGAGTACGAGTGATTTAGTGACAGCCAATTGATCTACAGGGTGGGTAAAGGGATGAGATAACATCATCAAGTTGCTGCCGTAAGCTGGGCCGCTGCATAGTGTGGCCCATCCTCGTCTTTTCTCTTTCTCAGTGGTCTTATCCTTGCCACGTCGTAAAGGAGCTTCAGTTCAACTGTTTCTCGCATCATATAAAATTCCTAACAGTGGGTGCAGTGGCAGCGCAGCCATAACGTTTTTGTTCGAAAGGTAAAACGTGGTCTCACATGTACTATGCCTTCATCGACGAAAGTGGTGATATTGGATTTTCAGAGAAGTCAACAAGGTACTACATCGTCGCATGCCTCGAAACGAGGCAGCCCGACGAATTGTCGGCCGCTCTCAAGAGGGCCAGAAAGAAGCTTGGCAAAAAACTTAAGAATATTCCTGAATTCAAGTTTTCTCAATCATCTCATAAAGTTCGCTGTATCGTAATAGAAGAACTCCTGAAAAAGGAGTGGGAGTTCTCCGCAGTAGTGCTCGACAAGACCACAGTATATGACCACTTGAGGGACCACAAACAGATAATCCACAACTACATAACAGGATTCATTGTCGAAGTACTCCCTTTGAACCACGACAAACTAATTCTCATGGTTGACAAGTCTTTCAGAAGGGATGCAATTAACGAGTTCAACGGGTACTTAAGGAAAAAAGTGAACTGGATCACGTGGGAGCGAGGAATCGATCCACCAGCACTTGATATTAGACACGACAGGTCAGAAAACCATGCAGGACTGCAAGCAGCGGACTTCGTAGCCGGATCTTTGTTCTCAAAATACGAAAGAGGTAATGACTTCTATTACAAACTATTAGAACCCAGAAAAAAGGTTCTAAAGGTTAGGTTTTAGAAGTCGGCCCCCGCCTACTCCGTCCCATCCCGCTTACGCGGGCATCATCGTTTCGGCGGGAGGGGGCAGCACAGGCTGCCCGACCTTACCCTTAATAAGGTGTCTCACAATGGTATATAAAAGTTGCTGATAAGCAACTTTTTGCAGGACTTCAGACTGTTTTGGCATATTTCACCTATACGGTAGGTACATCCTCGTTGGCCGTTTGACTTCAGAGAATTGGCAATTCAGTTTTAACCTGTGGACCACAACCATTAAATTACGTAAACCTAATTTAATTCATGGTTTACGATATTAAGAGGACAATACTCGCTGTTACACTGGCCCTTGTAACTGCAATCACTGCCCAGCTCAGCTTTAAGGTTGGGCCAGTGCCGTACACAATGCAGAACTTCGGAGTTATGCTGTCAGGTTTCCTCCTTGGCCCGTGGTATGGGGCCATGGCCATGGCAATCTATTTGGCCCTAATAGCCCTCGCCCTGCCCTTTGCTGCAGGAGGAGGGGGGCTGGGTGTACTTGTAGGACCAACAGCCGGATTCCTCTTTGGGTTTGTGATCTCGGCATTTCTGGCGGGATGGTTCAGAAGGATTGTCTGGAGAAGAGGGAGTGGGAAAGAAGCCGTTATGCTCTGGCTCTCAACTCTAATCGCATCCCTGCCCACGTACCTTCTGGGTTTCTTGGTGTTTTACAGATTTGCCCTCTCCTCCCCCCCACTCGTGGAGTGGGCTGGCAAAGCAGCTGGAACTTTTGGAATCAACTTTGCCACACCCTCAGCGGTGATATTTGCCGCAACCGTCCTGATCTTTCTCCCCCAGGACTTCCTTGTGGATCATCTTCTTGCGGTGCTCGTTTATCGCTATATCCACGCGATGCTGAGGGAGAGGGGGATAGAAGTTGATTGAGTTTGACGTCAGGTCCTACCGCTATCCAAACGGGGTTGTGGGGCTTGAGAACTTCAGGGAGACGTTTGAAGGCTGTGAGTTCGTGATTGGGGCAACGGGAAGCGGAAAATCAACGGTGCTTCGGATGATGAACGGTTTGATACCCGAATTTTACTCTGGAAGGCTGGATGGTAAAGTAAGAGTTTTTGGAAGGAAACCAAGTCCAAGGGATGTTTTTCTGGTGAAGCAAAATCCCCAGGAGATGGTAACCTGCCTGAACGTCATTGATGAGGTAATCTTTCCCGCAGTGCAGCGTGGTGACAGTGTCGTGGAATCAAAAACCAATGCCCTGGAAACTCTTGAGGAGGTCGGCATTGGTCACCTCCTCGATAGGAAGACCTTCGAACTCTCAACAGGTGAGCTTCAGCTCGTGGAGATTGCTGCAGCCATCGTAGCGGGAGCGAAGATACTCGTTTTTGATGAACCCTTCGCCCATTTGAGTCACAGGAATGCCAAGCGAGTTTTAAGCGTCTTAAAGGACTTTTCCCACATTGTCTCGGAGCACAGACTTGAGTTTGGGAAGTACTTTGACAGAGTTGTTGATCTGGGGCTTGAGGTTGAGGAGATAGAGATTCCGAAAGCCGAGATTGGCGATACAATCTACAGCGGGATCGTTGAGCTCAGGGAGAGGGAGATTCTGGCAATTACTGGTGACAACGGCGTGGGGAAGACGATGATGCTGAAGAGGATAATGGCGGATATGAGGAGGAAGGGAATGAATGCTGCAATCGTTCTGCAGTATCCGTCCTACCACCTTACCGAGAGGACGGTTGAAAAGGAAGTAGGAAACATCTTAGGTGACTTTGAACTTGTAGGTGTTGCAACCAGACACCCCCAGTCTCTCAGCATTGGGCAAATGAGGAGGGTTGCAATTGCAAAGGCCTTTAACTCAGATATTTTGCTGCTTGACGAGCCAACAGCAGGACAGGACGTTAACTTTCGCAGAAGGCTCCTTTACCTGCTGAGGAAGTACAGAAAAACTGCCATAATTGCCACACACGATGAGAATCTCGCAAAGGAGTGCGACAGGGTGATCGAACTTTGATCGTGGAACTTCTTAAAGAGGGACTGGGAGGAGGGAGTAGAGAGGGTAGAACCTGCCTGATCTCAGCCGCTCTGCTCTCAGCCTCGGTCTATGTCTCGTCCATGAACTGGCTTGTGTCTCTGGCTGTAATTTCTCTGTCCATTGCCGTGACATATGGGAGAGCTTTGAAGCTACTCGCAGGCCTCCTGCCATTCTACCTGCTGTTTGGAATTTCGATTGTCTTTACAGGGCTTTACGGTGTGAAAACGTTTTTGGCCTTTCTTGCCCTGATCTCAGCTGGTGGGGTTGTGTACTCGACAAGCGTAAATGAGCTTGCGGGAGCCCTACTCTTCTTCAGAGTGCCGAAAAGGGCTGTGAGCATTCTGACAATCGCAGTGTCAATGCTCCCAATGCTTCTTGAGGACTTTCAGAATGTCAGGGAACTCTACCAGGGCGGAGTTTCCAGATATTACGTGCTGCTGAAGGCCTTTGTTTCTACGGCTATTTTGAGGGCGATAAGCATGTCGGAGTCCCTGTACTCCAAGAATTACACATACAGAGCATTTGGAAAGCTTAGAAGGCCAGACAAAAAGGATGTTTTGGTAGTTGTTGCATCAGCAGCGATCTTCGTCTTAGGCAATATCTCTTGAAGTGTCCACCTGCACGCCCTCCTCAATGTAGAATCTGAAGTACTCCGTTATAGGCCTCTTACCCCTTATCTTTGGCAGGGCGAACTTGCTAACCAGCCTCTCCCCCACCCTCTCGGAGTCTATGTCAAAAACAACATCGGAGATGTCCAGAACCTTTTTGACGACGTGCGAGGGATGTAGGCCCTTGATAAGGTAACCGTACGTGACGATGCCCCTCTCTTTCGAGATCGTGTACAGCTTGTTTATAAGCCACTCCTTAAGCCCCCACTCAACGTCGAGGTTGAAGAAGAAGGAGAGGGAATCAACAACAATGTTGTAGTCCGCATCATCCTCCAAAATCTTTGACAGTCTGTCGCCGACGAAGTCGAATATCTCCTTGTCCCTGTACCTGTCCTCGACAACGAACTGCCCGTACTCGTTCAGGTAGTACTGTGAGTAGATGTCTATAAATACCACATTCCCGGCATCGAGGTTGAGCCTCTCCATGTCCTTTCTGACGAACTTTGCTGCCCTCTGGGTTGTGAAGTAGTAGGTTTTTGTTACGGTGGCAAACTGGTAAAGAAACACTTCAGGCATTGCAATTGGCTCTCCGTAAACGCATACAAAACTTCCTCTTGGAATACCCCCGTCAAGCCTTCTATCTAAGAGCATTATGCCTGTAGGAACGTCTGCGGATTTGAGTGCTTGGACTTGATTCATGGTAAATACCTATTTGTCTGAATGGAATTTAAACTTTTTCATGATTATAATCGTAATGTTGTTCTTGCAATCCCGTAACCTTCCTGAAAAATGAAGAATTCAAACTCGAACTCGTTGAGTGCAGTTTTTAATTTCAAAAAATTTAAAATAGTTACGCATTAAGATTCGATAAACATGGCAGTGGTTCTCAAAGGACGAATTGTTTGGAGGTAGAAAGGATGCCGAAGTTTCTGGATCTCGATGAGTTGAGTGAAGAGGACAGAATGCTCAAAGAAGAGGTACACAGGTTTGCCGCCGAGGTTATACGGCCCGCATCGGTGGAGCTGGACAGAATGCCTCCCGATGAGAGGATAAAGCCCGGATCACCGTACTTCAAGGTTCTGAAGCAGATGAAGAAGCTGGGCTATCACAGGATGAATCTACCTGCTGAGAGGGGAGGGCCAGGATTAACACCCTGCAGCGCTATATAATCTTTGAAGAGCTGGGATGGGGCAGTCTGGGGTTTGCGACAGCCATTGGTGGTGATCAGATACCCTTCGTCTGTGCAGCCCTCTTTGGCCATCCGCAGCTTTATGAGGAGCTTGTGGTTCCGTGGATTGAGGATGAGGAGGGCAAGTATCATGGGTGCTGGGGAATTACCGAGCCCGAGCATGGCAGTGACTATTTGATTGCGTGGAGGGAGGAGCCAAGCACACTGGAAAGGTTCGGGAAGGGAAACGTGGTTGCGGAGAAGGACGGAGATGAGTGGGTAATCAGCGGGCAGAAGTCAGCGTGGGTGTCTTCCGCACCTGTCGCCACCCACTGCGGGCTGCATGCACAAGTTAAGGGGTCAAAATATCTGGCGGATGGCATCTTCTGCATAGTTCCCCTTGATGCTGAGGGTGTGAGGAAGGGAAAACCTGTAGATATGCTTGGAATGAGGGATGATCCACAGGGAGAACTGTTTTTTGACGGTGTAAGGGTGCCAGAGCACTATGTCATAGTTGCTCCGGGCTTCTTCTATGGCGTTTTTGTTGATCAGCTTCTCTGCCTTACGAGCTGTGGGATGGGCGCTTTTGCCGTTGGTTTGGCAAGAGCGTGCTTCGAGGAAGCTTTGAACTATGCCCGGCAGAGGATGCAGGGTAGTGAACCGCTTGTTAAGCATAAGAACATTCGGCTCACCCTCTACCGGATGTTTGAGAAAGTGGAAACAGCCCGCTACTATGTGAGAAAGGTGACAGAATACACGCACAGGAGGATAATTGAAAACCAGACTGCAGACGCATCGCCCAGACATGCGAGAGCTGCGCAGATCTACGCAAAGAAGGTAGCATATGAGGTTGCCCACGATGCTCTGCAAATTTTTGGGGCCTACGGACTTAGCAAGGAGTTCATAATCGAAAAACTGTTCAGAGATGCGAGGTGCATGCTGATTGAGGACGGTACTGTGGAAGTGCTTAGTCTGGAAGCCTCAAAGGACGTGATCTCGAACTACGAAAAGGACTACTACGATGTTGACCACATATTGAGAATTTTGGGTTAGGTTATGAATGGGAGGTGGTGTTATGCTGAAGGGAGTACCCTTCGATTCCCCACTTTATGAGGTGGATGAGGATAGGGGGATTGAGTACAGAAACTGTGAGGCCATAACGGCATTTTTTACAATAAAGGGAGATGTCAGCGAGCTTTTACCTGAGGGTCTGAAGCCCTACAGCGATCCAGCTCAGGGTGGGATATGGATCTCGCACTACTCCTTCAGCACTGTCGGCGAGTACTATGAGTATCTGACGGTCATTCAGGTTGAGGACGAGCAGGGGGACATGGGCTACTACATCCCCTACATTTACGTTACAAACGATGCTGCCTTGGCAGCTGGGAGAGAGCTGGCCGGGGCACCTAAGAAACTGGCTAAGATAGAGCTGACAAAGGAGCTGGATACTGTTATGGGGATACTGGAGAGGCCTGCAGGAAAGAGGCTGGTAACCTTCGTAACGAAACCAAATACGAGAGCTGCGGGAACGCTGATAGATTTCATCCTGCCAAAACCGACCTATCTCTATTCTGTCAGGCATCTCCCACCCATCAAGGGCAAGGGTGGTGTAACTCAGCTGATAAAGTGGTATGCGGACATTGATTTTCATGTCGATCCGAATGGTGAGAGGATCATTTTCCTCGGCCCAGGAAACGTTACCTACGACTCTCCATCTGTAGTCGATCCCGTGCACAAGGTGGGGATAGACAGTGTTATGATGTCCATCTACTTCCAGTTCGACATGAAGCTTGGCGTCATTGACATTCTGCGAGAATACTGACCTTCTCATTTTTAACCAAAAATAATTTAATTATTTTTGCACACTACCGGCATGAAGGTTGGGGTTGTAGGAGCGGGAACGATGGGGGCTGCAATCGCCGCTCTTTTCGCCAATGCAGATTACGATGTCGTGCTGGTTGATGTGAATGAGGAAGCATTGAGGAAGGCGGAAACCAGACACAGGGGAGAATGCTTGCAGGAGCTTGATATGGCGGGATTGAGGAGGAGGGACGAAATTGTCTCGAAAGTTAAGTACACGACGGATCTGGGAGAGGTTGAAAGCTGTGGGTTTGTTGTTGAGGCCATAAAGGAGAGGCTGAAGGACAAGATCGACCTCTTCACAGGCATTGAGAAGATTGTTGCAGAAAATTGCATACTTGCAACGAACACATCGAGCTTCATGCCGTCGGAAATTGCAGAACATCTCGAAAAGCCGGAAAGGTTGACTCTCTTCCACTTCTCCAATCCGCCAATTCTCATGCCCTTGGTTGAGGTTGGTGGGGAGAGGGTTTCAGACAGTGTGCTGTCAAAAACCGTTGATATTGCCAGAAGCATGGGGAAAGAGCCAGTGGTGATAAAAAAGGAGTGCAGAGGACACATCCTGAACAGAATGCTGGGCGCTGCTGGGGCGGGAGTGAGTTACTCACTACTCTACTACCGTCCAGAACAGATAGATGCCGCCCTGAAGAATCTGAGTATGCCCCTCGGATTCTTTGAGATGCTCGACCTGATAGGGTTGGATGTTGTGCTGGACGTTCTTGACAGCTTTAGGGAGGTTTATGGCAGGAGGTTTGAGGGATTTGCAATTACGAGGTTCTTCATCGAAAAGATGATTGGATGGGGAAAGCTTGGCAAAAAGAGCGGAGAGGGGTTTTACAGATGGGTTGATGGGAAGGCGAAGATCCCGGAAGCTGAGGCTGCGGACATCACACCCCTTGTGGCAGCAATGTGAATGAGGCTTTGAGGATTGTGAAGGATGGAATTGCAGATAGAGAGACGGTCAATAAGGTTTACAGACTTGCAACAAATGCGCCCTTCGGGATACTGGACGTTGCTGAGATGATTGGCTTTGACAGCATCTCGAAAGTGCTGGAGGATGCTTACAGCAAGACTGGACTGGAAATCTATAAAAAGTAGGAGTTTACTTTATACTTTCCTAAGCACTATACAGGGAAGTTCTGGAGGCTGCCAGGGAAGTTATCCCGAATCTGAGCCACTTCTTCGAAACTAAGCTTGTAGAATTCCTGTATTCGATAAATCACCCGATTACAAAGGAAAAAACCATGGACCGGTGGGGATTTGAACCCCAGGCCTTCGCCATGCCAAGGTTTGGAGTTCTCTGGTAACTCCGTGAGAGTAAAAAAAGCCGTTGCGGAGGAATATTTGAAATACAGAACTTCACGAATTAAATCAAAGAAGTCAATATATTGGATCAGAAAATCTGTGGAGGACTACCTTAACTTTGCCAAGTATGAGATAAACAGAGACAAACTCATGGAATTTCAAAACTGGTACAAATCGAAATACGAGTTCGAAACTCAAGCAAAATACCACTCCAACCTTAGAAACTTCCTGGAATGGCTATACAAGAAGACTGGAAATCCCCAGTTCAGAGACCTCAAGGAAGTCTTTGAACCTCCAAAAAAGGACTCCAAGAAGCTCAACCCGATCCTCATCAGAGAGCCTGACATCCACAACCTGATTAAGGCAGTCTGGAAGAGAGACCCAACACCCTACCTCAAACTCAAGCACATCTCAGGAATCCTCTTCGCAGCCTATACAGGACAGAGGCCGGACTCAACTATATCCAAGATAACGGTTGATGAACTCAGAGAAGCCATCCGGAGAGACCCACCCCTCCTGTGGATTCCAGAGGAGAAAGATAAGGAGAGATTTCCCCACTGGGTCCCCATCCATCCAGTTCTAAGGGATTGGCTTGAGGCTTATGTGGAAGTCTATGATCCCACCTTAGAAAAGAAACAGAGTAGAGGGTTAGCCTTCAGTTACTACAGCATGAGAAAGCTCTTTGACAGGCTGAACATCAAGGCTGTCCACACAGGGAGGAAGATCTCCTTCTCCCACCTTAGGAAGTTCTTCGAGCAGATGTGCAACAACGTTCTGATGATCCATCCTGGACTGAGGGATTACATCATGGCCCACAACACTGGCAGTCTTGATGTTCAGAGCTATGACGGCAAACTCCCCTCTGAGATCTATGAGCAATACATGGCAGCATGGAGGAAGGTTAACCTTGTTCCCAAGGAGGTTAAGCTCGAAACCATCATTCAGCATATTTCATGACTCACCCTATTTTTCCGAAAACTCCCCATTATCCATTTAGAACTGCCTAAGGTTTTGGTGCAAAATGTTTTAAGGTTCTAAGCTTTCAACCGCAATATCAGTCAGTTAGACTTACTTTATTGAAATTATTTCTATCCATCTGATTGGATTACATTTACTTAGCTAAAGGGAATACGATTTGTTTTTTGGGAGCTTAGATGCTCATATGATGGCAATTAGACTTTGAACTACAAAAGATTACAAGTAATCAACTCAAAATCAAGGGGTTGCTTTAGTCAGTTGGACTTATTTGGACTGTTCAATACATTCAGTTGTTGGATCCTTTGAAGGTTGATCAAAAATTGCCGTTGGATATAGTTAGTTAGACTTACTCTTTTTTGTGTAAGTAATTAAGTCAGGGTTCATGTTCCTCCCTCCAACAACAAAACGGAACTCCAAGGCTAAGACTAACTGTAAGTTATACGAGTGCAAATAATGGATGGCGGACATGACATCTATAGCAAGTAAGACTATCCACTAAAAACCCAATAAATTTATTTACGGGTTAAATAACCCATCTCTCTTAACCACATCCAAATACCTATGTTGACGATATCGCAGAGTCTGAGGTTATTCTTCCTGATGATTTCGAGCAGCTCTGCATTGATTCGTGTGGTTACTGTAACTCTGTTCTTTTTACTTAGTATTAGATCCAGATTATCCGAACTCAGGAGAACTCCCCCTCCTCTTCACTCATAAACTCTCAGCCTCCTCCACACCGTCCAACGAGATATGTCGTAACCGAGCTGACGGAGTTTCCAGGCTATCATGTCATAGCTGTATCCTCTGGACCTCAATTCTAAACAGTAGGAGATGGGAATGGATTTTGGTGGATGAGGCATTTTAACCCTCCATGAATTCGGTCATGTCTATCTCTTCCTCTCTTGGTTTTTCCTTCACTTCCCGAAGCCAGAAAACTCCGACCTCTTTCCAGCCCTCTCCCTCTTTGACCATCAGCCTGAAAGCTGGCTGAGTGTCTTTCTCTCTCCTCTCATTCTTAAACAGATAGACCTCTCTTCTGCCTAAAACTCCAAAATCCACATAACCTGCCAGGTATTTCCTACCATTCCCCTTCTTTCCTCTCACTTTATCACCTCCAACACTTCCATTTTTTGAGTTGGAAGAACATCATCCATATTGTAACCCTTCGAAGCCCGAACTACCCCACAAAATGGAAGTCCAGTGGACATTTTTCCGGTGATTTTTTTGATGTTCAGAGCTTATCATAACGTGATCTTGGCTTTGCCGAAAGGCCAATACATCTCTTATCAACCGCAAACTCATAAGCGTAGGTTCTGCCTCTGGCATCCTTTAGCTCCTTGAGGAGTTCAGCACTCTTTATTTTGCTCAATTTCTTTATCCACGGTTTCTCGGATGTTGTTATGAATGCGTATGGTGAGGCTGCCGGAATAACGATAACCGTTTCCTTTTCGAATTTGGTTTCTGGAATCTCAGCACATTCAGAGCATAGTAAAGGCTTCTTTCCGTTATGGTCCTTGCAAACCCACCTAAGGCAGTTTGAGCACCTTGTGTGAACTGGTTTGTTACAACCTTCAACTTGGCATGTTTGAGGAGTTAGCCTGACCTGCATGGTTCACCACCCTCAAAATAAAGAGAAGTTAGGCTGTTACTTTCTCCTCGACATCATCCCATTCAAGCTCCTCCACAATCGTTTTGAAGGCTGCCAGTAGTTTCTCAGCCGCATCATTCCAGAAGCCCAGCTCCATCTTTCTATGGCCATTCTCATCACACAGCTCTATTTTCACAGTTGGTGTTTCAAAATCTGGATCAAACCTGACCTCTATAATTTCTAAACCCTCGTCAAAGGCAACATGCATCTTCTCAATTACCGGAAAGTCATGCAGATCTACTGCAGCCCATGGACCGAACTCTCCTCTTTTCTTCAGCTCCCCCTTCACTAAGATTGGTCTCATTTTAATCCTCCTCCATTAAGGTTCCTAAGCATCTCTCTGGCCTTCGGAATGTTGTAGCTCGCTATCTCCTCCAAATCTCCCTTCAGCCTCTCGAAAACCGCTTGTCGGATGTACTCCTCTCTATCTCTTCCCGACCACTCGCAAAACTCCTTCAAAACCTCTTCCAGCTCTCCCAACATTCTACCACCTCCTTTTATTTTTCCCTCCGCTAAGGGGGGAGATTGAAGGGTGAATAAAGCGGCGGTAAATCCAGTCCCCAAACTCCTCAATATCGCCTGAAAAGACTGGGAGAAGCTGATCAGCCCTTAAGAAATAATCGGATTGAACTTTCTGGTTTGGGTTGAATTCGTAGAGTCTAACCTTAGTGTTGTCCCTCTGGACGTAGAATAGTGGAACTCTCAGGGATCTTGCAATCTTTTTTAGGGTTACAGCTTGATATCCTCTGATTTTTAGATGACCATTCTTCTCCTCGAAGATGGCCTGAATTCTTGGACCCACTTCTAAAACAGTGTCCACGTTGGTGATGACAACAGGTAGGTCCAGTTTTCTGTATGGCCTCAGTGCCTCCCACAAAGTGTTTTCAAGATAACGGCCACAATGTGGGCATTTCATTGAGAATCCACCTCCATATATTCTGTAAGGTCAATAACTTCCTCTCTGAATTCCTCCTTTGGCTGACAAATCTCTGGATAGTCTTTTGCCTCCTCAATATGAGCTTCAGCGTCATCTTTTGTCAGAAACTTTGTTTTACACCTCGAACAGACAAAAAAGCCATCTTCTTGGAGAACTTCTGGTTCAGGCTTTTTTAGACGAATCCCTTTCCATGCTGTTGGTCTCTTTCTGCCATTCCAAGTTATGTCAGGCCTAAAATCTTCAACATTCACTTCTCTCTGTAGCTTTCTACCAAAAGATTTGTCAGATATCACAGGTAGTTTGTTTTTCCGGCAATATTCGCAAAAAGCGGAATAGAGTTCTTGTTTCACAACATAGGCTTCAGGATCAACTTCAATACAATCCATGACAAACGCAGCCACTGGGTTGGACATCCTGAGGTATTGCTCCCTAACCTCTTCTGTGGAAATTCCTTTGCTGAACTCTCCTTTCTCCAGCAATCTCCACAGTCCGAGTAAAGCAAGATTGAGCAAACCTGAAAGCTCTTCTTCTGTGGTAAGCTTATCAATCAGGTTTTTATCGGCCTTCTCTCCTTCAAACTTGTTCGGAAAGTTGATGATGATCCATCGGGCAAAGAAAGCATCACTATCGTCATACGTTTCAGGGAGTCTATTGCAAGAATATACCAATTTAGCGTAGTTCGTAAACCTGAAGGGATTTCTGAATTTTCTCTCAGCCTGAATCTCATCCTCTCCAGTCAACGTTTTGAACAAGCCTGTATCTCTCAGAGCTTCTGAACTCAGGTCTGCAAAGGTGTTTGCCAGTTTACCGTAAAGTTCAGCGGCTGCAAAACGATTTTCTGCAAGCGTCTGGAGTGGAACATTTGCCACATTTTGTGAGCCAAGAAATCTCCTCAGAAGGTTTATAAGGGTGGATTTTCCGTTTCTTCCACTACCCACAAACATAAAGGCTTTGTGGATGAAATAACGTCTGTAGAGACAGAATCCAAATAACTCCACAATCACTGGGATGTCCTCCTCATGCAGGACCTGTTTGAAGAACTCCTTTATTCTTGGGCAGTCTGCCTCAGGATTGTATTTCACCGGTATTTTAACGGTTAAGTAGTATTCTGGCGAGAATGGAAGGAGTTCACCACTTTCAAGGTTAAGAACTCCATTTTCCACAGCTATTAGGTTGATGTTACGATCAAAGATTGAGCGATCAACATAGGTAGATCTCTGAATGTGTGCTATAACTTCAGCTACTCTGTTTCTGTTGGCTTCCTCACCAAGATATTGCTGACAGAAGGATTTGATTATGACCTCACCGTTTGGCCTCCAGATCCCCTGTTGTGCATCATAATACCACACCTCTTCTGTGTCAGTCAAGGTGGCAAATCTGACTTCAGACATTATTTCATCGGCTAACCTCTTAGCAATGAACTTCCTATTTTCATCGAAGAATAGAACAGGGAGTTCAACCCCTATGTCAATTTTGTCTTCGCTCTGTTCATGGAATGGAGATAAATCCACAGAGTTGTCAGGTTTGTCATGAATGTCATGTTTCTCTATTATTTTATTCCTACTACACAAAGGGTCTTCCCAACTTGCCTTAAAGTTAAGCGGTGTCTTGACATTCATGACATTGTTGACATCTCCATGAATCCTCCCTTTATTCTCTGAAATCTCAGTTCTCAAATATGACATGGCACCTTTGCTCAAATCTTCTTGAATCTTACAGAGTTTCAAGAACAGTTGTGGATTTTTAGCAGGATTGAAGCGTTCTCCAGTGAAAGAAGTAATCGCTTTTTCAATGGTGTGGTATAGGTAGTCATCCCTCTCTGTCTTTTCGTATGTGCGATAAGTTCTCAGAATGTCAGCAATCTGTGTCTCGTCAAATCCCCAGAACCACAAGCGGTCAATGGCAGCAAGGTCAGCCTCTGAGCGTGAAGGGTAGCCAGGGTTTAAGTCGCTCAAAAGCTCCCTGAGCTTTTCATCAATGTGGAGAATAGCGTCAAGGCTGACATCGTACTTATTGACAAAACAGTGACTCTTAACGACCTCTTTTCTTTTATTCTCTTTCTTTTCGCTTTTCTCATCCTCTATAAACTTTCTAATTTCCTCAAAATCAAGCGGTCTTATTTCCACGTCTTTGACAACTTCATAAATACCTGTGGCACCGTCAAAAGCTTCATCATCTGGTGGGACGTAAGAGCCAGGAGCCAGAACATACTGCCAGTTTGCCCGCAATTCACCGATCTTTTGTCCGTTAATCTTCAATATGTAATTCCGTTCTATTCCTGGATTTAGGTAGTAGATTTGGAGACCTCCATTTCTTGTTTTCACCGCAAAGCTCTCAGGAAACTCTGAGAGGTCAGCAAGGTCAGGTCGGTCAATATCCACAAAGCACAAACCCTGTGGAAACGCATAGATGCCAACATTCTTACCCTGCTGGAGTCTTCGCAAAGCATCATTCGATGTTAGCTTTACTTTGTCGAGATTACCCTTAATTGGAATACTAACATCTGGTTCTTTACTTTCTGGTTTTACAGGAATGAATGCAACATCCAACCCCTGTGGAATTCTCTTCAGGAACTTGACAAACTCATGCGGCTTCGTTTTCAAGGATCATCACCTTCTCCAAAACATTCAAACTTAACAGGATCCAGAATGATCTTACCTTCAGAAACTTCTATGGTAAAATAACATCCTTTGAAAATCTCTCTGATAAGTTTGGGGAAATAGATGGCTCCATTTGAATTGAAGGTTACCAGTTTTCGTTTTTTATCAAAAACGGTGCTTATAAATACATGGTTGTTTCCTTTACTATTGGGGTTGCTTGTAGCGGTTGTGGTGGCTGGCATTTAGCCATCACCTCTTATTTTTTTCAATGGTGGAGGAATTATCAGCCTGCAAAATTCATCTACGAAGATTGGCAGCTTTTGCCCTTCTTGTATCCCATTCACATCAGCCCAAACTTTTGGGATAGCTATGTAATAGCTTCCTGAGATTTTCTGAATTTTTGGCTCTTTCAACTTCTCAATCATATATCTTTAAGGGTTTTAAAAATCCATAAACTTTATTTCGAAACCAATCTCGAAAATTCAAACTGTTTGAAAATTCTTAGTGTTGTTCAAACAGTTTGAAGAGTTAAAACTAAATACTTTAAACACAACTTGTTTTATGGCTAAAAGAGTCCAAAGTTGGGGACCTAAAATCTTGTGTGAACTAATAAAACACGATGCGTGTAGAAGATGGTTAGTAGAAAGGATTGGTGCTAATAGTACTGGTCAGATTACAAATTCTCTCAACAACCTCTTTGAGAAAGAGTATGTAGTAGAAACGGAATGTAAAAGAGATAAACCAGCCTGCAAAAGGTGTATAGAATACTTTAGAAGAGAAAAGAAGGTTGGGAGACCGCCAAAAAACAAAAAAGCTAAAACTGGTCCTAAAGCATCATGTTTAACGGTAAACTTCGAGAAAATATTCGATATTTTAGACGATTTCCCTGATGTAGCAATATGTATCCGAAAAAACCTCAGTGTTTTGGAAAGGATTCTCAACCATAACTTTAGCCATGAGACAATCAAAAAAGTTGTGGATAGAATTGAAGCAGAAACTGGTAGAGGGATTGTCAATGAAATCTATTATTTCATAGGTGATGAGTGGATACGATTTACTGATTTAGAGAAAAAACGAATAATCAAATTTATCAGATTTAATGAGGTTGAAGAGATTGAGGAAGACCTTAACAGTGAAGAAAAAGATTTACGATTCAGACTTTGGCAAAGAATTTTGAGAGCTATGATTCCACTGAGATTCTATGGATGGATAACCTACACCAATGGGGAAATCAAAATAACCACGGAAGGAAAGAAAGCTATGTTTGATGAAACTATTCAGGATTTGTATGTAAAAGTAAAAGAAATGAAAGATGTTGAAGTTCCTTATTACTACGGAACTAATTTTTTGGACTATTTCGATGACGATGAGCTTCAAATTTATTCTGAACTCTTAAAAAATATCAAAATGTGGGTGGAAGAGCTTATTGTTAGAATGTCACAAGAGACTTCTGCACGCAACTCGTTTAAAGAAATGTTCTCAGAGGAAACTTTTAAGTATTAATACGTATTAATAAAATTATGCCACGTCAAAAGACCAACAAGCAAAAATTAACTCTTAGCGTAGATAAAAATCTGGTGGACGCAGCAAAAACAATAGGCATCAACCTGTCGGCTTTTCTGGAAATTCAGCTCAGACAATACCTCAGCATTCTGAAAAATGGATATACGCAAAATATGGCATGGACCGGTGGGGATTTGAACCCCAGGCCTTCGCCATGCCAAGGCGACGCTCTACCAGACTGAGCTACCGGCCCTTGCTGCAATATACCTGATGGGGATTATAAAGCTTACCTTCAGTCCAACTCCTTAACATCCACCCTCCAGTAGGCACTGACCATGGCGGCAGCCTTCGGATTCTTAAATCTACTCAGCAGTCTGAAGTCCTTGGGATACCCGATGAACGGGTCGATCGTTTTGGCCTCGGGATTCACAACCCAGATCTTTAACCCACGTCTTTTGGCATCCTCCGAATGTCTCTTGAAGAATTTCAGGAATGGACCAAGCTCCCTCTCAGTTGGAACGACGATGACGTACTCCCCGTCAATCCTCTCCACCATTTCAAGGTGCGTGCCTATATCCTCGTATGCATCGTCGATAGTTGAGAAGAAAACGTAGTAGCTCTTTCCACCTTTCGTGTACTTCCTCATGAACTCGCCTTCGCTGGTGTAACCCTCAAAAAACCTGTCTGTGACGGATCGCATCGTGTTTAAAACATCAAAAAAGCTTTTTGAATGCAAGTACTCTGTGTAGGCCTCGTCAAAATCGTCTTTTTCTGGCTTCTCGGTGTGAAGGTGGTAGAAGAAAATATCTCCTATTTTGACTTTTTCAGAAAAATGGAGACTTTTGAGACTAATGGGACAATCAATAAGGCTGCAAGTTACGTCATCAATAAGCTTCAGTTTGGAATCAACGAGTTCAGGACCGAGAATCCTTAGGGCTGCTCTTACGGCTTTCCTCCTGACTTCCTCCTCCGTTACAACTTTCCTACCTTCGAGCATTCTTGACAGTTCTTCAACGACTTTCACATCCATGCTCATACCTTTTTCAGGCATTGGTTATATTCCTTTCGAGGGATGGTTGGTGGGATCAACTCCGATGTTTAGGGCCTCAATCATTGAAAAGTCCCCATCCAGTCTTAGATATACATGCTTTGTTGTACCTGCAGGCATTGAATTGAACTGCCACCAGTAAACGTCTCCCGATGATCCACCCGAGTCAAAATCACCAGTGGCTGTGAGTAATGTT
This sequence comes from uncultured Archaeoglobaceae archaeon, assembly GCA_965541645.1. Taxonomy (GTDB): domain Archaea; phylum Halobacteriota; class Archaeoglobi; order Archaeoglobales; family Archaeoglobaceae; genus Archaeoglobus. The sequence goes on along the minus strand of CBEUCM010000014.1, from coordinate 11,321 downwards.
GCATTTGTAGGCTTGATCCAGTACACTCTAAGGAAATCGGCATCGTTGTGGGCAGTAACGCTGAGTGTTGCATTGAAGCTTTCACCATCCCAGAAAACTGTAATTCCGGCAGTTACATTAACCTTCTTCAACATATAATATACGGGCCCGAACTCGGAAGTGCCACAACCACTCCTTGAAATGGCCGAAATGTAGCTGTTCTGATCCAACCCCTTTCCAGTTACATCTATAGTGCCACTGAACACTCCGTTTACAGCATTCACTTCTCCCAAGTATATCCAGCCCTCACCATAGTGCTTACTCAGGACAGAAGTGGAGGAGAGGTTGTTCCCGATAAAGCTATCACCATTCGTCGAGTTTCTGACGAGATACACCTCTACGGTTGCGGTGAAGGATGTATTTGCCCCTGTGCTCTCATTTCCGATAAAGCCAGTGAGGAGGAGTGACGTGCCAGTAATGTAGGCGTTTGCTATTATCGGATAGTCAATACCGCAGTTAGGCTGTGAGAGGTTAAATTCCCCGTCGTTTAGCGTTACATTATCTCCGTCATACGAGTTCACATAGTTTGGTCTCGGATCGATGTCTATGCCAATTCTGGAGTTGTTGTATATCGAATTCTTGGTGATGATAATTCCGTAAGTGGGATAATTTGTCATTCTTCCCACAACTACTCCAGAACCATTGTTCCACCTTATGAGATTGTTTTTGATCACACTGTCATTTGCGAGAATCCTTATACCTCCACGCTCAGATCCAAATCCATTAAATTCTACCGTCGAGTTGGCGACAGTAAGTCCTCGTTTGCCAAACCAGCTGTCAACACCGAATCCAGCATTCTTTGATAGGATAGAAGTCATTACAGTTACATTTTCTGCTCTGCTGTTGTACGCTCCATCAACCCAACCTTCCATCGCAACACCATCAGCTTGCCCAACTCCATTTGAGAAGGCAATAACCTCTCTGACTACTCCATAGTCAACAGAATCTCCCCAGAACAGAATGCCCGTTCCATTGTTGAAGGCCACAACTGATTTCGCTACGGTTGTGTTGTTCGCATACACACCAATTCCTGCATACCCGTTAATTTCCATGCCACTCTCTCGCGGATTACTGGCGTTAGCTCTCAAACCGACAAAAACCTTCTTTATTAACAGGTTTTCGGTACTTCCGTCTGGTAATCCAACTTTAATTCCGTAACCGTTCTTCCAGGGTTCAGTTTGATTCGTACTTGCTCCGAAAAGTGAGAAACTGCAAATTTCGCTGTTGTTCGCCGTTATGTTTATCACAGATCCTAAAATCGGGGCATAAATCTCTATTTCAGGTCTTGGAATCGCCAAAAGTTTTGACTCATCTCCGCTAAAAGGTACACCATCTTTACCAGTACCCACCGATATTGTGGTGCTACATGTACAGGTTTCCAACTCATGGGATGAATAGTTGTAGATCATACACCCGGGGTTGGTGTCATTAACGAGCATGTTATCTCTAAATACTGTACCGTTAAGCTGCACTTCATCAGTTAGGGGCGGTAAAGTACCGAGAGTGTCGTTTACAGCAATGGTCCACCATCTTCCGTTTGAATCTTGAGAGTTAGGTGGTGCAGTCATTACGAAGTAGCTTCTCTGTTTTCCTGCTATGGCGTTGGAGTTTAGGATGAACTGCCTAAGTTCACCTTGGGCAACTCGTGGATTTGAGTGGTCATCGTCGACATCCTTTGTGTTCACAATAACGTCAAAACTGAAACCGAAATCTATACTTCCTCCGACATATTTTGTGGTATTTATCGCTGTATAATGCTCATAATTTGGATTCATGAGCTTAACTGAAAGATCGTCTATGTAGTATTCATACCCGCCGTGTACTACGACTCTGTCAAATCCATCATAACTTGCATTGTTTGCGATTACGGTTGCTGATGGCGTTCCGGAAAAGTAATCGGTAATATTGTACACCTCAAATCTGATAGTGCCGTTTGAGAAAATGTAGAATCTGAAGAAATACCACTCATCTTCTGGTGGGTTCCATGCGATAGGTGAGCTTATCCTGCTTGAGATACCAGAAGTTCTGGCATCAATCCAGATTCTGTTACTGTTGTGGTTTACTGAAATACTGTATCCATCAAATTTTTCATCTTCCAAGCCGATTCTGTCTATCGGTCCCCCAGACCATCCGTTTGGTCTGTATATCCACCCCTCAACAACGACATCTCTGCCAATCCTGTATGGGAGTTTTTTGTACCCCCCATTTGGATCATTGTTGTCATTTTTCTCCAGGGAATGTATTCCACGGAGAGAGGTGTAGTTACTCTGGTATACACTACCCAAGCCATAGTCCTGCCATCCGCTCCACTTTTCAAAGTCATCAAAAAAGATGATACCAAACTGATCGCTGATTTCTGGATTTTTACCACCAAATTTGGGTTGGGTGGAGTAGGAATTGCCATCCCACTCAACTTGGTATGTCTGCTCAGCCCAAATGGATTCGTTAGTGTATCCCGCATTAAGCTCAGCCCCGATAGTTTTGGAGTCCACAGCAACGATATATGTTTTTGAGATATCTTTTACAACCTTGAAACTGTAGTATCCGCTTTCATTCGTTTTGCTTATTGCAACAAGTCTATCATTGACATCTAAAACACCGTTACCATCATCCTCAAACAACGCAACTGTAACATTTTCTAAACTAGTATCTTCACCGTTGTTTGCACCAAGGGGATAGATGTCGTCAAAGACTTTGCCAGTTACGTTGATCAGTTCTGGTTTTTTGAGCCACAACCCATTGGGATCATTTACAGCTAAAACGTACCAGTTCTCACTGGAACTTGTGTCTGAGATTCTGATTTTCCAAGCTCCATACGGACCTTCAATTTTAAAGATATCCCAGTTATTGTTGGATAGCGCTGTAAAAGTGTTGTATAGGGTTCCGTTGGGGTAGTAAACGTCGACAGTTAGTGTGTTGACATTGAATACGGCAAGTCTAAAGTTGTCACCTACATACCAGTAATTGTGACCATCATTAAAGCTTGCTAACGTTCCAACGATATCAAATGTATTTGATCCATAGAAAATTGCGCCGTTAACGTAATAACCTCTTTGAACGATTGTGTTTATTTTATTAGCTCCGGAGAAAATTATTCCATAATTTTCTAAATTCGAGCTAATATATTCCACCCAACCATTCCATGTCCATTGATAGGGAGTGTACATTACAGCGATCCACCACAATCCAAAAACGTTGTTTGTTAAAACCAATGTATTGCTTGTAACATCCCACCTCCATGCAGTAATATTGTAATTTGTGGCTAAGGTTCCATTAGGATAAAAAACATTGATTCGGTACACGTTTCGAATCCAAAAACTACCACTCCCACTTCCAGTGAAGTTTATCCAGAAACTATTACCACTTGGCACATAAACTCTGAATATATGGTAATATCTGTAATACCAAAAATTTGGTATGGCAACCGAAAACTTGCCAGTATATCCAACCCATCCCACGCCCCCATCATCCTCAATCACACCATTCGCTTTTCCATCCTCATCCCCTTCACCACCATCCTTGAGCCTTAAAACAACCGTACCATTCTCGATTGTTGCCGGATACTTCATCCACTTGAGCTTATATGGGCTGAACTTGTAATACGTTATGCCAGAAATCGGTGTGTTGTTTATGCCGAGTTTGCTCAGTTCGGATGTCAAATTGGAGCTTGGAGGTGATGTGAGATCTGGAAGATTTGGCAAGTCTGAGGGAATATGCTCAGTTGCAGACATCGTGGGCAGTCCAGAGTATGTTATTTTTACTTCCACATCCTCTCCCGGATTTAACCCTTCAACTCTAAACTTGACGAGCTGGTATGGAAATACAGCTGGTACATCTGGGAGGTTGGCGGAGTCGACAAGGGCCAAGTATGCCAGTCTTCCTCTGTTAGCATCAACTCTGATCTCGAAGGAGCTGTTATCCACAATCGAGGTAATGTGCAGTACACCGCGAGATCCAGAAATGTCACTCTTAACGTCAAAACGTGGAATGTAGAAAATAATAGGGTCCACTATCACACCATTTGCCTTTCCATCCTCATCAACAACACCGTCCTGAACCCTGAAAGTTAAACTCCTGCGATCTGCGCTGAGGGTGTAGTTGACCGGCATCATTTTACCATCTACGGTTTTCCAGTAGTACACGTGCATTCCCGGTGGTATCTCGAAAGGCAGGTTGATCGTGATATTGGCAATGCTATGTGGCTTCAAATTGGATATCACCATCGTCACATTGTCCTCTTTTGCCTCAAGAACTCTGAACTTGCCCTTATCAACGCTGACATTTAACATCAGAATTCTGCTACCGTACTCAATTTTCAGAGTTCTGCGATCCGAAATTTGAACGATATTGATAATTTTCTCGGCATTGCCGCACCTTATCACCACAGCGGTAGTGTTTTCAGGCACTGTGAACTCAAAACTCCCGTTTTTCAGAATGAGAGTGTGAGTCACGTTTTCCGGCAGGACAACGTACTCAGCAACTTTTGGCTCAATGTAGTGCCATAAAACTCTCCCCTCCACGGTTTTATCGTGGAGAGATGCTTCAATCTTGTAATCGTCAACCGTAAAGTTTGTTACCACTCCATCAGCAACAACCCTGTAAACACTCGCATTTTTCGCCACAAACTTGTAAACCCAGGTTCCATTCACATTAGCAAACTCAATTTTCTCAGTGGTGCTGTTGAACTGGATCGCTGCAAATTTTGGCTTAAAGTTCGCTCTTATCTCCACAACATCACCGGTAAAGTATAGTATGTCCCCAACTTCCAGCCTTCTTTCTTCTTCAACCGTAAAGTTCAGCTCTGTTATCGCGTTTCCGCATTTCAAAACAGCGGTGTAGTTTCCTGGAGGTAAATCGAGCTGCAAAGAAAAGCTGCCATTGACAGCACCAACTCTGCCGCTGATGTTTGTGGGAAGTATTTTGTACTTCACGAACTCTGGCTGGATGAAGTGGTATTCTACACTTCCATCAATGCTACCGTTCCTGAATTCTGCAGTGATCGTGTAGTCATCAACGACAATCTCTCTCGAAAAGCTGTCAAGAACAACCCTGCAAACACCCGCATGCTTTACTGAAAATTCGGCAGCATACTCATGAAAACTCAGGTTGAAAGTTTCGTTTCCGCACACCACATACGCCACCTTTGGCATAAAATTGGATAAAACTCTGATAGGCTCTCCAACAAATGCTGTTTTGGGTACGGTAACATTAACACCAACCACAACCCTTAGCACCATCTCAGCGTTGCCGGCTCTTATGCATGCATCATACGACCCTGATGGCAAAGCTAAGGGCTGTAGTGGCACTTCAAACTTTCCGTTGACAACCTTAGTGCTGCCGGAGATGTTAAGCTGTGTGATCGTGTACTCAACTCTTTCCGGAGCCACATAGTGCCATCTCACGCATCCAAATATCGTCGAGTTTCTTAAACTTGCGTTAATGCTGTAGTCATCAACAATGAACACCTTCTTTAGGCCATCCACGACAAGCTCATACCTTCCAACTCTATCGGGAACGAATGAGGCATGATATCTCCCATTTTGTTCAGAAAAGTTCAGCTTGATCGATTTGTTGTCTGGAGCTATAATGAAAGCTCTTTCCGCCTTGAAGGGCATGCTTATGTCAATAACATCCCCCAAAAAATACAGGTCTCTGATGGGTAGATTGACAGTAAAGTTGACGACTTCTCTCGCATTGCCGTATTCAACCACAGCCGAGTATTTTCCAGCCGGAAGTTCAACATACACTGTGAAATTGCCATTATTGACCCGCACACTATCCATCTTTAGATATCCTTCACCGAATATGCTGTAGTTTACAAACTCCGGATGTACAAAATGACATTTTACAGTACCGGCAAGTGCCCCATCAAAATCTGCTGAAATCGAGCAGAAGTCCACAACAAACCTCTTAACGATATCATCCACGATAACGGTGTAGTTGCCCAGAACGACACTCTTTTTAAGCTCAAACACGGCTTTATAAACCCCATCTTCAGCATTAAATTTCAGTTTATGCTTTTTTCCGGATGGGTCCAGTATTAAGGCTTTTTTCGGTTTGAAATTAGTCACGATATTAACGCTGTCGTTGACGAAGTATCTTTTTCCAACCTCAACAACCCTCTTAATTGCGGAGATTTTCAGATCCTTCTTTGCGACAAGATCACCGACATAGGCTTCGATATGGAGCTTTCCACTGACATTTGTGAATGTCAAGTTGAACGTGCCGTTTACGGCAATCGTTCTCAACTCTCCACCATCAAACCAGTAGGTGAGGCTCGCCTCGACAGGCTCCCCATCCAGAACCACCCTACCCTCAACTATTGCAGTTCCGTTGTCTGTTGTAATCCCGTCCACCAGGATTTCAAGTTTTTGGGAAATCTTGAGTTTTTCAACGGCATTTCCGCATTTTAGGATGATTTTGTACTTCCCGGGCCTGAGGGACTTAAGGGGGATTTCAAAATTTCCATTTTTGATTGGCGCTTCCCCAGAAACGTTGTTAATCCTGTACTCAATAAATTTTGGCTCAACGTAATAGTGGCTAACGTTCCCCACAACTCTCCCCCTGCTGTACCCGGCTTTTATCGCCCAGCTGTCAACAACGAACTCCGCTGTTACGTTGTCCGCCACAACCCTGTAATGCCCGAGAATCACGTTTTTCCGCAGGTGGTATTTCGCTGTAAGGTCTTTGCCAAACTTGATCTGATGCACATTCCCATCCGGGTCTAAAATGTAGGCGTTGGTAGGCAGAAAGTTTGCCCTTACAATCACAACATCCCCCGGAAAGTAAACGTCCTCCACAACAATCGTTTTATTCCCGACATCTTCGGCTACAGTATGCGGGATTAGGGCCAGCAGCAGAAGTCCGAGCGTCGCTATGGCAGGGCCAAGCCTCACACTTTCTCTAATGCAATTACAATATTAAAATCTTCTTCCAATTACTATGATAATAGTCATCCACTCTGGGAGAAAGTATTTTTTAAACTGGAAAACCAAAGTTCAGCATGCATATAAGAGTCAGGACACCATCGAGAATCCACATAACACTTATCGATCTCAACGGGAGTATTGGGAGAGTTGATGGCGGAGTTGGGCTTACGCTTAACGAACCTTTCATAGAACTCAGGGCGAGGGAGAGCGATGAGGTTGTTGTTAAAGGTTCAGCAATAAATTTCGACAGATTCAGAACTTCGGCGGAGAAAATGGCCAGAATGTGTAACGCCGGGATTGAGATTGAAGTTCTCTCAGACTACGATTCGCATGTTGGTTTGGGGAGCGGAACTCAGATCAGTCTTGCTGTTGGCAGAGCTTTCAGCGAGCTTTACGGAATGGATCTGACAACGAGGCAGATAGCGGAGATAATGGGCAGAGGTGGCACTTCGGGCATAGGTGTGGCAGCCTTTGATCTGGGGGGGCTGATAGTTGATGGAGGACATTCAAGAGAGGAGAAGCCGGATTTTCTGCCATCATCTGCAAGCAAAGCCAAACCAGCTCCAGTAATAGCAAGACACGACTTCCCGGACTGGGGCATCGTTGTGGCAGTGCCCGAACTCAAGGGATTCTACGGGAAGAGAGAGGTGAATCTCTTTCAGCAGGTATGTCCAGTCCCTCTGGAGGAGGTGAGGGAGCTCAGTCACATAATTCTGATGAAGCTGCTTCCCGCAGTTGTTGAGGCAGATCTCGATGAGTTTGGGAAGGCTATAAAAAGAATTCAGGAGCTTGGTTTTAAGAAGGCGGAGGTTGACCAGTATGGCGATCTTATCAGGGGTAGCTTTGAGATTGCAGATTGCGTGGGCATGAGCTCCACAGGCCCGGCAGTTTACGCCATCACAGACTCCAACGCAAGAAAAATTGCCGCAGACATTGAGAGCTATTTCAAGGACAGAGGTTTGAGCTGCAAGCTCTACATAACGAAGGCGAGAAACAGGGGGGTCGAGGTTGAGATATAATCTCTGGTTTGGTGTTTACGAGGATGGGAGGCTGGAAAAAAGCTCTGATTTGGAAAGTTCCTTTACAAGGGCAGAAAACCCCGAACCCCTTCCTTTCAATTTATCTGAACTTGGATTTAGCGTTTTTGGCAAAAGCTACTATCCCACCTTGAGGAAGGTTGCCATCGCTATTGCGGAGAAAAACGTTGAGAGGGAGCTTAAAAGGGAGGACAGATACGTCGTTGCATTAGTTAAAGCTCTTGATGAGGTTGAAGAGGCAATAAACATGCTTAACGAGAAGCTCTCAGACATAAAGGCCGTTCGGGAATCAGCTGTCACCAGGGAATTTGAGAGACAGATTGCCGAGCTGAAAAAGCTGAGAGATCAGATCGAGGATGAGATTGAGGCTGTCATTTCAAAAATTGCGCCCAACCTTGCCGAAATTGCTGGGGCGAAGGTGGCGGCAAAACTTCTTGAGAAGGCGGGAAGCATGGAAAGGCTGGTTAGGCTGCCAGCGAGCAAAATACAGGTGATGGGTGCTGAAAAAAGCCTGTATAAGGCCTTTGCCAGGATGAAGAGGGGGAAGAAGGCGAAAATACCCAAGCACGGTATAATATTCCTGCACCCATTCATCAGAACCCTTCCAAAGTCGAAGAGGGGGAAGATGGCCAGGTTTCTGGCAGCAAAGATAGCAATTGCGGCGAAGATAGATTACTTCAGGGGGGAGCTGGATGAAAGCCTGTATGAGGGTCTTAGAAAGAGATACGAGGAGCTGGGGAGGAAATGAAGGCTGAGAAAGTGATGAGGAACGTTTACATTGTAAATGGCATGCTGGTGACGAAAAGCAAGTACGGCAGTCATTACGGCGAGAAGATCTTTGATGGCTATAGAGAATGGATACCGTGGAGAAGCAAGCTCGCTGCCGTGATTTTGAAGGAGCACAAGCTGAAGTTAAAGGGAGATGAGAAAGTTCTTTACCTTGGGGCTGCCAGCGGAACTACCGTCAGCCATCTCGCCGACATAGTCGATGAGGGGATAATTTACGCTGTAGAATATGCTGCAAAGCCCTTTGAAAAGCTGCTTGAACTTGTGAGGGAAAGGGACAACATAATCCCACTCCTTTTCGACGCTTCAAAGCCCTGGAAGTACAGCGGTATTGTCGAGAAGGTCGATCTGATATACCAGGACATAGCCCAGAAGAATCAGATTGAGATTCTTGAGAGCAATGCCGAGTTCTTCCTGAAGAAGGGAGGAGAGGTTCTGATAATGGTTAAGGCCAGGAGCATCGACTCAACTGCTCAGCCCGAGGAGGTTTTTGAAAGGGTGCTGGAAAAGATTCGGGAAAAATTTGAGATAATCGATTATGACTCTTTATCTCCCTACCACAAGGATCACATCTTTGTTCATGCCAAATTTTTTTAAATCTGAATGATCTTGCCAGATGAGATGATTGATATTGGCCTAAGGCTGATGGTCTCGGGGATGACAGGAGTCTTTATCGTACTGTCTCTTCTGGCCTTTGTAATGTGGGCCATGGGCAAGATATTTGGGCGAAGTGAAGCTGGAACTGCCAACAATATTAACAGCAAGAACTCTGACAGCATCCTGTCTGAAAGGGAGCTACTGGCCATCGCTGCAGCAATCTTCCATCATGAAGGCATTCACGTGCCGGAGATCAGGGGTCCCGAAAACTGGAAGAAGCTTGCAAGAGCGGGGTGGTGTGAATGAAGTTTTACAGGATCAGGGTGGATGGGGCAGACTTCAAGGTGGGTGTTGAGAAGCTGAGAGATGGACTTTACCGGGTGAAAATAGGGGATAAGGAGGCGGAGGTTGTTGTGGAAGATGTTTACGAAAGGGTGGAGCGTGAAAGCCCAGCCGTTGAAGTTTCAGCGGCTGAGGATGCGAAGGATGCAGTCACAACGATGCTGCCGGGAGTCGTTCTGAAAATTTTGGTAAAGCCGGGCGACAGGGTTCAGGCGGGCGACCCTGTAATCATCATCGAGTCTATGAAGATGGAGAATGAAATAGTGAGCCCGAGAGATGGTGTTGTTGCTGAAATATTTGTGAAGGAGGGTCAGAGGGTTGAGGCTGGAGACGTTCTTGCGGTGATCCAATGATAGGCAATCTGGTGATGATTGCCATCGGTTTGCTGCTCATATACCTCGGCATAGGAAGGAAAATGGAACCTCTGCTTTTGGTGCCCATAGGCGTGGGTGCGATACTTGTGAACATCCCAGGAGGTTTCGAGGGGGAGAACATCTTCGACTACTTCCTCAAGTATCTGATACACACCGAGATCGTTCCCCTGCTGATCTTCCTCGGGCTTGGCGCTCTGACGGACTTCTCACCACTGCTGGCCAATCCAAAAACCTTCCTTCTTGGTGCAGCGGCACAGATAGGCATATTCGCAGCCCTCATCGCAGCCCTGTACCTCGGCTTCACACCTCAGGAGGCTGCCTCCATCGGCATCATCGGCGGAGCTGATGGGCCAACAACGATATACACAACAACCATCCTCGCCCCACACCTTCTTGCTGCAACTGCGGTTGCTGCTTACAGCTACATGTCTCTCGTCCCGATAATTCAGCCTCCGGTCATCAAAGCTCTCACAACCAGAGAGGAGAGAAGGATAAGAATGAGACAGCTTAGAGTTGTTACAAAGAGGGAGAGGATAATCTTTCCGATCGCCACCATGATTGTTGCGGGCTTCATAGCTCCCAAAGCTCTACCGCTCGTTGGAATGCTCATGACTGGCAACCTCTTCAGGGAGAGTGGTGTTACCGACAGGCTGGCGAAGGGTGCGAGCGAGGAGTTGATGAACATCATGACCATAATTCTCGGGCTGTCGATCGGAAGCACGATGAGGGCTGAGAGCTTTCTGACGCACAAAACAATTCTGGTGCTTGTGCTCGGGGTTCTGGCCTTCGCTGCAGCGACAGCGGGTGGTGTGCTGCTCGCGAAGTTCATGAATCTGTTTTTGAGGGAGAAGATAAATCCGATGATTGGTGCTGCAGGCGTCTCTGCCGTGCCGATGTCGGCAAGGGTTGTGCAGAGGCTGGCAATTGAGGAAGACCCACACAATCATATCCTGATGCACGCAATGGGGCCAAACGTTGCGGGGGTGATAGGCTCCGCTGTTGCTGCGGGCATTCTAATAGACATCCTTGGCTAAAAATTTGGTAAGTTACGAAAATTTTTAAAAAATTATTACCAATTTTGATCATGATCTGCCGAGACTACCAGCTGACGGTTGACAAGATCTTTTTTTACGCACAGCAGATAACTCCGGAGCAGAAACTCGTTTACGCCCCGCCAAGCTACCCCAGCAGGGAATTTACCTACACGGAATTTGCCG
>CBEUCM010000013.1:0-37726 GCA_965541645.1 uncultured Archaeoglobaceae archaeon | reverse complement strand
AGCTTTATCAACTCTCAATCAGATACCCGTCGTAAGGGTTCCAACATAGGTGGATTACATTTATGTCAAGAACATTTCAAAAGAAATAAAAGTTTACGAGGCGATATACGGGTCTAATCGAGAAAGAAGAGTTAAAAGAAAAAATTCGCAGTTTTCTACATTCTGAAGACGCAAATAAATTTGAACACATCCTTAAACAAAGCCCGATTTTAACAAGTATCAGGGTTAGAGGGATTGATCCGAAAAATCCAGGTTGGTATGACTTGATGATAGACACTTCGCTGTCAGAAAATCCCAAGCTGAGTCTATTGAGGCTCATAATAAGGCTCTCCGATTACTCGGAATATCTCGAAATACCAAGCAGAATCGAGGAAATAGTGGCGGTGGTGGGATGAACGGGAGAATGTTTGATAAAAGGTATCGCCGGGAAGTTGAACTGAAGATTGAAGATGTGTCAATCAGCAGAAGCTCTCCATCCAACGAGTTTGTAGATACCGGCCTTAGACTGGCTGTCCAGACTGGAGATCCGAGTACTGGCTTATGCAATTGGGAATTGGGATAATTCCTCCATGTATAGATCTTGAAGACATCAAGAAATTGTTAAAATCTATAAAATTCTACGAAATTGAGAGTCTCGTACTTGAGAAACTATCCTCACTAAAAAAGGAATTGAATATTGCAGAGATAAGATCGAAAATTTTGGAAAATTACGATGATGAAGGAGACATACTCTTGATTGAAATTGTTCCCGAAGAGACAGATATCAAAAAACGGATAGAAATCTGGAAGAATGTCTCGAACACAATACGGAGTGAGATTGATAGGAAATACGGGAGCAACAGTGAAGACATCCAAAGGAAAATCTGGATAACTCTTGCGTCTGACAGCTATGTTTGACCCCCGTGACTTTTACAAGCTTTCTAAATCCCTCTTTGAAACTACAGAGTGTGGAGAGGCCCTTATAAGGACTGCCATCAACCGAGCATATTACTCTGTCTATCTGACCTACAGGGAGTGGTTGCGATTAAAGTTTGGCGTTGATATAAACAAAGAGGCCGAGAAAAGAAAACGGTCAGTCCATACTTCACTGATAGATGTAGTGTATGAAAAAACGAGAAAACACTTTTTCCTAGATTTTAATGAGAGAATTAAAGAGAATGAGGGAAATATGTGACTACGACTTAAAAATGGAAGTTACTGAGTATGACGCCAAAACTGCAATAGCCATTGCTGAGGAGCTTCTGAGAGAAGTAGAAGTGAATCTCTAATCATTAAAAATCTTTCGCCCTTTTTACACTCTGACTAAAATCCTCAAACACTTTTTGGTTTAATAAAACAATGTAAGTTGATGAAAGCAAACGTGGTTAGCTGGACGGATTCTGAGATGAAAAAGGTAGTCAGAAGGGAAATTGACGTTTCACCAGTTGCCTACAGAACCGCACCCTACGCTTACTGGAAGCTGGTTGTCGCAAAGGAAGACTTGGAGGTTGGAAGGGGCGACATCGCCTTTATAGACATCGAAAAGATAAAGATCCCGGGAAACACGATCGTCTCTCCCCTGTCACTCATGAGGAATGAGCTCGGAATTGTGCTTGACGTGTATGAAAGCTACCCTCCAAGAGTTAAAATCGAGGATCCAAAGGACATTGAGCGGGCAGCCTTTCTGGCAGTTAAGGATGGGGAAATTAAGAAGGGAGATCTGCTTGGTGTTGTGAAGGTCTTCATAGTTGGGCTTGGGAAACTGGAGGAAATGACAAAGGTAAAGCCACCGGAGATGGAGGTTGTACTGGTTGAGAAGGACGTCAACCTGGTGTATGGTGGTAGAAAAAAGGTGAGGGTGAAAGAGTACAGGTACAGGAGGAGGCATATCGCTGAATGGTTGCCTGTGGTTTCTGAGGAGAACCTGACAGTTGAGAAGGGAAAGGCTGTGGAGATCAAGATAAGGGACCTGAAGCTCCCCCCTCAAACCATCCCCGTTCTCCTGTCGATTATGCGTCATCCGCTTGGGACTCTAATCGATCTCGTATGCAGAGATGGGCCGAGGAGGATAGAGGAAGGTGTTGTCGTTGATAGAGCCATCTTTATGCCTATGGAAAGTGGAGAAGTGAAGAAGGGGGACTTAATCGGTGTCATGAACAACTACTACATATCCCTCGGAAAGATGCCTTCGGAAAGGCCAATGCTTGGCAGTCAGGAGGTAAATCTTGTTTTCAGGAAAGATGGCAAGATCGTAAGGAAGCGACTGGAGCTTCAACCCTTTGGCTTCAAGAGGAGTGAAATTGGTATCCTGCAGCCTGTTGTCGCTGCCGAAGATGTGGAATTCAGGAAGGGCGAGGTTAAAAGCATACCCATCGAGGAGATAAACCTGCCAAACAGCACCGTCGTTCAGCCCCTGCACGAAAGAAACCACCCCTTCGGGGTTATGATAGACGTCATGGAGGACAGACCGAGGCTGGTTGAGGAAGACAGGAGAATAGTGAATGCGGTTTTCTTTGCTCATACCGATGGTGAGGTTAGAAAGGGGGATCTCATAGGCGTTCTGAACGTATATCACGTGGCTATACTCTCTCCCGCCCAAATGATGTCTTTTGGCGTCTTTTAATTTTTATCTGCCGAACCTTCTCAGTCTGATTACGAACACACTGCCTTTCGGTCTGTTATCTTCCACCCAGATTTTGCCACCGTAGTAGTCAATGATCTTCTTCACAATGTAGAGCCCAAGCCCCGTGCTACCGGAGTTTCCAAAGCGGAAACCCTCCTCGAATATTCTCTCCTTTATCTCGTTCGGAATTCCAACGCCGTAATCAGCAATTCTGATTTCACAGTATCCATTCTCCGTGCTGATTTCGATGTCTATTCTGTCCGTTTTGCTGTGACGGATGGCGTTGTCGATTATGTTCCCGATAACTGAGTAAATGGAGTCATCCACCATAGCTGTGCAGTTTCCCCTGATGTTTATCTCAAAGTTGTACTTTGAGGCAATGTCTCTGACGACGTCCCTGATATTAACGGCCTTCAGCTCCCCTCTGAGACTGCTCTCAATGTCGCCAATGCTTTTTATTATCTTCACAGCACTTTGAATCAGCTTTCCAACCTTGTCGAGGTACTCTTCCTTTCCAGATTCCCTGAAAATTTCGAGGTACGCCAAGGCCGACGTGAGGTTGTTCATAACATCGTGCCTCAGCATTTTGTTGATGAACCGGAGGGTGTCGTTAAGATCTTCAATCCTCTTGTGACTCTCGATCACATCCGTGACGTCGCTGATAACCGTGAGAACGGCTGGTTTTCCCTGATATTCAATGTAACCTGAGGCCATCTCAACGTACCTCTCCACACCATCAGGAAAAACTATCTTTTCGATAACGGGTGGGAGGGATATTTTCTCACGGAGCATTCTCTCTATCCTGTTCTTTGCAGTCTTCCTGTAGTCTGGGTGTATTAACTCCATGAACCGGCGTCCAACAAGCTGCTCCGGACTTGCCAACCTTGCATACTCGGCAGCCTTCCTGTTTGCAAAGAGCAACTTCTCGCCATCATGCACGACAATGATGGCTGGACTGAGATCTACAAGGGTTCGGTAGGTCTTGAGAAGCTCTTTGAACTCTCTTTCCATCTGAACTTCATCCGTAACGTCATCCCCACAGCTTAAAGTTCCCAGCACCCTGCCCCTGTCCCTTATAATCGCACTGTGCCACCTCACTATCCTGACCTCTCCATCCGACCTGAGGATCGGAGTTTGGTAGGACTCTATTTCCTCTCCTGAAATCAGCTTTTTGAATACTTTCTCAGCTTCCTCTCTGCTGTCCTCAGGTACGAAGCGTTCAAACCAGTTTTTGCCTGTAATTTCCTCTCTTTTACATCCCAGCATCTCGCACCCTTTTTTGTTGATGAATGCAACTCTCCCGGAAGCGTCGAGTGCAAGAATTATCACCCCTGCCTCGTCAAAGAGGCTTTCAATTCCGGCTATCTTGTTCTGCAGGGCGTTCATTTCAATCAGCTCAGGTATTTTTCTATCGTGTTTATCAGCTCGCTCCTTGTGAAGGGCTTCTCCACGATCTCTTTGGCCCCGGCTTCAATCAGCTCCTTCCCCCTTCGTGAGGCATAGGCTGTGACCCCTATGATCTTAGCATTAGGATCGATCTTGAGAATTTCTTTTGTGGCTTCTACACCATCCATTTCCGGCATAACTATGTCCATAAGTACGACTTCTGGTCTGAAGACTCTGTACATCTTCACAGCATCCCTTCCGTTCCTTGCCTTCATAACCTCGTAGTTTTTACCCAGCATCAGCTCCACAGCTTCAAGAACAGCTTCATCATCCTCCACAATCAAAATCCTATGCCTCATATTACCATCTCCTCAAAAACTCCCTTATGTTTTCCGACTCCACCCATCCCCTCTCAAGCTTCTTGACGAGTTCTATTATTCTGTTAAGCTGATCTTTTATTTTGTTTTTGACGATCTCATCCTCAATGTACACCTCCGTAAATCCCTGTGCAGCCGCTAACGGGTTTCGTATGTGGTCAACGAGAATGGCAAACTGCTCTATGTTGTGCTCAATCTGTTTAAATGCCTCTCTCTTTGCTTCCTGTAGCTTCATCTCGTTTACCGTTATGGCGAGCTGTGAAGATACTTCCTGTACAAAATCCACCGCTTCTACAAAACCCCTCTCCTCTTTTGACGCCAGACACAGTACTCCCACGAGGTTCCCCCTCACGATGAGGGGTGAAAGAATGTAGCTCCTCATTCCGTGCTCCACCATCACAGCCTCATGCTCCGTGGGATTTTTGGTGTCGATCACGTCCACCCTCACAATCTTTCCAGATTTGAGCGAGTTGAGAAATCTTAAAGAAAGGGGTTTGAGATCCCTGCATTTCTCCGCTCTGCCCATTCCCAGAACATCAAAACTCTCAGCGTGCTGGTTATAGAGCATCAGAAAGACCATGTCAACATGCACGACTTCCCTCAGACTGTCCATTACCGTTTTCATTATCTCTTCCAAGCCTCTTCCTCTGAGAATATCCACGTCGATCCTGTGCAGCACCTCCAATCTCTTCAGCGCACGCTCAAGTTTCCTGCTCTTCTCCTTAAGTTCTGTGATGTCTATTAAAGACACTATGCTCAGTTCTGTTTGGGGTATGAGGTCTGTTGTAACCAGCACATCCACCCTCCTGTGGTCTATCGTCAGAAGTGTAAGCTCAAAGCTCTTGGTCACGAGATTCGAGTCTATACGCTGCAGCCTGTGGTACTCAATCAGCCTCTCCCTGTCTTTTTTAAGAACAAATTCGGTGAAGTCTCTGCCGATGGCGTTTTCGGGTTTGACCCCGAACATTCTCTCTATGTGATCGTTGGCGAAGATTATCTTCCTGTTCTCGTCAATAACGAGTATTCCCGTGCCTGTGGAGTCTATGAGCTTCTTGAAAAGCTGCTCTGTCAGTATGGTGTAGTTGTAGAAGGTTGTCAGAAGGACCTTAACGGTTCTCGCATCATCTTCGGTGTAGTCCGATTTTTTGTTTGCGACCCCCACCAGAAAGACTATTTCGTCGTTCTGCATTATTGGTACGAGCATAACTCTCCTTATCGGTCTGGCTTCTTCCACTCTGTTCAGTATGATTGCATCCTTTTCCTCCCTCACCCTCTCCCACAACCTGTCGATAACGCCTGCAACTGAGCAGTCTTCAACTGGTGTTTTGGAACAGAATTCTACCCCGTCGGAAATGGCAAAAAATCCATATTCACTTCCCGTTAGCTTTATTATCTCATCCAGAATGTCTTTGATGTAGGAATCCACCTTGCTCCTCGGCAGGAAGGATGTTAGGAATGTATGGATCATCATTCACCTCTGCGCACGCACCTAACACATTACTCAATTCTGTTAATCACGTGATCTTATATATATGTCTTTCTTCTAAAACTGAAAGTACATCTAAATTTACTGTAATAAAATCAAAAAAAGCGAAAATTATTGCTCCCCGTAAACAGAGAGATAAACAAGCTCTATTATATCATAGACGCTGATTGAGCTGTCAAGCTTTTGCGTTTTCACCCCGTCTTCAAGCATTATCATACAGAAGGGACAGGCAACTGCCAGCACATCAGCTCCTGTCTCTGCAGCTTCCATTGCCCTTACGTTATTGGGCCTGATCTCACCGGGATACTCTCCGACTATGTTCCCGTTCCCACCTCCGCAGCAGAAGCTCATGCTCCTGTTTCTTGGCATTTCAATCAATTCAATACCTGGAATGAGCTTCAAAATCTCCCTCGGCAGCTCATATATCCCGTTGTACCTTCCAAGGTAGCAAGGGTCGTGGTAGGTTACCTTCCTTTTCACGGGATGCTTCAGCTGGAGCTTCCCGGTTTTAATGGCATCGTATATGATTTCAAGGGCAAATTTTACTTCATAGCCCTCGTACTCATTTTTCAGGGTGTTGTAGCAGTGTGGGGAGGCTGTGACTATCTTCTCAACCCCGTACTTCTCGAAGGTCTCAATGTTCTCATCTCTCAGAACCTGGAAGAGCCCCTCCTCTCCTGCTCTCCTGACATCGTTGCCGCAGCAACCCTCTTCTCTGCCAAGAATGGCGAAGTTCAGGCCAATGTCATTGAAAATCCTCGCCAGCTTTACAGTTACGCCCATGTTCCTGTTGTCGAAGCTGTGGGCGCAGCCGACAAACCACAGCCACTCAAATTCAGGATTCTCCTTGACAGTTGGAACGCTGACATCACTCTTTTTAACCCATTCAGCCCTCTTGAACTTCCCAACTCCCCACGGATTTTTCTGCTTGCTTATGTTCGTGAGAAAGTCTGCAATATGTTTTGGTGCCCCTCCAGCTTCAACGATCTCCTTCCTTGCTGCCACCATCAGCTCACTCGGAAAGGCGTCTCTCGGACATGTCACAGTGCAGTGTCTGCATACGAGGCACAGCCACGGCTCTTCGCTTTCCAGCAGGACATCTTCAGCGCCGAGCTGGGCGTATCTTATCAGCTTTCTCGGGAACATGTGCTCACTGCTTGAGACTGGACAAACAGCCGTGCAGTTTCCGCAGTTAAAGCACTCAAACACCTTTTCAGCACCAAACTCTTTCAGGAGTTCGGACAACCTTTCAATAGCTTCAGCATCTATCCTCATTCTACCACCTTCATTCCACTCCTTCAGCAAGCCTGTACCTGTAGTACTCACCCTCCTCTTCGGTCTCCTCAATCTCCCCGTACTTCCTCATCGTCATCACGTACCATGTTACGAGTGGAGAGGGCAAACCAGTCTCACTGGCAATTTCCGGTATCGTCTTCTCCCCTCCCTTCAGACACTCAACAATCTTCCTCCTGATCTTTCTCTGCTCCTTAAGCCTTGCCAGAGTCTCCTCTTTGGGCTTCACTCCTTTCTCACGGAGAAGCTTTACCGTCAGAACCTTCTCAGACATGATCATCCCTCCGATAGCGTGTCGATCATATTCCTGAGCTGGTCGTAGTAGTAGCCACGCAGGTTTATCGCCTCAACCGGGCATATTCCTGCACACGCTCCACATCCCCTGCACAGAACCTCGTTAACCTTTGCAACCTTCCCTCCATCCTTCTCAACCATTGAGATTGCCTCTGATGGGCATTCAGCAACACACTCCTCGCAGCCGTTGCACTTCTCAGCGTCAATCTCGACCACGAAGGGGTCTATTTCGGTGTATCCCTTAAGAAGGTACGTTGCAGCCTTTGCCGCAGCAGCAGAGGCTGATGCAGAAGTTTCAATGGCATCCTTCGGTGCCTGGCTTGTTCCTGCAATCAACACACCACCTATTGCAGTCTCAACAGGCCTCAGCTTGGGATGCACTTCCTGCAGGAACCCATCTCTGCTGAAGGGGAGCTTCAGCATTCCGTAAAGCTCGCTGTCCGCAAGCTCCATTCCTGTGACAAGCACAACGAGATCAACCGGGATCTCGACCTCCTCACCAAAGGTGAGCTGATCCTTAACCTTCACAACCAGCTTCTCCCCCTCCTGCTCCACAACCGGTGGCGAATCGGGAGTGAAGCGGAAGAAGAGCATCCCGTTTTTCCCACCCTCTTCGTAGTAGGTTTCATACTTGCCGTAGGCTCTGATGTCCCTGTAAACGTGGTAGCTTCTAACGCCAAGCCTGCTTGCAGAGAGTGCAGCGTTCAAGGTTGCCGTACAGCAGTAGCGGGAGCAGTACTCGTGCTCTTCATTTCTGCTACCAACACAGTATATGAAGGCGACATCCCTTATCTCCCTGCCGTTATAGACCAGCTTCCCATCGCTCAGAGCCAGCAACCTCTCAAACTGCGGGAGGGTTATGACGTTGTCCATCCCGTAACCGTACTCTCCCTCCTTTGGCGTGTAGGGCTTGAAGCCGGTTGCAACTATGATGATGCTCGCATCCACCTCAACCGTCTCGGCCTTTTGCTCAAGGTCTATGGCATCTCCACAAACCTTCACACACTCCCCGCACTTCGTGCAGCTCTCATCGTCTATGGCAGGGAGTTCTGGATAGGTCGGAATCCTATAAATTGCCTTTCTCTTCACCAGTCCCTCATTGAACTCATCTTCAACCTCCACCGGGCACCTCTCAACCGCCTCTTCGAACCTCTCACACTCCGAAATGACATACCGCGGTTTTACGCTGATAACAGCATGAAAGCTGCCCATGTTGCCCGCTATAGACACGACTTCGGCATTCGTGAACAGCCTTATCCTGTCATTCTTCCGTACTTCATCTATCAGCTCCTTTATAACTTCACTGCCCGGTTTTCCTTCAGGATAGGCGTTGTAGCCCTTGGCTATCCAGCCACCGATGAAAGGTTGCTTTTCTACCAGATACACTTCAATGCCCATCCTTGCGAGATCTACGGCAGCCCTCATCCCTGCCAATCCGGCTCCAATCACAAGCACCCGGGGTGGCATCTCAACCTTTATTTCTGAAAGCTCCCTTGCCAGTCTTACCTTTGCAATTCCTGCCTTCACCAGTTTTATCGCCTTCTCCGTAGCCTCTTCAGGTTCATGTTTGTGCACCCAGCTAACGTGCTCCCTGATGTTCACCTGCTCGTAGAGGTAGGGGTTCAGCCCAGCCCTCAGCGCTGCAGCCCTGAAAGTCTTCTCGTGCAGATGGGGTGAGCAGGAGGCAACAACGATCCCATTCAGGTTGTAGTTCTTGATGTCATCCTCAATGAGCTTCTGCCCGGGATCGGAGCACATGAAAACGTACTCTCTTGCAACGGCAACCCCCGGCATGTCCTTCACTGCCTCAACGACCTTCTTGACATCAACAACATCCGAGATGTTGCCACCACAGTGACAGACGTAAACCCCAATCCTGTTCCTCTCCATTCTTTCACCCCTTTATGTAGGCCATACACTGTGAAGCGGCAGCATTTGCCTCTGCAATGGTGTCGGGAATATCCTTAGGCCCAGCAGCACATCCTGCAACGAACACACCGCTTATGTTCGTCTCGGCAGGACTTGCAGACTTCCTCTGGTTGACGAAGCTGAACGAATCCAGCTCAAGCCCATCTATAACTTCAGCCACATCGGGATTTGCAAGAAGACCTATTGCCAGAACAACCATGTCGTACTCCTCTTCTTCAATCTCTCCAGTTTCGAAGTTCTCAACCCTCACCACTATGTTCCCGTTCTCCCTCTCCTCCAACCTTGCCACCTTTCCCTTCACGAATCGTATGCCCATATCCTGGGCCATGTTGTAGAATTCCTCAAACCCCTTGCCGTACGCTCTTATGTCCATGTAGTAAACCGTGAAGTCTGCGAGTGGTAAAGCTGCTGAAAGCAAAATTGCCTGCTTTATCGAGTACATGCAGCATACACGGGAGCAGATGGGGTTTCCAAGGCTCTTGTCCCTCGAACCCACACAAAGGACGAAGGCAACTTTTTCGGGGATCTTACCATCCGAGGGCCTTACAATTGCGTTGTATGGTCGGGAGGGGGCGAGAATCCTCTCCATTTCAAGGGCATGGAGGACGTTGGCATACCTGTCGTAACCGTACTCCCTCTTCAGTGCTGCGTCAAAGGGCTTGAAGCCGGTTGCTACTATCACCGATTTAACCTTAACTTCAATCTCCTCAGGCTCCTGCAGAAAGTTCACGGCCTCTGTGGGGCACTCTCTCTCGCATCTCCCACACATCGTGCAGTTTTCAATGTCTATCAGTGCAATTCTGGGAGAGGCCATCGAGAAGGGGATGTAAATGGCCTTTCTCCCCACCAGACCGTAGTTGTACTCGTCAGGCAGGAAAATTGGACAGACCTGCTCGCATCTGCCGCATCCGATACACTTTTTCTCGTCAACATACCTCGGCTTTTTCAGTATTCTTGCTACGAAGTTCCTCTCGCCCACCTTCTCTACCTTTTTCACCTCAGCGTAGGTGAGCATGGTTATGTTCTCATGCTTTGATGTGGCGGCCATCTTTGGGGTGGTTATGCAGCCAGCACAGTCCGTTGTCGGAAAGACCTTGCTGAGCTGGATCATCTTTCCTCCAATGCTCGGAGAACTTTCAACAAGCAGTACCTTGAATCCCGCATCCGCCAGAGTCAGGGACGCTTCCATTCCGGCTATACCACCGCCTATAACCAGTACGTCGTACTCCTGCAAGGTTATCACCCTTCCATCTTCACGGGTCCGAGATTCTTCAGAGTCTCCTCAAGCTCTTTCAGCCTGTCAACAATCGTCTCCACACAGGTCGAGCAGACTCCAGACATCATCAGTCTCTCAGGCTCTATTCCCCTCTCCTTCATCATCTCGTAGGCTCTCTCAATCCTCTTCGCCGTTTTACCAACACAGGTTTCACCGAGGAAGGGACAGTCAGGTCCGCTTGAGGCCACAAAAACACCGTCAAATCCCTTTTCAAAAGCGTGAAGGATGAGTTCGGGGCGGAGCATGCTCGCACAGGGTATCCTGATGATGTAGGTGTTCACCGGATACTCTGCCTTCATCAAACCTGCCTGATCCGCTGCCCTGTAGGCCATTTCGGCGGCAAAAATAAGAATTTTGGGTTCAGTCATGGCTCTCTCCGATTTACTTCTTCTTTATAAAGTGTCTGTCGTATCCTCCCTCCTCAATGTAGCCCAAGTACTCATCACCGGTTTTCTTGCAGAGGGTCGGCAAGTCTTTCCTCGTTCCCTTGTCCGAAGACAGGATCTCAAGAATACCGCCAGAGGGTACCTTGGTCAGGGCCTTCTTTGCCTCCAGCATTGGACCAGGACAGCTTTGTCCACGTGCATCAACAACAACATCCGCCTTTAATTTTTCAAGTTCCTCTTTCTCCATCCTCTTCACCTCCAAAATTTGCTACCCCTACTTTGGTTTCCAAACTTAAAAAAGCAGAGAGGATTGCCGAAGGTCATTCAAAACCGATGATTAAACATGATGTTTTATAACTCCATAAAAACCCCGCTGGGTAATTAAACGATGCAAAGCTCAGTAATGCCATGAAGTTCGTTATAGTGGCTCTGAGTGGAGAACTTGAGAAACTGCAGGCAGCAGCAGCTCTTGCATCTGGAGCGGCGGTCATGGGTATGCAGGTAAGAATATTCGTGGCCATGGATGCCCTCGCATCCTTCCGAAAGACGGTTGTAGAGAAGAGAGAGTGGAAGGTAGCAGGAGATGCCGGAAAAGCTTTGCTTCAGGGAGATAAAACCTTTGTGGATTACATAAGGGATGCGAAGGAAGTGGGGGATGTAAAGCTCTACATCTGCCAGGATTCCATGAATCTCCTGCAGGCAACCAAGGACAACTTTGTGGATGTTTTTGATGAAGTTACAACGATCACAGGATTCTTCGAGCTGGCAGAGGGTGCTGCCCCGCTCGTGATCTGATATTTAAAAGCAACCCGGTATTTACCTGTCTGTCAAATGCCGGGAACATTATTATTTTTTAAACTTCCAATAAAGACATGGTGAAGAAGATATTTATCTGGACGATGAACGGGCCAGAGAATGCGGAGAAGGCGATTTTGCCCTTTATAATTGGCAATGCTGGCTTTGTACATGATGCAGAGGTAACGATCTGCCTTATTGGTCCAGCAGTATGGCTGGCTAAGAAAGGTGTAGCAGAGCACGTTATGTGCTGCAAGTGGAAGCTGAAAGAGCTCATGGACAAGTTCCTGGAGCAGGGCGGAAAGCTTTTGGTGTGCTCACCCTGCCTCGCGGAGAGGGAGATTGAGGAAGATGAGCTGATTGACGGTGCGAGCATAACCGGAGCTGTGGAATCGCTTGAACTTGCTGCGGAAGCAGATGTCGATGTCTCTTTCTAATTTTTTGTAACGTCAAATTTTATTAATCAGACAGAAACTCGTTTTATGATTCTCAGCATCGTCGGCACTTCGAACAGCGGTAAGACTACACTTCTCACGAGGATTGTCCCGATATTGAAAAGCAGGGGGATAAGGGTTGCTGTTGTAAAGAGGCACGCTCATGGTGATTTTGAGGTGGACAAGGAGGGAAAGGATTCCTGGAAGCTGTATCAAAGCGGGGCGGATGTGGTGATAACTTCTTCAGTTAAGCTGGCCCTCATAAGGAGGGTGAATGAGGAGGAGGGCAACAACCTGGACTGGATCTGCGAAACCTACCTTGCAGACTACGATCTCATCTTAACTGAGGGCTTCAGCAAGGCTGGCAAGGATAGAATAGTTGTCGTCAAAAATCAGGAGGAGATAGAGCACTTCAAGCAGGGCAGGATTCTCGCTGTTGTGTGCGATGAGAAAGTTGAGGGCTACAGGTGGTTCAGGAGAGATGACGTCGAAAAAATTGCAGATTTCATTTTAAGTCTTGCGGAGTAGTTTTATTCACAGCTACGCTCATGCAGACATGGCCAAGGTCGTGTACTTTGACAGGCCCGGCAGGGAAAACACCGACGTCACACTCAAGCTTGCAGTGGAGAGAGCCAAGGAGCTTGGGATAAAGCACATTGTTGTTGCCTCCTCTTACGGGGATACAGCCCTCAAGGCTGCAGAGCTAATCGATGCCGATATGCAGCTTGTAGTTGTTACCTATCACACGGGCTTCATCAGGGAAGGAGAGAACACCATGCCGTCAGAGGTGGAGGAGGAGCTGAAGAGAAGGGGGGCAATCATCGTCAGGCAGTCTCACATACTATCAGGGGTAGAGAGGAGCATAAGCAGAAAGCTGGGTGGTGTGAGCAGAACTGAGACGATAGCTGAAGCGTTGAGATCGCTTTTTGGTCACGGAATGAAGGTGTGCATCGAGATTACAGTGATGGCTGCCGACAGCGGAGCGATCCCGATCGAGGAGGTTGTTGCTGTGGGGGGAAGAAGCAGGGGGGCTGATACAGCCATCGTTGTTAGGCCAGCCCACATGAACAACTTCTTCGATATGGAAGTTAGGGAGATCATCTGCATGCCGAGGTTTAAGCGCTAAATCCAGAGGTACAATCCTGTCTGCTGGTCAAACCCCCTTTCAGGAACCTCTCCTTCCAGCTCTGCCAGGAATATCTCGCAGGCGAAAACCTCTGCCCTGAATAGGTGGCCACCGTATATTTTTTCATTCAGGCCCAGAACGACGTGGAGGTGAAGGAACGGCTTTCCATCCCTAAGGGATGCATTTCCCGATAGGCTCAGAATTTCAAGTGGCTCTTTTAACTCCTTTTTTACGTATTTTCTGGTTTTTTGGTCGTAATAACCTATCTCTGCCGACTTCACAGCTCCAATGCCGCTGATGTATGCAGCCCCGATGTTTTCAGCTTTCAAAAACTCTTCCAGCTGTTCAAGCAGGTCTTTTCCGTAATCGAGCCTCAAAAGGTAGGTCCTGCCAGCTCCAAGTTTGAAGCTCCTCATAAAAATAGGGTTCAAGCAGGTCCGCCAACCTGCTGCTCCGCTATGTCCCCCACCACAGGCAGCTTGAACCACTCGCCCTTGTAGGCCTTGTACATGCAGACGAGCCATGTTATAAATGCTACGAGGTTTACGAGCATCACTAAGAGTCCACCGAAAACTATGAACCCGAAGCCCATAGCCGGAACGATGGCATAGGACAGTATCATGCTGATTATCCAGAAGCCAGCGAATGTAATTGTTGACTGCATTGCATGGAATCTGACAAACTGGCTCTCCTTTTCGATTATCAGGAAAACTATACCGGTTATCGGTCCAAGCAAGTAGGCCAAAGCTCCCTCAACGTTCTCATCCAGTCCAGTTGCCGTCATTTGTTCTCAGCTCCTACCCTGTGCCCCATGTAACTGTTAGTTCGTGCTCCCCAATGTTTCCACCAATCATGATAAACTCGTTGTCCTTCTGAAGGGCGTATCCAACACTGTCTTCGGTCACACCACTCCACATTGCTGATGAGTATCCCTGGGACTTCAGGCTGTTTACGACACTCTCCACCTTCCCGACTTCGATTGGATCCTTAACAACATACACCAAGACGAGTCCCTGCCCCTCTGGGGTCTGTCCCGAATAGTAGCTCGTTAACTTTGCACCACCAAATGCTGAGTCAAGGAGGGGTTTGATCATGTTGTGAATTTCTGTAGCCTCAGATGGTGGAGAGACCTCATTTGCAGTATCGTAGGGATTTTCACTCTCACCGCTCTCTCCACCACCACTGGGTGGTGCGGTGGTTGTGGGGGTTGTTGCACCACCGCTTTCGCTTGGTGGGGTTCCACTGCAGCCCGCAAATAAGAGACCTGCCACCACAAGCATAACCAACAACACCTTTACTTTCACACCTACACCTCCACTTTTTTAAAACGATAGGGGTTGCCTAAATATAATAAAGTTTCCCCAACTTTTCAAAATGTTCCCAAAATCGAACTCAGTCCTGCTCTGTCTTGACAGACTCAACGATGGTTTTGCCTGCCACAACCTCATCGATGCTGTGTATAACTCCTCCCAGATCCTCGATCATTCTCTTGATCTCATCAAAGTCGAGGTTGTCACCCAGTATCGTTATCTTGATGTTCTCCGTTGCCTGGTCGATCTCCGAGAGATGGATGTTCACACCATCAACGTTCTCGATTTCGCTGAGCTTCAAAGCAAAAACTGTGGTCTTCGGTTCGTGGGGCTTCAGAACATCAAGCACAAGCCTTCTCAACCCCTTCACACTAAAAGCTTATTAGCTCCTTATTTAACGTTTTTGCATGTTCGATCTGCACGTCCATTCCGTGTTCAGTGATGGAGAGCTGATACCTTCGGAAATTGCGAGAAGGATGATGGCTGCCGGAAATGAGGGATTTGCGATTACAGACCATGCGGATTTCTCGAATATCCAGCCTATTCTGTCTAAGCTTGGAAGGTTGCTCGATTTTCGTGATGACTATGAGGCCGAGTTTCTGATTGGCGTCGAGATAACCCACGTCCCGCCAAAGCTAATTGGCAGAGCGGTGGAGATGGCCTGGAAAGAGGGGGCAGAGATCGTGGTTGTGCATGGGGAGACTTTGGCCGAGCCTGTTAAGGAAGGCACAAACCTTGCTGCGCTCAACGAGGAAACATCAATTTTGGCCCATCCGGGGCTAATTTCGGAAAAAGAAGCTGAGCTTGCCAGGGAAAACGGCATCTTTGTTGAGATAAGCGCAAGAAAGGGACACTGCCTCGGAAATGGACATGTGGCGAGGATGGCCGAGAAATTTGGTTATGAGCTTGTAATAAACACCGACATGCACTCTCCATCTGACATCATCAGCGATGCGCAGGCGGAGAAGGTGCTGAGGGGAGCGGGAGTCGAGAAATGGATGGAAGTTCTGGAGAACAACAGGAGGCTATTCAGAAAGCTCAGAAAATGACCCTCTCCTTAACGTGGTTCTTTATCATGTTGTAAGTCATGAAGCCAACGATCTCCCCCAGCTTCACCTTTTCCTCACACTCATCGAAGTACTCCAGAGCTTTAAGGCTCTCCGTGGCAAACTCCTTTATCCTGTCCATAACTCTAAGGACCCCCTCCTCTCCATACTTCTCCTCGTAGATCTGGGGCAGCGTTCTTGACTCAAATTCGGATTTCTTGTCCTCAAGGGCCCTCAGATATTCAAGAAGGTCGTCAACTATCTGGTACGCAATCCCCAGGTTGTAGCCGTAGTCAAAGAGTTTTTGAGCTGCTTTTGTGTCATCACACACGATCTTGCAGGCACTCCTTGCCGAGTAGGCGAACAGAGCAGCAGTTTTCTTCTCGATGCACTCAAAGTAGTCTCCCTCGTCGAAGGGTTCTCTAACGCTGTAAATGTCCAGCACTTCGCCCTCAGACATCATCATTCCGACTCTTGAGAACTCCCTGATGATCTCCTCGCCATAAACAGACGTTAGCTCCACGGACTTGGAAATCAGCCAGTCCCCAAGTACAATGGCGAGAGAGATGTCGTACTTTCTATGCAGGGCTTCCTGTTTCCTCCTCTTCTCTGCCCTATCTATGACGTCGTCGTGGACCAAACTGGCGGTATGGATTAGCTCCACTGAAAGGGCGAGGTTCATAACATCGTGATAGCTGCCCCCGCACAACTTTCCACTGAGCAGGACTATTATCGGTCTGGTTCTCTTTCCTCCCGCAGAAATTGCATATCTCAAACCTTTTTTCAGTTTTGGCAAAGTATCAACTGATTCAACAAATTCAAAGAGCTTCTCCTCAAAAATTCTGTATTCAGGCCAGTTTTCAATCACTTCTGGTGGTTTATGAATTTGAACTTATAACTGTTTCGAGAGGTGACTGGGATCAACAGTAACAGTTCAGTCCCTCCACGCCAGAAAGACGCCCGCCATTATCATTGCTGCCCCGAAAATCTGCTTGATAGTCAGAACTTCCCCAAAGTAGAGGTAGCCGATAAGGCTTGCTGACAGCGGCTCAACCAGGGCAAGGATCGGAGCCCTCTGCACCTTTACGAACTTTATGCCGAAGGAGAAGAGAACGAAAGGTATGGCTGTGGGCACGATGCCCAGTCCAAGAACCCACCATGGATCTGATATGGTGCCAAAGAGAAAGAAGTAGGGCAGGAGAAGGGCTGAACCCACACCAAGGTTCATAAAGGTTATCTCCAGCGGAGAATGCATTTTTCTTGCCTCTTTGGATAGAGTGAAGACTGCAGCATAGCTCACACCCGACAGCAGTCCAAAAATCAGGCCGAAGCTCAGCTCACCGTAGGGAGTGAGCATGAGATACAGGCCCACAATACCTAGGGGCAGGGCGAGGAGAGTTTTACCCTCAATTTTCTCCCCCATCAGTAAGGACAGCGGGATAACATAGACAGGAGCCATGTATAGTAATAATGCAGCAGTTGCGACCTCAATTGTTTGTATGGCGTAGATGTAGAAAACAACTGTGGCGAGGGATGAGAGGGGAAGGAGCAGAAGTGGACGGTCCATCCTCCTCGGGATCTCCCCCGTCAAAGCTGAAACAAGGGCTATGAGGATGAAGGCAGATGAAAATCTAAGGAAAGTAACTGTCAGGACATCCCCCTCAACGTGCCTAACAAAAATTGATACTGTGCTCATCAGTAGGGCAGAGACGGTTAGAGCAAGTTCACCACGCACGCTGGATGTTCTTGGCAGAGTATAAAAAATTAAAGGCTCAGGAGCTTGTAGGTTAGTTCCCTTATCGCATCTGCTGCGTTTTCGCCAAGCTCGTTGATCAGCCTTATGTATGCACTACCCACAACAACACCATCCGCCCCAGCGTCAAATAGCTGTTTAACATGCTCAGGCCTCGACACCCCAAATCCAACAGCTACTGGTTTCTTACAAACTTTCCTGGCCCTTTCAAGCGCCTTAAAGGCGAGTGGTGAGATCTCGTTCCTCTCCCCCGTGACACCGTAGGTGGAAACGAGGTAAACGAAGCTCGACAGCTCATCAATCGCCATCAACCTGTCCTCGCTCGTGTTGGGGGCAGCGAGAAACACGTTCCCAATGCCGGCATCTCTGCATACATCGACAAAGCTGTCTGCCATGTCAAATGGAAGATCGACGACGAGAATTGCGTCAGCACCGCTTGAATGTGCTCTCTCCACAAACCTTTCAACACCCATCCTGAATATGGGGTTGTAGTAGCTCATGATAACCACAGGTGTGTCGGATTCCTTTCTGAATCCTCTGATGATGTCAAAGACCTGCTGCAGCTTGAAGTTCTTTAAAGCTCTGACGTAGGACTCCTGAATGGTTTTACCATCCGCAACGGGATCGCTGAAGGGTATGCCCAGCTCTAAAACATCCGCTCCAGCTTCTGACGCTGATAGCATGAACTCGATAGTTTTTGACGAACTGGGATAGGAGGCGGTTAGAAAAACTACCAGTGACTGACTGATCATGAGAGCACCTCCCTGACTATTCCTATGTCCTTGTCACCCCTCCCGGAAAGGTTGACGACGATAATGCTGTCCTTGTCCATCTCTTCGGCCATTTTGAAGGCATAGGCCAGAGCATGTGCAGATTCGAGTGCGGGCATTATCCCCTCCTTCCGGGATAGCAGCCTGAAGGCTTTCAAAGCTTCAGCATCTGTGATGGTAACGTACTCACACCTTCCCATGTCCCTCAGGTAGGCGTGCTCCGGCCCGACTCCGGGGTAGTCGAGGCCAGCAGCAACGCTGTGGGTGTCGAGCATCATCCCATCTTCGTCCTGCAGGAAGTAGGACAGCATTCCATGAAGCACACCCTTACTTCCGGCTGTCAGCGATGCAGAATGCTTGCCACTCTCCACACCCTTCCCGGCAGCCTCAACTCCAACAAGTTTCACGTCATCTCTAAGGAAGGGGTGGAAGATGCCGATGGCGTTGCTTCCCCCTCCAACGCACGCAACTATTGCGTCGGGCAACCTTCCCTCCTTCTCCAGTATCTGCATCCTCGTCTCTCTGCCAATCACGGACTGAAAGTCCCTGACAATGGTCG
This sequence comes from uncultured Archaeoglobaceae archaeon, assembly GCA_965541645.1. Lineage (GTDB taxonomy): Archaea > Halobacteriota > Archaeoglobi > Archaeoglobales > Archaeoglobaceae > Archaeoglobus. The sequence goes on along the minus strand of CBEUCM010000013.1, from coordinate 18,904 downwards.
GGAAGGGGTGGGGGCCTACGACAGAGCCTATGAGGTAGTGGGTGTACTCAAAGCTTTCAACCCAGTCCCTCAGAGCCTCGTTTATCGCATCCTTCAGGGTTTTGCTCCCACTTTCCACAGGTTTGACCTCAGCTCCGAGAAGCTGCATTCTGAAGACGTTCATCTTCTGCCTTTCGTAGTCTTCAGCACCCATGTATATCTCAGCCTTCAGCCCAAGCATGGCTGCTGCCATTGCAGTGGCCACACCATGCTGCCCTGCCCCGGTTTCAGCTATAACCCTCTCCTTGCCCATGTGCTTTGCGAGCAGTGCCTGACCAATGGTGTTGTTAATCTTGTGCGCTCCTCCATGCAGGAGATCTTCCCTTTTCAGATAGATGGTAACTCCAAGCTCCTTGCTCAAATTTTCGGCCAGGTAAAGCGGTGTCGGTCTTCCTGCGTAGTTTCTCAGGTAGTGGTCAAGCTCTCTCCTAAAATCCTCCTTATCCTTAAGCTCCTCGTACGCCTTTTCCAGCTCCTCAAGTGGCGGAATAAGAACCTCCGGCACGTATCTGCCACCAAACTCACCGAACCACATTTTTTGCCCTCCTCACGAATTCCTCAATCAGCCTTTCCGACTTCCTTCCATTTTCCTCAACTCCCGATGAGACATCAACACCCAATGGTCTGACAGCCTTCACCGCCCTCTCCACGTTCTCCGGATTGAGGCCACCAGCCAGGAATATCCCGTACCTCCTTGCCACCTCTCTGCTAACACTCCAGTCATGAGTTCTGCCACTCCCACAACCAGAGTCCAGCAGCACAAAGTGCGGAGAGTAGGAGTCAATCTCGGCCACGATTTTTTCCGGGCTTGAGTTGACGATGAAGGCCTTCATAACCCTAACATGCTCCTTCAGCCTTTCAAACTCGTCCAGCTTCATATCGCTGTGCACCTGAACAAGGCTGCAATCCGTCTTGCTCACAATCTCCAGCCACTCATCCAAGCTTTTGGCAGTTGACACGGCAAAAACGGGTATTGAGGATGACGCTATGATCTCCCTTGCAGTGCCAAGATCAACACACCTCCTTGACCTGCTTCTCACAACAACCCCCGTCACATCTGCATACTTTTCCACGACGTTCAGATCATCCAGGCTTTTGATACCGCAGATTTTAACGATCATGGCACATCTCCACGAAGTTCCTTATCATCCTCAGCCCATCCTCAGTCAGCACGCTTTCAGGGTGGAACTGCACACCGTAGATCCTGTCCTTGGTTATGGCCATTATTATCCCATCATCGCTCACAGCGCTAACTCTAAAGCCATTGGGGGGCTCAAGAATTGCCAGGGAGTGATACCTCCCAACCTTCACGGGATTCCTCACACCTCTGAATATTCCCTCCGAATCATGCGTTATGGAAGAGGTTTTGCCGTGCACGGGCTTGACCTTCCCAACCCTCCCACCGAAGATCTCTGCGATCATCTGGTGGCCTAAGCAAACCCCCAGTATTGGGACATCGTAGTCGAAAAGGAACTCCAGGCTCCTGTCAGGCTTTCCAGGGCCGGGGGAAATGACTATTCCATCAAAGTTCAGTTTCTCTATCTCCCTCGCCCTCTCCCTGTCAAGAACCTTTACCCTGTCAAAAAAGGAGATGTACTCCACAAGGTTGTAAACGAAGGAGTCTTTGTTGTCTATAACGACTATCACATTCACACCTCCCTGTTGGCGTAACCACTTCCCATCACAATCCCACGGCCTTCAAAACCTTCGAGATCTTGTTTTCAGTCTCGTAAAACTCCTTTTCCGGATTTGAGTCTGCAACTATGCCTGCCCCAGCCCTAATCCTGCATTTTCCATCGTACTCGATCATCCTGATGGCTATCGCCAGATCCGAAACGTTCTCCGAGAAGTAGCCAACAGCACCTGCATACACGCCCCTCCTCGTTCTCTCAATTTCGTCGATCAGCTCTATAGCCCTGATCTTTGGTGCTCCAGTCACAGTACCGGCAGGAAAGGCTGCCTTCATGGCATCGAAGTGCGTAACCCCTGCCTTAAGCTCCCCAACAACCTCACTCTCGATGTGCAGAACGCCCGGATAGCTTATGACGTCCATAAACCTTGAAACTCTGACACTTCCAGCCCTGCAAACCTTCCTGACATCGTTCCTCGCAAGATCGACCAGCATTACGTGTTCTGCCCTCTCCTTCTCGTCGCTTAGCAGTTTTTCGGCTATCTCACTTTCCTCTCCCCTCACCCTTTTCGCAGTCCCAGCTATCGGGTTGATTATGAAGGAACTCCCCTCAACCCTGCCCATTGTTTCGGGACTTGACCCTATCAGCGATTTCTCGAATTCGAGAAGGAACATGTAGGGGCTGGGGTTCGTTTTACGCAGGTTGAGGTACATCTGAAAGGGATCCAAATCTGTACTGACAACATACTCCCTCGAAAGAACGATCTGATACACCTCTCCCTCGTAGATCTGTTCCTTTCCCTTTTCAACCATCTCCATAAAGCTCTCCTTGCTCTCGCTGAACAGCACGTTCGCACACCCGCCTTTGCTCTCCACCTCTGCCCTCTTCGCTCTCTCCACAATTGCATCTGCATTCTCGATTCCGACGCTGAAGAGCTTCCTGAGGTAGTGGTCGTAAACAAAGTACCCGTCGTAGCAGCAGAAAATTGATGGCTCCTCAACCTCTCTGCCAATGTAGTTTCCAACTGCATCATAGGAAACGTAACCAACGAGCATGCCCTTGACGTGTATTTCCTTCAAAGCATCGAAGGGGTCACTTATTTTTGACACAACTTCCCCATCCACCTTCGTTCTCCTATCGATCTTAACAGTGTAAAGGGGGTTGAAGGAAATGTAGGTGTACCTTGCCCTCCCGCTCTTTTCTGCGGACTCCAGAATGAACGGGTTCTCTTCCCCACTCACAGCAGCGTACAGCTTTACCGGCTCGACGTAATCGTGCTTTTGCATGCAATTTCCTCCAGCCTTCTCATGAACTCCCCACTCTCGACCTTCTCAAAGAAGATCTCCATGTTCTCTCTTAGATCTTCATAACCAACAGCGTACATGGCAGTGGCGAAGTTCACCGCAATCAGATTGGTGTCCTCTTTACAGCCTCTGCCAGCAAACACAGCCTTTATCCTCTCTGCAGACTCGGTACTGCTATGGCACTGCAGCGGCTTTGTACCCTCAATCCCAAAATCCGCAGGAGTTAGGGTTAGAACATCAACGCCCTTGCTGACAACTGCAACAACACTCTCCCTTCCCGGATGGGCCTCATCAATACCGCTGCCGTGAACAACAACTCCCCTCTTTCCCATCATGTCGAGAGCCTCTGCAACATCCATCACCAGCTTCTCGTCGGCAACGCCAACGAGTTGCGCAACCGGGTTTGCAGGGTTTGAGAGCGGGCCGGCAATGTTGAAGATCGTCCTGATCTTCAGCTTCCTCCTCACTCCCGCAACCCTTGCAAATTGCGAGTGGTAGAGAGGGGCGAAGAGGAAGGCAAAGCCCGTCTCCTCAATCATCCTCCTCGCAATCTCCGGCTCCATCTCGATGTTGATACCCATGGCCTCAAGAACATCTGCCGACCCACTTTTCGAGCTAACAGATCTGTTTCCGTGCTTTGCAACGGGATGGATAGTTGAGAGGGCAATTGCAACTGCCGTACTGACGTTTATTGTGCCAGCATTATCACCCCCGGTTCCGCAGGTATCTGCGACCTTCCCAAGATCTATGGAAACGTTGTCAACCACACCCTTCACAAACCCAGCTATGACGTCAGCATTGTAACCCCTGGCTTCGAGAGCTGCAAGTACCGCTGCAATCTCAACTTCGCTCATCTCCGGCAGCTCTCTTGCCAATCTGTAGGCTGAATCAAAGTCGAGTCCCGAAACTACATCTGCAATCATCATCTCGCCTCCACAAAGGATCTTACAAAATCCTCAGTGTTCTCCGCCTTCATGAAGGCAGTACCAATCAGGGCAGCGTCCACATACTTCAGAACGAAGAGGAGGTCCTCAACGCTTTCTATTCCGCTTCCGCTTATCTTGAATCCATCAACTCTGCTGGCAATTTTTGCTGTTACTGCAACATTCCCACCGTCCGTCTCCATCCTGTCAATGTCCCTGTTGTTTATCAGCACTGCAGCGTTGTCAACGTAAACGAGGTCTTCAGCGTAGTGAACTTCAACCACTGGCTCAATGCCATGCTCCCTGCAGAGGTCTGCAAGCTCTGCCGCTCTCTCCTTGAGGTGTCTTGCAATCAGAAGAAGTGCGGAAACTCCCACCTCTGCGCTCCTCTCCACCTCCTCCCCCGTTCTTATGAAGTCCTTCCTTAGAACGGGCAGTTCTGTCATTTTGCAGATTTTCCTCAGCGTTTCGAAGTCTCCCCTGAACTCTCTGGCTGTTATGTAGGAAATTGCCCCAGCACCAGCTCTCTCGTAGGCTGAGAGTATATCCTCAACCTTCCTGCTTCCTATAAGGTCTCCGTAAAGCGGTGAAAAAGGTTTGATCTCCGCTATGATCGCATTCTTGCCTCTTTTCCTCTGTTCCTCCAAATTATTAATGAACCTGTTAAACATGCCTGATCTCATTATTTAGGTGTAGGCCTGTACAGTGTATTTAAGTTTTTTGCTACTGTGCTTCGAGGTGTGATGTTGCCCAAACTTTCGAACTTTCAGCGATTGGGAATTCGAAGTGCAATACCGTCTGCTACTCAGAAGGAACTGATCTCTAATCCAGCATGTAAACGCAAGTGATGACCAAGGCGATGCTTAACTTAACGAAAGGTATTTGAGAAATATTGTCCAACGAAAAATGGGTGTAATAAAATGATCTCAATAAGAAGGGAGACGTACGAGAAAATTGTAAAAAAACTTCAGGAAGAGATTGAATTCTACGAGGCTGTGATCAGGAAATTTGAGAAGAAATACAGAACTAAATTAGAAGAGTTAGAAAAAAAGATTGAAAGAGAAGGAGTGCCAGTTGATGAACATGGGATCTGGGAAGACAGTATAGAGTGGAGAAATGCTGTCGAAGAGGTCGAGAGACTCAAGAAACTTTTGAAAGAGCTTAAATGATTCTTAAAGAGTATTTCCAGCAATCTCTTGGAAATATGATTTTTAGATAAAGTATTTATAATTTACCACTATTTACTTTATCTACAGTATATTCATAACCACAATTTGGACAAGTTATTTTGGAACTCATACTAATTTGCTTTAAACTAATTTTCATTTCAGTTCCACATAGTACACAGATGATAGAAGTGCTGTCAATTCCATCTTTAATCTGTAATGGAAGCTCAATAGGTTGAATGGCTGATTTAGATTTATTAATTGTGTTCTCAATAATTTCTTTTAATTTGTCTCCATCAACTAGTTCTACTTCATTAGCAGATGCCAGTTCTATAGCAGATTTAGTAAATCTGCTATTTGTAACGACCATTCCTCTGTCGGCATTATAGAAATTGATTGCTGCTACTATTTCTTGGATGGCTTTAGGACCTATCTTGCTTTTTGTAAATTTCGCTTGTACAGCTATTACTTCACCGTTCTTAATTAGCAATAGATCAGCACCTTTGTCTTGGCTAAAAGGCGTTCTTATGACTTTATAATTGTTTGCTGTGAATAGTTTTTCCAAAAATTTCTCGAATTCATATCCGTCTGATACATTGTCTAAGTTTAACTCCAACTTTGGTTTGAACTCAAAACTATCATCGTCTGGAGCCAATTTCTCTAAATTTTGTTCAAAAACTTCTAATTCATATTCGCTATGAGCTGAAAGTATTATATCAAAGAGATCGGGAGCATTGTTTAAAATTGTATTATCTATATTAGATTTACGAATAATGTTAGTTATCATTCTGCACAATATATCTCTTGAAACCCTGTTCGCATCTAAAGCAGAGTTTAGCAAATTTGAAAACTCGTCATACAAGGCCAATTTTTTAGAATACATCCAAAAATATTTAATTAGATCTTTTAACTCTAGCTCTGTGTTAGCTTTGTAAAGATTTGAAATGATGTGGGAAAATATACCGATGTCGTGTTCAATGTTTTTGATAAATTTGTTTATTGCTTCATCGTATAGCAGATCTAATAGTATCCTAAAATCTAGAGAAATGCCTTTTTTACGAAGTATTGAGTCGATTTTGAGTATATCGTCTAGGACCTTCTTTAAATCGCTTTTAATTAGCTTTGTATCCCAACTGTCATCTTCAATAAGATCTATAAAAGTGTAAAGAGTTTGTGGAATTTGGTTTTTATTTTTAAGTGTGTTAGAGTTAAAAGCCAATTCGAGCTGCTCCATTAGTATCGAAGCTATATTTGATAAGTCTACCGACGTGCAAGTTCTTTCAACATACTTTGAAATTAGGCTTCTTCCTGCGTCTGTCTCTCTTACTTTCTTGACGAGTGTTAAAGCCCATTTTTCATGTTTCTTTAATAAAAATCCTACATCAAAAAGAGGGTAATTTTTAACACTGCATGAATCTAAAAAAGGAATTTGAAGAAGTTTCCTTTCTTTATGGACAACAAATCCAATTTCTTCCAGATCGTAATCTGTGATTGAAGTTACAGGTTTCAGCGAGAATATACGAGCAAACGGAATTTTAATCAGGAACTTTTTAGTAGCAAATTCAACTCTATTGGGATATAACCTCAATTCTCCAGAGATACCATTGCTCAGAAATTTTATTTTTGGTTTATAGGGATATCTTAAACAACCTCCCCAGTAACGTGCTGCTGTCCTCCAAATCGGTCTCTCTTTTGGGATACCCATTGGAATAAAAACTAGTTACAAGAGTAATTTAAATTTTTGGTTTTCTAATAATAATGTTTGCAATCCTATTGTTAACTAAATTTTAGCTGACTATTATTTTGTATGTAAACTATTAAATTCAATAATAAACAAAAAACTTATATAGTCATACTTTTCCACCAATTCTGGTGACTGTTATGGAGGGGGAGATCCGGGAGATCACCCAGACTTTTGAGAGGATAAGCGCTCATTCCCACATCCGTGGTCTCGGGCTGGATGAGAATCTGAGGGCGAAGGATGTAGCTGATGGTCTTGTTGGCCAGAAAAAAGCAAGAGAGGCTGCGGGAATCATCGTCAGGCTTATAAGGGCTGGGAAGATGGCGGGCAGAGGCATACTCATAGCTGGTCCGCCTGGTACTGGAAAGACAGCAATAGCCGTAGCTATAAGCAAGGAACTTGGCAGGGACATCCCCTTTGTCCATGTCTCAGCCAGTGAGTTCTACAGTGCTGAGATGAAGAAAACTGAAGCGTTAATTCAGGCGATGAGGAAGGCCATAGGTGTGAGGATACGGGAAACAAGGACGGTTCTTGAGGGAGAGGTTGTGGGCTTGGATTACAACATGGTTCCCAACCCCTACAATCCGACGCAGAAAATACCCGAATCTGCAACGCTAACACTGGCAACAAAGGATGAAAAAAGAACCTTCAGCGTTGGAGGGAGATTTGCCATCCAGTTCCTCTCGCAGGGCATCGAGGTGGGAGATGTAATAGTGATAGACAAGGAGACGGGCAGAATAGGGAAGCTGGGCAAAAGTAGTAGAGCGAAGAAGAAGTACGACCTTGACGAGTACGATGTTGTTGAAGTTCCATCGGGAAAGGTGGAGAAAGAGAAGGAGTTCACCTATGTTGTTACGCTTCATGATCTGGATGAGGCCAATGCGAGAAGGAGCAGCATCTTCAGCCTTTTCTCACCTCCAAGCAGAGAAGTTGACAACGAAGTGAGGCAGGCTGTGGACGAGCAAGTGAAGAGGCTGGTTGAGGAAGGCAGAGCCGAGCTTGTGCCAGGAGTGCTGTTCATTGATGAAACCCACCTCATGGACATTGAACTCTTCGCCTTCATGAACAGAGCCATGGAGTCGGAGATGGCTCCGATAATAATACTCGCATCAAACAGGGGGTTCTCAAGAATCAGGGGGACGGATATCACAGCTCCCCACGGCATACCGCTCGATCTGCTTGACAGACTGCTGATAATAACAACCGAGCCCTACAGCAGGGATGAGATAAGAACCATAATTGAGATCAGGGCCGCTGAATCTGGGATAATGCTGAGCGAAGAAGCGAGGGAGAAGCTGACGGACATTGGAGAGAAGACGAGCCTTAGATACGCTGTACAGCTTCTCGCTCCCGCACACGAGTTTGCGAGAATGAGAGATTCTGGTAAGGTTGAACTTGAGGACGTGGAGAGAGCTGCTAGCATATTCGCCGATGTGAGTCAAAGCTCCGAATACCTGAAGAAGTGGGAGGAGAAAATGCTTGGAATGTAGCTAAACTTGACCGATTATTTTTTCTATCAGCCCTATTACATCCTTTCTTGAAAAGGGTTTTTTCAGAATGAAATCAGCCCCAGCCTCAACGATCTTCTCCCCCTTGGAGCTGGTGTAAGCTGTTATTGCCACGATCTTTGCGTTGGGATCCATCTTTTTTATCTCTGCAGTAGCGTCTATACCATTCATTATCGGCATCATCACATCCATCAACACGAGGTCTGGCCTCTCCCTCTGGTAGAGCTCAACAGCTTCCCTGCCATTGGAGGCCTCAATCACCTTGTAATCCTTAAGCATTATTTTTAGAATTTCTCTCATTGCGGTTTCATCGTCAACGACCATAACTTTTATCATCCTGCCACCGTGAATTTGTTTGACTCGGGACATTTAAAACCTTAACGCCCTAAATCGATAACTTTATCTTACCCGCCATACTTTTTCTTTCAGATGAAATCAGCGGTGATTTCTGCGTACAAAGATACAGGGCGTGTTGAGGAGAACATAAGGTGGTTCAGGGAGAAGGGTTATGAGGTCGTGGTTGCTGCCGACGAGCCGGATGATGATCTCCTGAACGTTTTAAAAAAGTACAATGTTAAGGTGACGCTCAGCAAAGAGCGGAGGGGGAAGTGGAAAGCGCTAAACGATGCCCTAAAGCTTGTGAGTGGGGAGCAGATCGTATTCATAGACAGCGACACCGTGATTAAAGATCTGAGCGGACTGAACGGGAGCGATGCTGTGGAGATAGTCAAGGAGGTTAGAGGGGAGTCAATCTTTGAGCGGCTTGTGAATGTTGACTACCTCGTCATGACTCTTGGAGCGGCAATTGCAGCGAAACTCGGATCCTGTCTTGGTTTGAACGGTTCGGCCTTTGTGATAAGGAAGAGCGTGATGAATAAGCTTGGGGGATTCAGACGGAGGATCAACGAGGATACCGACCTGGGAGTCAGGCTGGGGCTGAATGGGTACAGCTACGACATTTGCGGCAGAGCGATAACGGAGGGGCCGAAGACCTTTAAGGAGTGGTTCAGACAGCGCGAAAGGTGGAGCATGGGCGGGGCGGAGGTGCTGCTGGATAATCTACTACCGATACTCATGCGTCCTCGCCTGTGGATTCCCTATCTGGTTTTCTTCTATCCGGCACTCTTTGGAATGCTGGTATCATTCTTGCTGCCGGAAAACTACTTTACAAAGCTCCTGTACATCACACTACCTCTCCTGGCTGTTATATCTCCAAAACTTGCATCTCTGGCAATCTTGGCTTTGTACGAGCTGGACACGCTGAGAAACCTTGTTGCGATGGGCATCTCCTTCTTAGTGTGGTCGGGGGTTTTGCTAACTTTCTCAAAGAAGATTAACTTCAAGATCGATGCCAAGGTCCTTCCGGTTTACTACTTCGTATATTCACCGCTCTGGTCGGCTATATGCCTGATATCCTTTTTGAGAGTGCTGTACTGCAAAATAAGGGGTAAAAGTGTGGAAGTCAGCGGGTGGAAGCTCTGAGATCCTTTGTTGCCTCTCCAACCTCCACTATCCTTCTGGCCAGAGCTTTTGCAGCATTGATTGCAATCTCATCCTTCTTAACCCCTCTCCACCCCGAATCTCCCTGTATAACTCCAACCGCAAAGGTTCCTGTGGTTATAGGGTTCTCCGTAATCGAGACGGGAATCATCCCCTGACCAAGGGCGTACACGAGCAAACTCATTGCCACAAACTCTGCCCCACCATGCCTCAATCCAGAGGTAACTACAGGGGCGAATATCTTGTTCTTGAGCCTGTAGTTCCCCATCCTTGCCATTCTGCTCCTGTCTATAAGGTTCTTCACAATCCCTGGCACATTTCCAAAGTAGGTTGGGGCCCCAATTACTATGGCATCGGCCTCGACCATCTTTTCCAGAACCTTGAAGATGTCGTCCTTCTGACTGCAGTCGCCCTTCAAGCATGCATCACATCCAATGCACTCGTTGATTTCGTAGTCTCTGAGGTTTATGATCTCTGCATCATGCCCCAACTTTTTTACCTCCTCCACAATGATCTCAAGAAGGGCGTAGGTGTTTCTCTTATTCGGGCTGCCGTTTATAGCCAGAACTTTCATATCCAGAGAGAGATTCAGTAGTATTTAACGTTAATGTTACTTGCTAAAAAATGAAGTTATGGTTTTGCCCAGATCGGTACCACGCCCCGCTCAACGCCGAAGACCGCTGGCACGAGAGTGTAGCAGAATAGGGTTATCAGAAAGATGCCTACTATGTTCAGCAAGAAGCCGTTTCTTGCCATCTGTGGCATCGTGACGTAGCCAGTGCCAAAGACTATGGCGTTTGGAGGAGTTGCAACTGGAAGCATGAATGCGAAGCTCGCTGCAATGGCGGCGGATATCATGAATGCTCTCGGATCCTCACCCATTGCAAGAGCGAAGCCAGCCATTATCGGCATCAGGAGGGTTGTTATGGCAGTATTTGACGTCATCTCCGTAAGGAAGATCGTTAGTGTCACTATGGCGAATATGATCACAATGGGCGGCATCCCCTTGAGAAACATAAGCTGCTCAGCCATCCAGTTGGCCAGCCCACTCTTCATGAATGCCTTGCTGAGGGCTATACCCCCTCCAAACAGCAGCAGTATCCCCCAGGGTATGTTTTTAGCTGCATCCCAGTCAAGGGCGAAGTCGCCTTTATGAAGGTCCACCGGGATCAGGAAGAGGGAAACGGCGGCGATCATGGCAATTACCTTATCGTCCACAAAGGGCAGAAACGTCTTTATTCCGGGTATAGTTACATCTCCTATTGTTTTCGGTGAGCTGTTGATCCACGCAAGGGCTGTGAGCACGAAAACCGCAAGAACTACTTTCTCTCCTCTGCTCCACGGCCCCAGCTTCTTCAGTTCCTCCTCGATCAGCCTTCTTCCTCCCGGCAGCTCATTTATTTCGGGCGGGTTGAGTACATACACGAGCACGAACCATGAGATCAGCAGAAAGGTCCACGATACTGGAACGCCGATGGCGAGCCAGTCAGTGAAGCTTATCAGAGGTGCGTCAGGAAACAGGCTGGGTAGTGTGCCAACCACTATTGCATTCGGCGGTGTACCTATTATCGTCGAGACGCCCCCAATTGACGCTGCATAAGCGATTCCAAGCATCAGTGCCGTTCCGAATCTGAGATTGTTTGACTCCACACCCGTTTTTGACACGTGGAGGAGTATGGCAAGGGCTATAGGCATCATCATCATCGTAGTCGCAGTGTTGGATATCCACATGCTCAGGAATGCCGTAGCGACCATGAAACCAAGAACGATTTTACGGGGGCTGGTACCTATCAGACTGATTATAATCAGAGCTAACCTCCTATGGAGCCCCCACTTCATCATCGCCGCAGCTATCATGAACCCGCCCATGAACAGGAAGATGATGGTAGAGGCGTAGCTCGGGGCAACATCCTTCATCTTGCTGACTCCAAGCAAAGGCAGGACTATCAAAGGTAGTAGAGCGGTTGCGGGAAGGGGTATCGCCTCACCCATCCACCATATTGCCATGAGCAAAGCGAGGGCTGCAACGTATTTCATCTGAGTGGCCTTATTGAGTATCTCCTCGTACTTTTTCACATCCTTCTCCTTAAGCCACTCCATGAATGCCGCTGTACTGGTTATCTCTCCATCTCTCACCATCCCGAGCGTTGAAGCCTCATCAAGCAGTGCATCATCCAGTTTTACGAGCTTAATTGCTGTATCGACGAAAGTATGTGGTGTCGGAATTAGTACAACGGCTGCGAATACGAGCAAACCCAGAAAGAGGGACGTCTTCTGTCTTCCTGAGTATTTGTGATGTTTTTTATCGGGAGCCGGTACACTAAGAACGTCTGCAGCGGATCCCTCCTCTATCTGCTCTTCCGCACTTCTAATTGCTACATCCTCGTCGGTCTTGAGCTGCACCCGAAAGAGTGGAAATTCTGCGAAAGCTGGCAATGAACCACCTCCGGCCGTTTTTGCCTCATCCTTAATATTTGTTATATTAATTTAACCATATTTCCCCGCATTGGCGTTAAAATTGCGATAAATCGGTAATTATTATTTTTAATGTCTCTGGGGTTACGCTGATATACTTGATTCGACAAATACAATCATGCCTAAGGTATCCTTGGTGCCACTTGGGGAAGACCTTGTAAATACCGTGGAGGGAATTCTGCATGACTACAGGGTGGATCCCGGAGAGGAGGCGTTTATAAAAATTAATGCCGTTGATTTCAGGAAGGGATGCTACACATCTCCCGAAATCATTGAAGCAACCATTAAAGCTCTGAAGAACCTCGGAGCCAGCAAAGTTTACGTTATGGAAAACTCGACACAGGGTAATTTCACAAGACTGGTATTCAAGGTCACGGGTATAGGCAGGGCTATCAAAAAAGCGGGGGGAAAGCCAATCTATCTGGATGAGGAAAAAAGCGTTAAGGTGGAAATAGGTGATTTCAAAGTTGATTTTCCAAAAGTGTTTACGAGAGCATCGTTGAAGGTGGCAGTTTCTATCTAAGCCTGCCCAAGCTCAAAACACACGATATGACTACAGTCACCCTGAATCTGAAAAACCAGTTCGGCTTCATATACCACAAAGACAGAAGGGTGCATCACAGTAAATTCGAGCTGCACAGATTTATCGCATCCATCTACGACTTCATAAAGCCAGATTTTTCGATAGTGGATGGCAAGTTTGCAACAATTCACGGACACTACCCCCTTGAGAGGTTGTTTGACAAGTACATACTGCCGATGAACCTCCTCATTGCAGGAAATGACGCACTTGCCGTAGACATAGTGGCAGCAAAACTTCTCGGTTATGGGGTGGGAGAGATTGAGCACCTCAAAATCGCTGAAGAGAAGTATCGGGTGGAAGATAAAATCGATGTAATTGGTGAGTTTGAAAAGTACAGGGTGGAGAAGCAACCCTGCACCCCGCTTGGGATCTATCCAGACGGTGTGAAATTTGTAAAGGGGAGGGAGCTGGCCTGCAGAGAGGGGTGTGTGGATAACACTCTCATGGTCCTCGAAATGCTGCATGTTGATTATGGTGGGGAGGGAGACTTTACCATCGTTTTCGGGAAGGGATTTGACGATCTTGAGGGGCTAAAACCACCGATTTTAGTTGTGGGGAAGTGCGCTGTGGAGGAGGTTGGAGAGGAGCTGAAAAGGAAGTATGGCAATGTAATCCTCATACCCTACTGCAACGACCTCGCTGCGGTGACGGAAGCGCTCATGAAACTCATGATAATAAAAGCCACGCAGATAGTTCCAGTTTCAACCTTAGAGCTGATAATTGAGTGGATAAAAGCAAAAATCCATGGTTCTACAGCCAGAACGCCCTCATTGTTTTGATCCAAGCAGGTTGAAAAGTTCCACAACTCTGCCAATAACGATGATGGCCGGAGCCTCCACACGCTCTCGAACAATGGTTTCGTGAAGCTCTGAGAGTTTCGAAATAAGCACTCGCTGATCTACAGAGAAGCCCCTCTCGATTATCGCCACAGGGGTGTCCGGATCTCTGCCATTCTCGATCAGCATGCTTGCTATCTTCTCGGCTCTCGAAACACCCATCAGAACCACTATCGTTGCGTTCAACTCTGCTAATGCTTTCCAGTTCAGCCTCTCTCTGCTTTCTCTGCCAGTTATGAAAACAACAGCAGGATCGTACTTTCGGTGTGTTACGGGGATCCCAACATCAGCGGGAACCGCCACCGCTGATGTTACGCCGGGCACGAACTCAAAGGGAATGCCATTTTTTGCCAGAAACTCTGCCTCTTCACCACCCCTGCCAAAAACACATGGATCTCCACCTTTTAATCTTACAACGGTTTTTCCCTGCCTCGCATATTCCACCAGCATTCGATTGATTTCTTCCTGACTCTTTCTGTGTTTTCCGCTCCTCTTACCGACGTTGATAACCTCAGCTTTGCAATCTTTAAGAAACTCAGCAACCTCTCCAATTAGCTCATCATGCAGGATAACATCTGCCCTCTTGATCAGTTCAAGAGCTCTCAGCGTGATCAGGTCCTTCTTCCCTGGCCCTGCCCCGACGATGTAAACCTTACCCACCATACATCTCCTTTCTCAGCATCCTTCCTATTTCCAAGGCCTCTTCTACCGCATTCTTTCTTGAGAGCTTCTCATCCACTCTGATGTACTTTCTGTCCAGCACCTCACAGATTAGCCTGACCTTGCCTTTTGCCTCAGCATAAACTCCAACTGGTACAGCACAACCGACTCCCAGTTCTCTTACAACCGCTCTCTCCACCATCGCTTCCAGCCACGTTCTGTCATCGTTGAGGAAGGTTACAAGATCCTCTTCCCCCTCCCTCGTGGCAATGGCTATTATACCCTGATTTGCAGGAGGTACGACAATATCCGGTTCAAAGCGGTAATAGCCGATGTCGATCTTCAAGCGCTGCAATCCGGCTTCAGCGACGACAATTGCATCGTAAAGACCCTCATTCAGCTTTCTCAGTCTCGTGTCCAGATTACCCCTCAAGTTCTCAAATTTTAGATCTCCCCGAAGTCTTTTGAGCTGTGCCCTCCTCCTCAAACTTGAAGTACCAACAACAGCACCCTCCGGGAGTTCGTCAATACTGCCACCATCTTTCGAAACCAGCACGTCACAGGGGCTATCCCTTTTGAGCACTGCAGCAATTTTCGTTCCCTTCACCCTTTGGGTGGGCACATCTTTGTAGCTGTGAACCGCTATATCCACCTTTCCCTCTGCCAGTGCTGTGTCGAGGGCTCTCACAAAGGCTCCAATACCCTTGAACTCGTACAACGGCCTGTCCTTTAGGATGTCACCTGCAGTTTTTACGATCCTCACTTCTACCTCGTACTTCTCCCTGAGCCTTTCCACAACCTTCTCTGTCTGGGCTAAAGCCAGCTTGCTTCCCCTCGTCCCAACTACCAGCTTCATATGGAGTTACCCACCGCCTCTACGGTTTTCTCCACATCATCTTCAGTGTGGGCATAGCTCACGAAGCAGGTCTCGTACTGGGATGGTGGGAGAAATACGTCGTTTTCAAGCATGTTCCAGAAGAACTTCATATATGCGTCCTTGTCCAGTTGCAAAGCTTCAGCGTAGTCCGTGGGCTGAAGGCCGAAGTATATGCAGAACATTGATGCAATGCTTCCAACCTCACATTCAGCCTTTTTGTCTTCCAGCACGTCCCTTATACCTGACACCAGCTTGGCTGTCAGGCCATTCACCCTTTCAAGAACTCTGTTCTTCTCCATAAATTTAATCGTCGTGTAGCCTGCGGTAAGGCTTAATGGATTTCCGCTGAAGGTTCCTGCCTGATACACGTCACCTGCAGGGGCTACCCTCTCCATTATCTCCTTTCTACCTCCAAAAATCCCTATTGGCAGCCCCCCACCGGCGATCTTTCCAAGGGTCGTCAGATCGGGCTTAACGCCGTAGTATTCCTGAGCTCCCCCCATGGAGACTCTGAAGCCGGTTATCACCTCATCGAATATCAGCAGAACGTCGTTTTCCTCGGTGATTTTCCTGACCTCCTTAAGGTAGCCATCAGCTGGGAGTATCAGGGAGGAGTTACCCATCACCGGCTCAAGGATGAGTGCAGCAACATCCCCTCTCTCAAGCACATCAACAAGAGCTTCAACATCGTTGTAGGGAACCTGCAGAGTGTTTTTCACGAACTCCACTGGTACTCCTGCCGAATTCGGTATGCCGTGCGTTGTTGCCCCACTTCCGGCCTTTACCAGCACTGCATCATGAGCGCCATGAAAGCTACCCTCGATTTTGGCTATCTTATCTTTGCCGGTAAAGCCTCTTGCAACCCTCAGAGCAGCCATTGTTGCCTCACTACCAGTGTTCACGAACCTGAGCATTTCCATCGATGGGAAGTACTTCTTTATCAGCTTCGCATACTCAATTTCAAGCTCTATGGGTGTGCCATAAAGCCATCCGTACTCAAGCTGCTCAGCTATTGCCCTCTTCACTTCCTCATTGCAATGGCCCAAGATGAGCGGGCCATAGGCCATGCAGTAGTCGATGTACTCGTTTCCATCAACATCGTAAATTCTGGATCCCTTAGCCTTGGCTGTGTAAAAGGGGTGAGGTTTGAAGGCTCTGACTGGACTGCTAACCCCCCCCGGGAGTAGCTTCAGAGCTTCGCTGTAAAGCTCCTTAGATTTCTTCATAATCCTGCTATTTTTCGTCGCTATAAATCTATTTTTGTCCATACTCATACCACAAGAATATGCTGATTCCTAAAAAAAGGGAAAAAACTTAAATAATATGAATACACCCATTCGGCATGAAGAAAATTGTGCTGGATGAAAACGAGATTCCAAAAAGATGGTACAATATCCTGCCAGATCTGCCTGAGCCATTGCCACCACCACTCCACCCCGCAACACAGGAGCCGGTAAAGCCTGAGGATCTGGAACCGATCTTTCCAAGGGGGCTGATAGAGCAGGAAATGAGCGGGGAGAGATGGATAAGAATTCCAGATGAGGTCAGGGACATCTACAGAATCTGGAGACCAACACCGCTAATTAGGGCCGAAAGGCTGGAGAAGGCCCTGAAAACACCTGCAAGAATATACTTCAAGTACGAAGGTGAAAGTCCGCCAGGAAGTCATAAGCCAAACACAGCGGTTGCACAGGCATACTACAACGCAAAAGAGGGGGTTGAGAGGTTAACGACTGAAACTGGAGCTGGACAGTGGGGTTCAGCTTTATGCTTTGCAACCAAGCTCTTCGAGCTTGCCTGCACGGTTTACATGGTGAAGGTTAGCTACATGCAGAAGCCCTACAGACGAGTTATGATGGAGACGTGGGGTGGGGAAGTGTATCCCTCACCCAGCGAGAGAACTGAGATCGGCAAGAAGATACTGGCCGAAAATCCGGACACACCCGGAAGTCTTGGGATTGCGATAAGCGAGGCAATCGAGGATGCAGTGAAGAATGAAAATACAAAGTACAGTCTTGGCAGCGTTCTGAACCACGTTTTGCTGCATCAGACCATCATTGGACTGGAAACCAAAAAGCAGCTTGAGATCGCTGGAGAGAAGCCAGATGTGCTGATAGGATGTGTTGGTGGCGGGAGCAATTTTGCAGGCCTCGCTTACCCCTTCGTAAATGATGCGAAGAACGGAAATCTTGAAATAATTGCTGTAGAGCCTGCAGCCTGTCCCACTTTGACCAGTGGTGAATACAGATACGACTACGGGGATGTTGCAGGGCTAACACCGCTGCTGAAAATGTACACTCTTGGCCATGATTTCATACCACCACCCATACACGCCGGAGGACTGAGGTATCACGGCGACGCACCAACTCTGTGCATGCTCGTGAAGCATGGGATAATCAAGGCAAGGGCTGTGAAGCAAATACCGACCTTTGAGGCAGGGGTGATGTTTGCAAGAACGGAGGGCATAATCCCTGCTCCTGAGACAAATCATGCCGTAAGGGTCGCAATAGATGAAGCAATAAAGGCGAGGGAAAACGATGAGGAGAAAGTGATAGTGTTCGGCTTCAGCGGTCACGGTATGCTCGATCTGCAAGCTTACGATGACTTCCTGGCTGGGAAGCTCGTTGACACCTAATTTTATTTTTGTTATATACCTTCAACCTTAAAATATAGCCAAATTATGCGATCGGCCGAGGTGGTTTTGCTTGTGTTTAGTAGAAAACATTAAATATTTCTATTTGGCAAAACATACTATGAGAGTAAAAGTGACCCGTAACTACCAGATATCAATACCCGCCGAAATCAGAAGACGCTTGAACATAAAACTTGGAGACATTCTCGAAGTTCACTATGACGAGGAAAAAGAGGAGATCATAATAAAAAAGATCAAAGAGCAAAGAAAGACGCTGAAACTCGGTCTAAAACTATCGCCGGATGAAATAGAGGGGCTGATCGAGAGGGGTTTGAGGGAAAATTTATGAAGGCTGTGATAGACACAAATGTTCTTGTTTACGACACTTTTGAAGACAGTATTTACCATGAAGAGGCAAGGAAGCTCCTGGATTCGCTTGATAGTTGGGTACTTCCGTTGCTCGTCGTGCACGAGTATGTTTGGGTTTTGAAATCCCTCGATGTCGGGATTGAGGACACAATCTATAAGGTGGAAGAGTACGTTCGTCATCATAAAACAGAGCTAACCGCTGAAAGCCCAGAGGACGTGCTAAGGGGGCTTGAAATCATCCGGAAGGAGGGGCTGAGCATGTCAAGGTACAACGACAAGGTTATACTTTCCGTGGCTGCAAGGGTTGGAACTCTGGCAACCTTTGATGAGAAGTTGAGGAAGCAGGCGACGGTTGCAAAGCTCAATGTTTTACCTCATAGTGTATAACCTTTCAGATGTCTGAAAAATTTTAAACAAACAAATCGAAAAACTGGCGTGGATGCGGAGAGTAGAATTAAAGCCCTCCTCGAATCTGCTGGAGAGGAGGGGGTTCTGCAGAGCGAGATACACGAGAAGCTTGGACTATCAAAGTCCACGGTTTCTGAAATACTTTCGTGGCTTGAGGTAGAGAAAGAAGTGGTGAGAAAAAAGGTTTCGGGCAGATCCTACAGAGTCTGGCTCTCCAAGTATTCTCCAGAACCAGTAGAGGGTCTGCTGAGG
>CBEUCM010000012.1:0-37738 GCA_965541645.1 uncultured Archaeoglobaceae archaeon | reverse complement strand
TTCACGGCACCACGATGGTGATAAAGATTGGCGGTCACGCCATGGTGGATGATAGGGTTTTGGAGGAGACAATCAAGGACATCGTTCTGCTCTACTTTGTCGGCATCAAGCCGGTGGTGGTTCATGGTGGTGGGCCGGAAATTTCGGAGAAGATGGAGAGGCTTGGATTGCAGCCAAAGTTTGTTGAAGGATTGAGGGTGACAGACAGAGAGACAATGGAAGTCGTGGAGATGGTTCTGGATGGGAAAGTTAACTCAAAAATTGTTACAACCTTCATAAGGAATGGTGGAAAGGCTGTTGGTTTGAGCGGGAAGGATGGGTTGCTGATTGTGGCGAAGAAAAAGGAGATGAAGATGAAAAAGGGGGAGGAGGAGATAATCATTGATCTCGGTTTTGTTGGTGAAACTGAGTACGTAAACCCTGAAATTCTGCGCATTCTCCTTGAGAACGGGTTCATACCTGTAGTTTCCCCGGTTGCGACTGATTTAGCTGGAAACACCTACAACCTCAACGCTGATATAGTGGCAGGTGAAATTGCCGCAGCTTTGGGTGCGAAAAAGCTGATCATGCTCACCGATGTACCCGGAATTCTCAAGGATCCGGGAGATCCGAACTCTCTGCTGTCGAAGGTGACTCTCGGGGAGCTGGAGGAGCTTCGCAAAAAGGGTGTGCTGAAGGGCGGGATGATCCCCAAGTTTGAGGCCATTCACAGAGCCTTGACAAATGGTGTGGAGAAGGCACACGTGATTGACGGCTCAAAGCCCCACTCCATACTGATTGAGCTTTTCACGAAAGAAGGCGTAGGGACGATGGTTGAGCTGTGAATGGTGGAACCGTGATCTCCCTCGGAATGCAGCCAGATGTCAGGCACAAGCCCAAGGATGCGTTTGAGTTTGCAGCAAACCACGGCTTCACGCACATCGAGATCCTCATGGATCATCCCTTCTATGCACTGAAGAACCTGAGCTATGCAGAGGTAATCGAGCTGAAGTGGAGCTACGATCTGGATTTGCTCATCCACGCTCCAGCGACGAGCACAAACTTCATTTCCCTGAGCGACGACATGAGGAGGGCGAGCTATGAGGAGATGCGGAAGATCTGTTATTTCGCTGAAAAATGCGGTGCTGAAGTTGTTACCTTCCACATAGGCTGGAACCCTGCTTTTATAAGCAATGGAAACTTCTTCTTTGATAAAACGCTTTTTGACGAGCACAACGAGAAGGTGCTGCTGAATGAGCTGAAACCCTTCATCGAGGTCTGTCCCGTAAAGCTGGCCCTCGAAAACACCATAATGATTGAGGACGGGCTTGAGAGGGCACTAACAGAAATTCTGGAAACCACGGATCTCGGACTCACGATTGATGTAGGGCATTACAACATCAGAGAGAATCCCTTCTTCATGAGAAACTTTGATAGAGTTGTTAACATGCACCTCCACGACAATGATGGCAAAACGGATCAGCATTTGGCTCTTGGCAGGGGTAACGTTGATCTGAAAAAGTTCAGGCTTGATGAATACACAGGTTTTTTAACCATAGAGACAAGAGAGGAGAAAGCTATACTTGAGAGCAGGGACTACCTGTCGAAGAGGGGATGGTTATGAAGGCGAAGGAGCTTGAGTTTGAAGGCCACCTGATCGATTCAATGATACTGCCGAAGGCCCTCGACACGATACTCGACCTCGACGGTGAGTTTGAGATACTGGAGTTCAGGGTGGGAAAGAAAAAGCAGGACCACAGCTATGCCAGAATGATTGTTTTTGGCAGAGATGACTCTCATCTTGACCAGATTCTGAAGGAGCTGCACAAAATCGGGGCGAGAGTGCCGGAAGTTGAGGAGGTCGAGCTTGCGAAGGCCCCGGCAGATAGAGTTCTGCCTGAGGGATTTTACGTCACAACAAACCACCCGACCTTTGTGAGATATAGAGGAGAGTGGCTGGAGGTTGAGGACATAAGCATGGACAGGGTTATAGCGATAAGGGATGGGAAAGCTTACTGCATAGCCATTGATGAGGTCAAGGAGGGAGATCTGATAGTGGTCGGTGAGAGGGGCGTTAGAGTTGTACCACCCGAAAGGCCAAGAAAATCAACCTACTTCGAATTCATGGGCGGGAGAGTTTCATCGGAGAGACCGACTGAAAGGCTGATAGAGGCGATTGCAAGGGACATCTACGATCTTAAAGTTAGTGGGGGGAGGATTGCGGTTGTTGCAGGTCCGGCAGTAGATCATACATCTGCGAGAAACGCATTGGCTGCCCTGATAAGGGATGGCTACGTTGATCTGCTGCTCTCGGGCAACGCTTTGGCTGTGCACGACATAGAGATCTCCATCTTTGGCACGTCCCTTGGAATGGACATCAACAGCGGTAAACCTGTGCCTGGAGGAAACAGGCACCACCTCTACACGATAAGCAAGGTTATAGCGGCGGGAGGGATAAAGAAGGCCGTTGAGAAGGGGATAATCAGGGATGGGATAATGTATGAGTGTGTGAAGAACAACGTCCCCTTCATCCTTGCAGGCTCGATCAGAGATGATGGACCTCTCCCTGAGGTTATAACGGACGTGATGGTGGCGAAGAAGGAGATGAAGAAAGCTTTGAGAGGGGTGAACATGGTGATCATGCTCGCAACGATGCTCCATAGCATCGCAGTCGGAAATCTGCTACCATCCAGCGTTAAAACGATCTGTGTGGACATGAACCCTGCAACGGTGACAAAGCTGATGGACAGAGGTACGCATCAGGCCATTGGTGTCGTAACCGACGTTGGCCTTTTCCTACCACTTCTGTATGATAAAATAAAGGAGATTGAGGGGAGGGAAAGCTAAATTTTTGTAAACAACAAATTTTTCGCAGAGCTTGTGGTACTCTTCTATCTTATCTTTGCTTTCCTCCAGTATTTTCCTTTTCTCATCGTCGCTCAGCGTTTTCTCAGTTGATAGCCACTTTTCAATCAGTTCGAGGGTCATCTCAACGTGGAACTGCATGGCAATTGCCTTCCCAGTGATGAAGCACTGGTTTCTAACCTCCTTTCCAGCATAAATCAGCTCTGCATTTTGCGGGAGGTCGAAGGTGTCTCCATGCCACTGAAAAACCTCGATTTTTGGTGGGAGGTCAAACCGCTCACCAACTTTCTCGACAGTTCTCCAGCCGATTTCTCTGATGTAGGGGTAAACCCTGCTTCCGAGAGCTCCGGCAATGAGCTGTGCACCAAGGCACACCCCAAGGATTGGCTTTTTGGTGTAGTTTTTCCTGATGACATCCATCTCCCAGCTCAGGAAGGGGTATTTGTCGGCCTCATAGACGCCCATTGGCCCACCAAGAATTATGAGGGCGTCAAAGTCCTGCAAGTTTTGCTCCTTGTAGGCCTCTCCATGTAGCCCAGTCCCTCAGCGGGGTGGTTTTTGATGGCTGCAATTTTCATGCTCATCAAAAAGGTTTAAAATTATTGGTGCTGGTTTAGAGATGTGGATGTTGTTGAGGAGATCAGAAGGGATTTTGCGGAGTTCGCTGACAGATGTTTGGGTGTATTGCTCTACGGCTCTCATGCTAAAGGAGAGAGCACTAAGAGGAGCGATATTGATGTGTGCATTGTGAAGCCGGAGAAGGGTGTTTTTGATAGGATACTGGGAAAGCTGGGTGGGAAGTACGATTTGAAGGTGTTTGAGGACCTCCCCCTCTACGTCAGGGCGGACATCATAAAGAACCACATCAAAATCTATGCCAAAGATGAGCTGCACATCTACCTCTACAAGCAGCTGAGGATATGGAGGGATATGGAGCACAGGGTAATTGAGAACTCCTTCAGCAGTGTGGATGAGAAGCTCAGAAACAGGAGGAGATGGCTGAATGCGAAGAAAAAGGTACTTGGAGAAGCTTGAGTGGGTTGAAGAGGAGATTAATTTCATAGCGCATCACTCAATGGATGGTGAGGTTGAAAAAAGGGCGATCCTTTACTCCATGTTAACGGCTGTGGAGGCTGTAATGGACATTGTGGCAATGCTGGTTAAGGACATTGGACTGGAGGTGGGGGATGACTACACGAACATTTCAAAGCTCCTGGAAGAGGGGATCATCAGAGAAGAGGAGGCTGAACTTCTAAGAAAGTTCAACGGTCTAAGAAATGCAATAGCCCACCACTACAACCATTTAGACCTTGCGAAGGTTGCTGAGGCTGTTGGCAACACGGAGAAGCTCTACAATGTGGCAGTGAAGCTGGTTAAAAAGGCTGAAACTATTCTACGGTAACACTCTTTGCCAGATTTCTCGGCTTGTCTATTTCGCATCCTCTGATTCTGGCGATGTGGTAGGCAAAGAGCTGCAAGGCTACAGATTGTGTTATGGGGGCGAGAATCGGACTGGTAGTGGGAACTCTGATAACGTAATCGACGAACTTCTCTATATCTCTGTCCTCCTCACCTGTAACTGCGATTATGGGTGAATCCCTGGCCTTTATCTCCTTGATGTTTCCGAGCATCGCTTCATAGGTCTCATCGTTGATTATGCAGGCGACAACCGGCATCTTCTCACCAAGCAACGCAAATGGCCCATGCTTCAGCTCCCCTGCCGGGTAACCTTCAGCGTGGATGTAGGATATCTCCTTGAGCTTCAACGCCCCTTCCAAAGCGACGGGGTAGCCAATCCCCCTCCCCACGTACATCATGTTCTCGTAGTCAGCAAAGGTCTCTGCAAGGGACGCGATTCTCTCCTCTTCATCCAGAATCCTTCTGATCTTCTGGGGCATCATCCTGAGTTCATCTATCAGCTCATCAAGCTGCGTTTTTGGCATGACAGCAATCTTTGCAGCGATCAGGTAGAGCGTTGTAAGCTGCGCTATGAAGGTCTTGGTTGCCGCCACCCCGATTTCTGGCCCTGCCCTCGTGTATACAACGTAGTCTGCAATCCTCGTTGCTGTGCTTCCAAGAACGTTTGTAATTGCCAGCACTCTCATTCCAAGCTTCTTTGCCCTCCTCATAGCCTCCAAGGTGTCTGCAGTTTCTCCTGACTGGGTTATGCCGATCACAAGCGTTCTGGAGAGAGGGGAAGTGTGGTAGTTGAACTCAGAAGCGTACTCCACCCTGACCGGAATCCCGGCCATCTTCTCGATCACGTACTTCCCGATCAGCCCTGCATGGAAGGATGTACCGCACGCAACGATCAGGATGTCGGATATGCCGGCAAAAATCCTGCTGTCGATCTCAATTTCCTCTCCGATGTACTCTATCAGGGTGTCCTCCACAACTCTCGGATTTTCGTGTATCTCCTTAAGCATGAAGTGCTCGTAACCACCCTTCTCAGCATCCTCGATGCTCCACGGGATGGTTTCAACCTTCCTGTCAACGACAGCCCCATTGCTGTATATTCTGTATCCATCAGCCGTTACAACCACTACATCCCCATCCTCCAGGAAGACCACCCTGTTTGTGTACTCCAGCACCGCAGGAACGTCGGATGCGAGGAAGTACTCCCCATCTCCAACACCGAGGATGAGCGGGCTTTTGTATCTTGCTGCGATCAGCTTGCTGTCGTCTGCATTCACAGTGACAAAGGCGTAAGATCCATCAAGCTCCTCAATCGCTTTGAAAACAGCCCTCTCAAACCCCTCTGACAACCCTTTCTCGATCAGGTGGGGTATCACCTCCGTGTCCGTCTCGGATCTGAACTCATGCCCTTCCCTTTCAAGCCTTTCCCTGAGCCTCTGAAAGTTGGATATTATTCCATTATGTACAACGGCTATTTTGCCAGTACAGTCCGTGTGGGGGTGGGCGTTCACTTCAGATGGCTTACCGTGGGTCGCCCACCTCGTGTGACCTAAAGCGATGCTCCCCTCAGCCAGCTCGAATTCGGTAATGTCACCAATAGCCCCGACCTTCTTGGTAATTTTAAGCTCACCATCTGATAGAACAGCAACACCCCAGGAATCGTAGCCCCTGTACTCCAGCCTTTTAAGGGAAGAAACTACAACCCTGTCAGCCCTCCTGAACCCGATGTAGCCCACTATTCCGCACATGGCTACATCACCACAGTGCTGTCTGGCAGCTTTCCAGACACAACTTTGCCAGCGATGATTTTGCAGTTGTTGCCGATGATGGTTCCAGCCTCCACAACGACATTCGCACCAATGCTGCAGTTCTCACCGATGAAGGCCCCTGATTTGATTCTGTGCACCTCATCACCAATTACGATCTCGGCCTCATCGCTTAAAGCCGTGAACCTTGCCCTTACAATCGACCCGCTGTCGATGACCGAGTCCTTGATGTAGGAGTGTGGGCCGATAACCACATTGTCTCCTATGACGGAGTTCTCGATGTATGAGAAGGCTCCAATCTTTACGTTCTCTCCTATCGACGTGAATCCTTTGATCACGGCATTCTGCCCAATTTCGCTTCTCTCCCCAACAATGGAGCTCTCCACGTATGCCCCATACCTTATCACCGTATTTTTGCCCACGACTGCACTTCCAGCTATCTCTGCCTTCTCAACCTTTCCTGCGATTATTGCCCCCTCAAAGTTCATTGCCATCTCATTGACTCTGACGATGTCCCAGGGATAGACGATATCCAGCCATCTTTCTGCTTTTACGGCTTTAAACCTGTATCCGTCCTCGATCATCCTGTTTATGACGTCCGTTATGTCCGTTCTGTCTTCAATGTAGCTGAAAACATCCTTTTTGAATCTGTAGATTCCGATGTTGATCAGATTTGATAGTGGTTCGGCGGGCTTTTCAACAATTCTTTTGACCTCTCCATCCTGCAGCTCAATCACACCGTACTTGGAGTACTCTTCGGAAACTTTGTAGGCAATACTCCATCCTTCAAGCCTTTTTACAGTCTGGGAGTCGATTATGTTGTCTCCAGAAACAACAACGAACTCCTCATCCACGAGATCTTCGGCCTGCTTTAGGGCATGGGCTGTACCAAGCTGCCTTTCCTGCACCGCATACTGTATCTTTACATCCCACTTCCTTCCATCACCGAAGTGGTCCATCACCCTGCTCTTTCTGTATCCAACCACGATTACGATATCCCTGACTCCCGCACTGGCGAGAGACTCAACCACGTACTCTAAAATCGGTTTGTTCGCAACCTTGATCATAACCTTCGGCTTGTTCACGGTGAAGGGCCTCAACCTCTGCCCCTCACCCGCTGCCAGAATCACGGCCTGCATGCTAACACCCCTCTAAAACACCCTCGAAAAGGGCCTGATGTTTCCACTCACGACTCTCCCTGGCCCAATGAACACATCGTTGCCGATCATCGATCCTACATTTATCGATACGTTGATCCCCGTCTTGACGTTGTCTCCAATCGCCGCACCGAACTTCTTCAGGCCTGTGCTTACCTTCCTGCCCTTTACCGTTACCACCACTGTTCTCTCGTCCAGCCTCAGGTTTGCCACCTTCGTTCCTGCTCCAAAATTGCAGTTCTCACCCACAACAGAATCGCCGAGGTAGTTGAGGTGTGGGACATTTGTGTCGCTCATGATAATGCAGTTTTTAATCTCCACGGCATTTCCGACATGGCAGTTATCACCGATGGACGTGTAGGGGCGGATGAAGCAGTTGGGCCCTATCCTGCAGTTTCTGCCTATAATAACTGGCCCAACGATGTAGCTTCCCGACACTACTATGCTGCCCTCCCCAACAACCACACTGCCCTTCAGCACAGCCCCCTCCTCCACCTCACCGTCAATCTTAGAGGAGATGTTTGAGAGAAGAGCCCTGTTAGCTTTAAGCATGTCCCATGGGTAGCCGACGTCAATCCACTCCTCAATCTCCACCGCTCTGAATTCCATCCCATCTTTTATGGCCATGGTTATCGTGTCCGTTATCTCGTACTCTCCCCTCTCAGAGAGAGGGGTTCTCTTTAGGTAGTCAACGATGTCCCTCGTGAGGTGGTAGATTCCCGCATTTATGAGGTTGGATGGCGGTTTGGAGGGTTTTTCCAGTATTCTCTTTACTTTGCCACCTTCAACATCCACAACACCAAAATCTGATGGATTTTCAACTCGCTTTACGGCAAGAGCGTTCTCAGTGTTGATAATTTTTTCAAGGTCCTCCTTGAAGACGATGGCATCTCCATTCAGCATGAGGAATCGCTCATCCAGAAGGTGCTCTGCTGCCAGAAGGGCATGGGCTGTGCCGAGCTGCCTGCTCTGTCTGACGTACTTCACTCTTACACCGTTAAAGCTGCTGCCGAAGTAGTTTCTGACGGTCTCCTCTCTGTATCCGACAACGAGTACAACCTCATTAATGCCCGCAGCACTCAGGTTCTCGATCAGGTGGTGCAGGATGGGTTTGTTTGCGATCGGGAGCATTACCTTTGGTTTTGTGTATGTCAGGGGTCGCATTCTGGTTCCTTCACCTGCTGCAAGTATCACGGCTTGCACAAGGCTATTATTTTGTTTAAATTAAAAAGTTTAACTGGCAAGAAGAAATAGATTTTAAAGTTTGCAAACTCTCTATCCAAACTTCTCAGGAGAAAAATATAACTATCACTTTATTACCTTTAAAGAGGTGGGGAAGAGAATGAAGGCCCTGATCCTTTCGGGAGGACATGGCACGAGATTGCGACCGCTGACTTATTCCCAACAAAAGCAGCTGATACCAGTAGCAAACAAACCGGTACTTTTCTATGCTATAGAGGACGTTATAGAAGCTGGGATCGAGGAGATAGGGATAGTCACTGGCCCAAATAGGGAACAAGTAATCGAAACTGTAAAATCTGTGGAATGGGATGCAGATATTGAGTTTATACATCAAGGCGATCCTAAGGGTCTTGCACATGCAATCTTAGTAGCGGAAGATTTTCTTGATAACGATGAATTCGTGATGTACCTTGGAGATAACATACTTAAAGATGGTATAGTTGAGCACGCCAGTAAGTTCAGGCAATATAACCCGGATTCACTCATCCTGCTTACGGAAGTAGATGAACCTCAGCGTTTTGGTGTTGCAGAATTGGATGAGACTGGTAGAATAAAAAGACTAATCGAGAAACCAAAAGTTCCACCATCTAACTATGCCTTAGTTGGAATATATTTTTTCAAACCTATAGTTATAGAAGCTTGCAAGAATATAAAGCCTTCATGGAGAAACGAGCTTGAGATTACGGATGCAATTCAATGGCTGCTTGACAATGGTTATAGGGTTGAGGCATCAATTGTGGATGGGTGGTGGAAGGATACAGGTAAGCCTGAGGACATATTAGATGCTAATAGGCTTGTTCTGGATGATATACAACCAAAAAACAAAGGTAAGCTCGAAAATTCGAAGGTCATTGGTAGAGTGGTAATTGAGGAGGGTAGTGTGATAAAGGATTCCGTTGTTAAAGGGCCATGTGTAATTGGTAGTAATTCACGAGTTGTTAATGCGTATATAGGGCCTTATACGTCTATTGGAAATAATTGTAGAATAGAAGGGACAGAAATTGAGGATAGTGTAATAATGGACGGTAGTATGATTACAAACGCTGGGAGAATTGTTGAAAGTTTAATTGGTAGAGATGTTATGATCGTCGAAGCTAATTCAAAGCCAAGAGGCTGTAGATTTATTGTTGGGGATAACTCAAACATTGTGTTGTGATAGTATGAAGGTTTTAGTTACAGGGGGCTTGGGCTTCATAGGTAGCAACTTCATTAAGTATCTGTTGGACAAATATTCTGAAATTGAGATTTTAAATGTCGATGCAATTAGGTATGGCTCCAATCCAAATAACCTAAAGAATTTTGAAAAAGACAGTAGGTATCGGTTTATTAAGGGTGATATAACTGATTATAAGCTTATGGCTGAATTAGTACGGAAAGTGGATACACTGGTAAACTTTGCTGCTGAAACTCATGTTGATAGGAGTATTTCCAACCCATATTCTTTCCTGCAGAATAACGTTGTCGGCGTATTTACAATCTTGGAGGCCATAAGAAGGGAAAATCCAGCTGTCAGGTTCGTACATATATCAACTGATGAAGTGTATGGAGACATCGTAAGAGGTTCATTTAAAGAAGATGATACTCTGAGACCGTCATCACCGTATTCAGCAAGTAAAGCCGCAGCAGACATCCTCATTTTAGCCTATGTAAGGACTTATGGATTGCATGCCATGATTACGAGATGTACCAATAATTATGGCCCTCATCAGTTTCCTGAGAAACTCATTCCAAAAACAATCATCAGAGCAAGCATGGGTCTAAAAATACCAGTTTATGGAACAGGTCAAAATGTTAGAGATTGGATCTACGTTTTGGATCATTGTGAAGCTGTGGAATTGGTCATGAGGGAAGGAGAAAAAGGAGAGATATACAACATTTCAAGCGGGGAAGAAAAAACCAATTTGGAAGTTGTTAGGACTATTCTTGATCTCATGGGAAAGGATGATGACTTAATCGAATTCGTTGAAGACAGACCGGGACACGATCTTAGGTATAGCTTAGATTCCTCAAAGATTAGGAAAGAACTTGGATGGAAACCCAAGTGTAGTTTCAGGGAAGGCATAGAAAAGACTGTAGAGTGGTATCTCAAAAATGAGTGGTGGTGGAGACATTTAGTCGATGAGCGAATTTTGCATCCAACACCTTGGAAATTAGAGTGGTAATATGAGGATATTCATTACAGGTGGAAGTGGGTTGCTGGGTAATAAAATAGCAGAGGTAGCTTTAGAGAGAGGGTATGAGGTTTATTGTGGGTATAAGAACCACGAACCTGAGTTTGGTGAGCCCATTAGGTTCGACTTAGCAAGTCCTGACAGTGTTGTGAAAGCTGTTGATGAAATCAGACCTAATGTAATTGTTCATTCAGCAGCACTCACAGATGTTGATAAATGTGAAGTTGATAGAGAACTTGCTTATAAAATAAATGCTGAAGGGACTAAAGTTGTTGCAGAGGTAGCAAGAAAATTTGGATCGTTTATGATTTACATTTCAACAGATTACGTTTTTGATGGCAATAAAGGGATGTACAAGGAGGAGGACGAAACTAATCCCGTCAATTACTACGGTTATACAAAATTGTTGGGAGAAAATTGTTCTCAAGACTTCTGTATTGCTAGGACTTGTGTTATTTATGGAGCAAAGCCAGCAAGCGGTAAGATTAACTTCGTACTTTGGCTGATTAGTAAGCTTGAGAGCGGAGAAAGCGTAAAAATTATTACGGATCAGTTCATCACTCCAACTCTAAACACAAATTTAGCCAAAATGGTTCTGGAATGTGCGGAACGTGAGCTGAAGGGTGTGTTCCATTTAGCTGGGGCCACAAGAGTCTCGAGATTCGAATTTGCGAAAGAAATTGCAAAAGAGTTCGAATTGGATGATGGTTTGATCATCCCGTCAAAAATGGATGGAATAAATTGGATCGCAAAAAGGCCCAGAGATTCCTCACTTGATACTTCTAAGGCAAGAGAATATTTGAATGAGAAACCTTACGAGTTGAAAAAAGCTTTAAAAACTTTGAAGAAAGAGATTTGGGGAAGGAGGTAGAATGGGATGCTTCCTGGTGTATCCATCAAGCCATTGAAGAGATTCGCAGATGAGAGGGGATTTTTCACAGAGATAATGCGCAGGGACTGGAGCGAGATTTTTCAGGACGAGATAGTTCAAGCGAATCTGTCCATCACGTATCCTGGAATCGTGAGGGCCTGGCACAAACATGAGAGAGGGCAGGTAGACTATTTTGTTTGCATTAAGGGGGCCATTAAGATATGTGCTTACGACGATAAAACGCAGGAGCTGGCCGAGATCATTTCAACGGGGGAAAACTTACAGGTTGTAAGAGTTCCCGGCCATTATTGGCACGGATTTAAAGTTGTTGGGAGTGAACCAGCAATACTGGTTTACTTTGTCAACAGGCTTTACGACTACGAGGATCCGGATGAGGTTAGAAGACCTTGGAACGATCCAACAGTGGTGCCCAAGATTATAAATGGTAAAAAGGATGATCCAAGGTGTGGTGAAACTTGGGATTGGTTCTATCCACCACACAAATAAATATTAGAAATTTATTAATGTGTGATATCTTTTGTATTGTTTGTTTCCTCCCAACCACTACACCAACCAGGGCGTTCCAGACTTGCTCATAATTCAAAGCAATCTCTAAGTGCACCGAAGTACTACAGAAGTCTCAAAGGTTAGTAATTCATCCGTTTCTATGCAAAATAGGTTAAATCCGTACAAAATGAAGTCTGGAGAAGGCAGCAGGCAATTAACAGCATGATAAAGAATACTATCTGCTGAAAGGTATTTGGGGTAAAAGAAAAAGATAGAAATAGGTGTGAAATTAGGGATAAAGAGTTAGGCTGTTATTTTTTAGCTGTTTTAGTTTTAGTGATCAACAGTTACTGAGCTGTTAAGCCTTGGTTAGTTCTGAACCGATTTAATATCGGGTGCGGTACTCGCCAGTAAAAGTTTTAATGTTCTGAAATTTTGAAGAATAATTCTTAAAAGCAAACACCCAAGAAAAATCTGAAGGAGGTGCAAACGTTGAACACTGTTCAAAGAATTGCGAAAAATATGACAGTACTTTTACTCTCTAAAATTGTCAGCATGTTATTTGGCTTTTTTTACGTGATGTACACTGCAAGATATTTAGGGCCAGCAAGTTTTGGCATCTTGTCCTTTGCCCTCGCTCTCACTGGCATTTTTGGGGTTATCACGAACTTTGGACTCGACCCCTTGACAGTTAGAGAGGTTGCAAGAGATAGAAGCTTAGCTGGGAAATACTTGGCAAATGGGATTGTTTTGAAGTTGCTTTTTGGAAGTTTAACATTTTTAACAGTATTTTTGGTTATGAATTTCTTGGGGCATTCTGAAATCACAAAAAAAGTAGTTTATATAATAACGATATCCGCCATTATCGCTGGAATTTCAAATATGTTCAATGACATTTACCAAGCTTTTGAGAAGATGGAATTTATGTCAATTGGTCAGGTTGTGCAAAGTGCATGTTCTTTGATTTTTGCGATAACAGCGATAAAGTTTGAATTAGATGTTGTATATTTTGCAATGATTTATCTTGCTGCAAATTTGATTGTTTTAAGTTATAATTTTGCTGTAACTACTTGGAAGTTTTTGAGGCCGAAAGTTGAAGTGGATCTAAGTTTTTGGAAAAGAGTTTTGAAGGAGGCTATCCCTTTTGCTTTATCATTGGCTTTTATTTCAATTTATTATTGGGTAGATTCCGTTATGCTCTTTTATATGAAGGGGGATAAAGTTGTAGGGTGGTACAGCGCTTCATATAGAATAGTGCTTATTTTGATAGCTTTTTCGTCATTATATGTTACAACAATATTTCCCGTGATGTCGAGACTTTTTAAATTCTCAAATAAGTATTTAAATTATATTTACAGACGTTCCATTAAATATATGTTACTTATAGGTATCCCGATTACCACTGGAATTACATTGCTTGCAAACAGGATTATTTTGCTATTATTTGGTTCCGAATATTTTCCGTCGATAGTTATTCTACAAGTCTTGGTCTGGTCGTTTCTCTTTGCGTCTATTGGTGGGATTTCTGGATATCTGTTAAATTCTATAGATAGGCAAATGACTTTAACAAAGATTGTTGGATGTGGAATGATTCTAAATATAGTATTGAATATAATTTTGATACCAAGTTATAGTTATGTAGGTGCGAGTATTGCAACGAATTTAGCCAGATTCTCTGTAATCATGATAGAATTCGCCACGCTTTCTAAGATTGGGTTTGGTTTGGGGGATAGGATGCTTTTAGATGGAGCAATAAAAATAACAATCTCGAGTGTAATAATGGCTTGTTTTATTGAATGCTTTAAAAATATGGATCTCATATTATTAATAATTTTGGCTGGGTTATTGTATTTTATAGCGTTATATCTAATAAAAGGACTCGACAAAGAGGATATATCTTTATTGAGGAGAGTGGTGTCATGGCAGAGGTAGAAGTCAACAAAAAATGGCATTTGTCGGAATTTCAATACGATGAGAAATTTGGAGTGTATGTAATACCCGGAAAGGGGAAATATATTATC
The DNA here is from genome assembly GCA_965541645.1 of uncultured Archaeoglobaceae archaeon. GTDB lineage: Archaea > Halobacteriota > Archaeoglobi > Archaeoglobales > Archaeoglobaceae > Archaeoglobus. The sequence goes on along the minus strand of CBEUCM010000012.1, from coordinate 23,743 downwards.
GATTATTCAGACGGTGCTAAAGTAGAGAGTTATATTTTGAATGTTATAAAAGGAGCCAAAGATGTTAGTGACAATTCTGAAGAATTGATGCGTGCTGTAAAAGATTGGCCATCTTATTACCATTTGGGTATGGGAAGATCGAATATCTTAAGAGTGCTTGATTTACCTGCCAAGAATAAAGTTTTAGAGCTTGGAGCCGGATGTGGTGCTTTAACTAGGTATTTAGGTGAAAATTTTAGGTCAGTTGATGCTATTGAAGGCAGTTTAGTACGTGCACAAATAGCTCATGAGAGATGCAGGGATTTAGACAATGTCAAAGTTTTCTGTGCAAATTTTAAGTACATTAAATTTGACCCTGTTTATGACATAGTAACTCTTATAGGGGTTTTAGAGTATGCACCTCTATATTTCTCAGAACAAAATAATTCAAGAGATGCTTGCTTAGATCTGTTGAAACTTGCCAAATCAGTTTTAAAGCCAAATGGTGTTTTAATACTTGCAATAGAAAATAAAATTGGAGTGAAATATTGGAGTGGATGTCCCGAAGACCATACAGGAAAAATTTTTGATAGTATTCACGGGTATCCTGTTAGCTCAACTCCAATAACCTTCTCTAAAAGAGAAATAGAAACGCTCTTAAAAGAGGCCGGATTTTGCAGTGTTCACTTTTACTATTGTTTTCCAGATTATAAATTTGCCACTACCGTATTTAGTGATATTGGAGACGAAAAAGATTTTTATCTCCACAATTGGGTGGAAGTCCCTTTCGTTTCATATAGCGCTCCAAGAATTTATACGTTTCATGAGGGTCTTGCAATTAAAACGTTGTCTGAAGCAGGATTACTTAGAGAATTTGCAAATTCCTTTTTAATTGTAGCAAGTCCAAATGACGGATCAGCCAACAAGCCAGACTGGGTTGCTAAAAGATTATCTATAAAACGAAAGAGAAAATTACAATGTGTCACGACATTAAAAGTAAAACCTAATATCTACATCGAGAAAAAGAGGCTATTTGGAGACAAGGAAGAAGTTATAATCACAAACGAAAATTTCGAGGTAAGACATAACATTTCTGATTCTACGTGGTACGAGGGAGATCTAATGATTTTTGAAGTTTTTAAAGCTTTTTTTGAAAAAGATTTTAAGAATAAAATCTTGGGATTATTAGAGGTATACTTTCAGGAATTAATTAGCCGGTATTATTTGGGAGTTAACGATGAGGAAGGATATCCTCTTTTACGTGGAAATTCGGTTGATTTTATTTTTAGAAATATAATTAAAAACGGTACACAATTGGTGCCAATAGATGATGAATGGCACATTGTTGAATACGTTCCAGCAGACTATGTAGTGTTTAGATGTATTATGGTGGATATTATAGGTTCCCAACGACCTTGGGTAGAAAATAAAATTAAAAATCCAGATAAATTTGCTATTGAACTTATGAAAAACTTATTCCCGAAATACAACAAATATCGACATAATAGAAATAAACATTTGGAAAAATCTTTTCGAAACCTTGTGGTGGGTAATTTAGATCCAGCGATTTTACAACAAAAAACTTATTTTTTAAGAAGAAACAGAGTTATTTGGTATTTAGTTGAAAAACTGTGGCGTATATTACCTAATGATTTAAAATATAAAATAAGAAAACTGTTAATTAAATAGATCGTAGAATCTGTAGTAATTTTTAATTTCTTTCTTACTGCAATAATTTCAAAAACTGTCACAACTTATATCATTATTAGAATTTGGGTGAATTTGGGTGTAGGATTCTGATATTCGAATATTCAGAAAGCCGAAACTTAGCAGAAAAACTCATTTTTGTATTCTCTAACCTCCAATTCCTGCCTTATATGTTAGGATTTAGGGTGGACTGCGAAAGCTCTTAACGCCAAATTACAGAAGGAAGTTAAAGAAATTCAGAACTGCTGGGACCATGTGGTGAGATAATAATACCAGAAAGGTTATCCAAGAGTTTCTGTCATCAACAGAGTTGGTTTTGGAAAAGACAACAAAATGTTTGAATTACTTATAAACGGTGAAAATACGGTGAATAGAAGCTTCAGGTTGAGTATACTATTACTTTTGCTGTTTGATCCGCTCCGTGGAACATTAACCTTTTTAAAACATAGAAGACCACAAGGTTATATATGATAGAAATTGCCAAAAGGATGGAGGCTCTTGAGAGAAAAACTCAGAAGCTGAAAAGCCCGCCATTCCTGAAAGAAGAGTTAGTGTTAGAGAAGAGACTGGTATCACTCAGGGGATTAGGAAAGCTTTTAGTTTCAGAAAATGAGCTTGAAGACGCAATAGATAAGGCAGAGATATCGATTTTTTCGAAGATCGAAGATGATGTACATCACTGACACCCACCCATTTGTTTGGTATCCGCTGGACAGACTACCAAAAAATGCACACTGTATTTTCAGATCTGCTGGAAAAAGAGACATCATAGTTTACATCTCGATGATTGTGCTGACGGAGCACCTTGCGGAAAGCGGAAAGATAGAAATTGATTTTGAAGGAGTAAGTATAAATTTCGTTCCCATATCCTTTAACTTTCAGGTTTCCAATCTCTCCCTTGATATAAAACTTAAAGAAATTAGGAAATCGGGAAATTGCTGTATGGTGGTATAATGTCAAAAGAGTTCCCGAGAGTTTCCATCATCATCCTCAACTGGAATGGTTGGAGAGATACCATAGAGTGTTTGGAGTCACTTTACAGGATCACCTACCCAAACTATGACGTCATTGTTGTGGATAACGGTTCAGAAGACAGTTCTGTGGAGAGAATTAAGGAGTATGCAGAGGGAAAGATTGAGGTTAATTCAAAGTTTTTCGTGTATGATCCGAGCAACAAGCCCATAAAGGTATTCGAAATTACAGAAAACGAAGCAAGAAAAGGAAAATTTAACCGACCGTTTTATAATAAATTCGACGCTAATAGACGGCTGATTCTGATTAAAAATAAGGATAATTATGGGTTTGCTAAGGGAAACAACATTGGAATTAAATTTGCTATTAGTGTATTGAATCCTAGTTACATATTACTTTTGAACAACGATACTGTTGTTGATCCTACCTTTTTGGGTGAGCTTGTCAAAATTGCTGAGAGTGGTAGGGGAATAGGGGTGGTGGGACCTACAGTATACTATTATGATTTTGAAGGTAAGTCGAACGTTATCCATTCGAGAGGTGCAAAAATTCAACCAAAGCTTGGATTGGCCCCTCCATTAGGCATTCTAGAAGTAGATGAAAGTATGAGGGTTGTCCCACCTTATGACGTCGATTATATTGAAGGTTCCTGCTTGTTGATAAAATCTGAGGTTATGAGAAATATCGGGTTGCTAAATGAAGTGTTGTTCTTATATTGGGAGGAGGTAGATCTTTGTCTTAAAGTTAAAGAATACGGCTATAAAGTTATATGTGTACCATCATCTAAAATTTGGCATAAGGTATCCTCATCGACTGGAGTTGTCCATCCTGTAAAGTTGTATTACATGTCGAGAAATAGGCATATAGTTATAAAAGAGCATTATGGTGTTCTTACCATTTTTATGTTAATAATACTATCAAGTCTGTATATTTTGGTTTTGATGATGGTATATCTAATAAAATATGACTGTAGTAAATGTGTAATGAGTTTGCTTCTGGGCCATATACACGGAATTGTGAACAATACCCACACCCTAAAAAATTCCCATATTTTTTTGAATTTCTGAGTAAAGATTTTTTACAATTTTCTTCCAATCAAATTCTTTTTCAGCTAATTTTCTTGACCTATATCCCATTTTAGCCAATTTTGATTTTGAAAGAGAACTCATATACTCCACCCCCTCGGCTAAACTCTCAGGGCTATTGTCTGGTACCACAATCCCAGAACTATACTTTTTAACAAAATTAGCGGCATCTCCGACCTCAGTAGCCAATATTGGCCTTCCAGCTGCTGAATATTCTGCAAATTTAGTTGGTGCCGCTACTTCTGCAGCAGGATGATGTGGTCTTGGAAGTACTAAAACATCACATAGTCTATAGTATTTCAAGATTTCTCTCTGGCTAATTTTTGGTAGATATATTATAGACCTTTTTTCATCCATCACCGGCTGGTTGATTTGAAGACCCCCAATTACAAACCCGACTTCATTAGATCTTACAATTTTAGCAGCTTTGATAAAATTTTCAACACCCTGCCATTTTTGAAAACCACCAAAATATCCAAAAAGGAGCTTATCTTCAATTCCCAAATTTTCTTTAACGTTCCATAATTCAGTAATGGAAATACTCCTTAAATCAAAATTAGAGAAGTCTACACCATTTGTTGCGTAAACTATACGTTCAAGTTCTATATCGTACTTGTTAACGAGCATATTTTTCATCTTATGTGAAACTGACGCAATCAAATCAGTAAATTTTATTGATTTCGATTCGAGTATCTTTATAAAATAATATTTTAGATAATTTACCACATTGGCGAGATTATGAATTAAAGGAAATTCGAATTCTGCAATCCCATGAAAATCGGTAATGATAAGGGAGTTCTTACCTAAGGCTTTGACAATAGATGCAGAAATACTTCCAGTGGTAGATAAATTGGCATATATAACATCATAATCTCTTTTTGCTAACTCGTGAAGCATGGAGTAATCGTAGTGCCAAACAATATTTACTATATTTTCAGGAATAGCCTTCTTTAAACAAAGATTTGATATTTGATTGGCACTTGAAATAAAGGCGACGAGATCTACTTCAGCCCCATGTTTGGTTAGTTGATCTGCGATGTTTATAATCCGGTTCCACATAGCATTATACTCGAGTTGTCTTAAATTCCAAAGATATGTTACACTCAAGATCCGCATATATGCCCCCTCTATTGAATATTTTTATTTATCTTTTTACATGCGCTATCTGTGCAATACATGCTTATAAATTTCTATAATCTTTCTTGCAATATTCTCCCATGTAAACTGTTCCGCATACTTCCTGATCTTCTCCCTGTCCCATTCCTTCTCCAGAGCTATTAAAATTTTCTTCGCCAAACACTCCGGATCAGCTGGCGGACAGAGCAGGCCGTAATCCTCGGAAACTATTACCTCTGGAACTCCACCCACTGCAGTCCCGACAAACGGCAATCCGACACCCAGAGCCTCGAACATGACCGTCGGGTTCCCCTCACTTAGGCTTGGAAGCACGAAGAGGTCGGCAGCGTTCATCCATAGGGGAAGTTCCTCATCCGGGACAAAGCCGAGGAGTTTAACATAATCATGAATGCCAAGTTTGTCTATTTGTTTTTGCAACTCCTTCATGAGGGGTCCAGTACCTGCGATAAAACACTTTACGTTCCTTTTACCATATTTGTTTATAATAAAATCCATAGCATCAATTAAATATTTTTGTCCTTTTTTCTCAAAAAGCAAAGCAATATTTATTATAATTTTATCTTTTAAATTTAAATCAAGCTCTCTTCGCGCCTCTTCCTTAGCAACTTTGTAAATTCGCAAAGGATTAAATCCATTAGGTATCACAGAAATTTTCTCGCCATATTTTTCAATAGTATTAACGATCGATAGTTTTTGGTGTGAAGACACTACAATAAACTTATCCGAACTACCAATTACAAAAGATACTAAAAATTTATGATTATTTACAAATAGTCGTGTGTTTGAATAATGGAAAGTGACTACCATAGAAAAGTTTAAAAACTTTCGTAATAAAGAACTTACAATAGCTGGGATGAATCCACCTAAAGGTCCAGATGACTGTATATGAACGATATTGAAGTTTCTTGCTATAATCAGTTTAATCAGAAGTCCTAAAGTTCGCTTATATAATTTGATTAAATTAGAAATTATATTGGGGTATTCTTTGCTGGGGCTTATATTATATATTTCAACTTCAACGCCTAGTTTTCTAAGTGCTTTCGTGAGCTCTATAGTATGTGTGGAAACGCCGCCAACTCTCTCAATTGGGCCAATCATTAAAACTTTCATTATCTTCACCTTTGGTACTTAATATTAAAATACTCAGCGCTAATGTCATCCAGGCCTGTCCCCACCTCATGTATGGAATTTTGTTAGTGAAACCTGGCCACCTGTGGGTGTAAAAGTATCCATCCGGATCTTGCATGTTTTTAATAGTCCAGTTAGCTATTATTCGTGCAAAATTGAGGTATTTTGGATTCTCATATGCTTTATAGAGTTTAGAGAATGTTATAATCCCTTGAGCCTGATTGTGGATATCGACTGGATACTTTATTGGATACCTGTAATAGGATCGCCCATCGGAGGAAAACTGTTTATTCATGTAGAAGCTCACACCAGATTCTATGGATTCCAGAGTTTTCTCTCTTAGCTGCTTGTTTTGGATGTAGGGAAGGAAAGCATTAAGACCGTCCAGTATGAAACCCTGATGATAGTCTATTTGCCAGTAGTAAATACCAGAATCCGTATATATGGAATACGGCCAGGCACCATCCTTCCTTTGGTATCTTAATAAAAACCCTACAACTTTTTCGCCTATTTCTATCAGATTGTCGTTGGGAATGTGTTTTAACAGGCAGGAAATAGCCTCAAGAGCCAAAGCAGAAACATTGAAAACAATTTTGCCCTTTTCTGTAGGGGTATATTTAAAGTAGCTCACGTTATTGGAAGATTCTAAAAGGCTATCAACTAAAAAGTTTGCACATTTCAGAGCGAGATTGAGATACTTTCTTTTTCCGAGAACTTCATAAGCTGTCATAAAGGACTTTAGGGACTCGGTGATACAAATGATGTCGGGTGTTGAAGCTGAGAGGTGGTGCTTAGGCGCTACATAGGGGAAGTAGTAACTTGCACAGCAAAAAGTTTTATTGTCAGCGCTTAAGTTTCTCTTTTCCAGCATTTTCAGAAAGATCTTAGCTTCTATTTTGAACTCTTCGTATTTGGTTAAAGCATATACATTAAGATAAGCTCTCGAAAACAAAGCTAAGGATTTGTTTGAGTGACCTTTCTGGATACCAAAAAGTCTCCGGAGGTTTATGGGTGAGTATAAATTTAGCTGAATCAAGAGTATATTAAACAACCGTTTATCTGCAAATTTCCTGGAAATTTCCCCACTAAGCCCATCGTAAGGGTCCCACCCTTTGTATCTTTCCTTTTTAACCCACGAATATAACGACCTAAGTGAATCCCAAAGTATTTGAGTGTCCATATCGATCCCGTATTACTTCTTTTATTTCCTTGATAACCCGTTCCTTGACTTTCCTTGCCTCTTTTAGCTCTGGTTCTTTTTTTCTCTCCCAGTTGTTGACCACGTATTCTACAATCATCTCTGGCTCTCTTGAATGTATCATTTTTCCTCTCTCGACTAAATCTCTGTCTACGGCAAGCAATCTTTCTCCGGGAAAGAATGAAACTGCAGGAATCCCCATAACAGCAGCTTCTCTGGCCATTGTCCCGGAACCTGTTAGCGTGGCCTTTGAGTGGTAAATTAAGTTGAGTCCATCCAGGGCTTTTGGTGGAATGTAAACATTATTGAACTCTTCAGCTAAATTTTTTTCCTCCGGGTTTCGTGGGAGGTATATGACGTTAACTCCCTCCCTCTCAAAAAGTTTCAGCAAATCAGGTATAAGGGACTTGTCGTGAAGAACGTAGAGAGATGTTAGTGATTCTGGTCTCAGTATGACGTATTCTTCAAAGGGAATGCCATTTTTCTGTATGAAATTTAAATCGGGTTTGAAGTCGGATATGTAGATGTGTTCCTTGTAGCCAGGATAGGTCGACACTTCCCCAAAGTATGCTTCAAAAGTATCCCTCGCAGCTTCTGGAACGAGAACGACATTCGCCATTTTTTTTATTTTGGACTCAATTTTTTGAAAAAGTGGCTTTTTTCCAATAAATTTTAGATCGTTATCGAGCATAAGGATAATTTCCATTCTTTTTATCCTGCCTGCTGGAATGGGCATAGCGTTTTCAAAGCTCAATAAGAGCTTTGCCTTAGGTGCTTTATATAAGAGGCGAATAGTTCTGCAGGCGAATGAAAAAGACTTTAGGAGTGGATTGTGTTTGTCGGATCCAAAGACCTCCCCCTCCAGGTTGAAAATTTTCATTAACTCTGAAGTTTCACCCCTCTTGAAACCACTAACAAAAACCGTGTAGTTATGAAGCTCGCTGATTATGGCCTTTGCTACATGGACTTGCGGTGTGTTGGATATGTCAATCCATATGTCGTATTCTCTCTTTCCCATTGCCCATCACTCTCACTCTAAACCCTGCTTTTCTCCATTTTTCGTGGTCTATCAGATTTCTGGTGTCCACTATGTTTTTAGTTCTCATCAGGTTCGCAATCTTTTTGGGGTCAATGTCTCTGAAAACTTCATGGTCTGTAATTATAACTATGCAGTCACTACCTTTTACAGAATCGCCTAAGTCCAAAATATCATATTCAAAATCTTTCACATAAGGGTCATAAATTCTTACGGTGTATCCCTCATTTTCTGCCAGTTTTATGAACTTCAAAGCTGGTGTTTCTCTGGTGTCATCGATGTTTCCTTTGTATGCCACCCCAAACACCGTGATTGTTGGGTCCCTTATATCTCTAAGGAGGCTTCTGACAATTTGTAGGACGTGATTTGGCATAAAATCATTAATTTCTCTTGCCAGTAAAACCATTCTGCACCTTGTTGAATTCTCAGTCAAAAACCAGGGATCTATAGCTATACAGTGTCCGCCAACACCTGGACCTGGACTAAGTATGTTGACTCTTGGGTGTTTATTTGCGAGCTCTATTGCTTCCCAAACATTTATCCCACAATCTTCAGCAATTTGTGCAAATTCGTTGGCTAAGGCTATATTTACGTCTCTGTATGTATTCTCAATTAGCTTTACGAATTCAGCCGTTTTTATGTCAGTTGTGTATATCTTGCCTCTGACAAATGAGGAATAGACTTCTTTTGCCAACTCGGCAGACGTCTTATTGTAACCACCAACCACTCTGTCGTTGTTGACCATTTCGTATAACGTTCTTCCAGGAATTGCTCTTTCAGGGCAGTAGGCAAAATAAAATTCTCCAATCTCTAACCCACTTTTTTCCAATATTGGTATCACAAGTCTTTCGCTTGTTCCAGGTGGTACAGTGGATTCGAGAATTACAAGATTTCCCCGTTTTAGGTGTGGATATACCATTTCTGCTGCAGATCTGACGTATCTTAGATCTGCAACTCTTATGGATTTCTCCAGCGGTGTTGGCACAGCTATTAGAAATACATCAGCACTTCTAACTTCTGTGGAAGGTGTAAAATTATTTTTTACCTTTATCAGGAGTTCTTCCAATCCTGGCTCATTAAAAGGCACCTTTCCTCGATTTATGATATCTATGACTTTTTTGTTTATGTCTACGCCGTTTACGTTATAACCGCTATCTGCAAGTAGCAGTGCTGTTGGTAAACCTATGTACCCCAATCCCAACACACAGATATTTTTAATTCTACTTTTCATCTAAATACTCGTGGGTCAGAATGTTAATAATCCTTTCTCCGGCTTTACCGTCACCGAAAGGGTGCTTCCAGCTGTGTTCTTTGTCAATCATCTTTTTCACACCTTCCAATATTTTTTCAGGTTCCGTTCCCACCAGCACGTTTGAGCCAACTTCTAAGGTTTCGGGTCTTTCCGTGTTGTCCCTGAGGGTTACGCATGGGACACCCAATATGCAACTTTCTTCCTGCACGCCTCCTGAATCTGTTAGGATCAATTTTGCATTAGCTTCCAGTTGTAAGAACTCAAGAAAGCCCAGCGGCTCTATGGCCTCAATTCCGTTTAGGTTAAGATTGAACTCTTTTATCCTTCTACGGGTTCGTGGGTGTATAGGATACACGACAGGTAGTGAAAATTTTTCATGCACCAATTTTAAACCTCTAAGTATTCCCTCCAGTCTGTCCCTACTGTCGACATTTTCCTGTCTGTGGGCGGTTGCCAGTATATATCTCTTAGATTCCAGCCCTAATGATTTTAAAATATCTGTTTTTCTGTTTGCAATCTCTAAATTTTGGTAAACGGCATCGACAATAGTATTTCCTGTAACGAATATCTTCTCTTTGTCTATACCTTCCGTCAGCAGATTTTGTTTAGCTATTTCTGTCGGAGCAAAAAGATAGTCAGAAATATGATCAGTTAAAACTCGATTAATCTCTTCGGGCATACTTCTGTCGTAGGATCTCAATCCAGCTTCGACGTGTCCTATCTCAATGTGCAACTTAGCTGCTGCTAATGCACCCGCTAAGACTGTATTCGTATCTCCCTGCACTAAAACAACATCTGGTCGCTCTGCAATTAGGATTTTTTCGGTCCCAATCATAATCCTTCCAGTTTGTTCTGCATGAGATCCAGAACCGACATCCAACTTGTACTTTGGTTGGGGCAGTTCTAATTCTTCAAAAAATATTTTATCCATTTTATAAGAATAATGTTGTCCAGTATGCAAGATGAAGTATTCAACTCCCTTTTTTTCGCACTCTCTTATTATAGGACTCATTTTGATTATTTCTGGACGGGTGCCAATTACTATTGCTACTTTCATTGGATTTCGCTAACGATGTTTGAGTGTATAAATTTTTCAATAAGGTTTTAGCTTAAACCAGTCAAAAACAAGTTTTCCATGTTGAGTTTCCAACACTTCGTTCAAAATACACTTCCAGAATTTCCTGCACCGGAGTTCTTTGCTCTTATTAAATCAATAAAGACTTTTAATACAATTTTTGGTCGAAATCCCAATTTTTTGAGTTTTGAGACATCTGCGCAAGATCTTTTTATATCTCCCTCTCTTGCTCTCTCAAAAATAGGCTCGTCTCTAATTCGAAAGGAATCCCTGACTATCTTAGCAAGCTCAAATATGCTAACTTCTTCACCAGTTCCAATATTGTAAATCTCCCCCCGTTTTCCTTTCTCCAAAACTGCATCAATAGCCCTGGCAACATCTTCTGCGTGAATGAAATCCCTCGTTTGCATACCATCTCCATAGATGATCGGCGGTAAACCCCTCTTTGCCCTCTCTATAAACTTTGCTATAACTCCTGAGTAGGGATTTTTTGGGTCCATCCTTTCGGAATACACATTAAACGGTCTTACGATGTTTATGTGTATTTTATCTCCGTAGATTTTCGTGTAGTACTCTCCTGATAACTTACTCACACCATAGGGTGAAATTGGGTTGGTGGGATGCACTTCATCAATCGGAACGTAGAGGGGATTACCGTAAACCGCTGCAGACGATACATAGATAAATCTTTTCACCCCACTCTCGACACACCCGTCCAGCAGGTTTACCGTGGCAATTATATTGTTCTCAGCATCGAAAGCAGGATCAATCCAACTTTTTTCAACTGACACCTGTGCGGCAAGGTGTATCACCGCATCAACGTTCTCAACAACTCTCTGAACGAACTTACGGCTTCTAAGGTCTCCAGTAATCACCAGCTCGCAGTATTTCTCGTTGAAGGGGTATTGCTTTAGGTCCACTCCAATAACTTCGTATTTTTTAGCAAGAAGCTCAAGGACGTATGACCCTATCTGCCCTGACACTCCGGTGATTAGGATTTTCATTTTTGTATCACCACTCAAATATTTTAATAGCTAGTTGTTGATTTGGATGGGAATTTTTGAGCATCAATCTACCACCTCCAGCTTGAATATCACTCTCCCCCTTCCCAGCTCTGTCCCGGGGTCTGGGCAGGAGAGGTAGATTTCCTTTGTGCCCAAACTCTCAGGCTCCATCCCATGGGATAGTGCGTAGGCCACATTGCTCAGTCCGGATATCGCATGCACGCAAATCGGCTTGTCTGAACTCAACAAAAATTTGTCAAGGTATATGCGGTCACCAACCTCGTAACCCGCCTCACAGACCCCTTCTATCTTTACAACCTTAATTTCAACCCTCACAGAAGATATTATTTTATCTCCGATTTATTAATTTTAGTCTGATAAACTGCAACTAATGAGTCTGTATTTCCCTATAAACCTCCTGAAAACCTCCCACCTCTCCACAGTAAGAACGTGGAACTCGAAGGGCGAGTCGAAGAAGGCCTTCGTAAGTTTCCCAAACACCTCAAGCCTCTTTTCCCTGTCCTCAAACTCGTCCGAAACCACTGCCACATCTATGTCGGACAGGCCAATGGAGTAGTTGCCCTCAACGACAGATCCAAAAAGATAGACTTTGGCATCAGAGCACTCTTCATCCACAATTTTCTTGATCTTTTCAAGGTACTCCTCCAGATTGTCAAAGTACTTCTTCCTCCCCTCGTAAACTCTTCTCAGGTCCATAGCATCTCCCTCAACTTTTTGTAAACCCTTAAAGCCTCCTCGACTTCATCCTTTCTGAACTCCTCGGGCAAGTACCTTGAGGCAATGTATGCGAACTCAAGATTTCTCAGCACGCTCCAGTTCTCCTCAACAAAATCGTCAAGCTCCTCTGATTGCATTACGGTGGATAGATCTTTCAGTAACCTCCTCAAACTGTGTGTTTTTTCAAAGTACCCCGTCAAATCAAGAAGCTTGGCCTTTACAATAAGCTGAGAAGCCTGCTCTACATGAAACATCGCCAGATCGCAATCTCCCCTCTTTAAATCTTCCAGAGCATCCTTTATGAACCCCTCAGCCCTTCTGAGAAGTACCTCTACATCCCTCTTCACTACAATAACGTTATGTTGAAGGATAAATACGTTTCCTAAACCAGCCTTATCCAGTACTTCTTCGCATCTCTTATCACAACTGATCTCTCCTCTTCAACCTCCTTTTTTGTTAGCGGCAGCACCTCCACATTGCCCAAGTTCGTCTTCCACACGATCCTGTTCACAATGTCTAACCTTTTCAGAAAAGGAACACCCTGAAACTGGTCGGAAATTACGGCAAGATCCACATCACTGCTTTGCAGGTAGTCCCCTCTTGCGTAGCTCCCAAAAAGATACACCGCTTCAACCCTATAACCTTCCCTTTCAAGCTCCCTTTTCAGGATCTCGGCTTTCCTCTTTATGCTCAACAACTTTTCTTGCATGCTTCAAGACCTCTTCTGCAATCCTCAAAGCTCTATCTGCCTCAACCCTGTCAACGCTCTCAGACGGCAATCCATTTGCCGCATCTGGGTACCTTGAGACCGTATAATATTTGTTCAGGATGTAAAGCTGCTCCTCCAGCTCTTCTGGCAGTCTAAACTCCTCAGCATCCTGTACAGCTCGGTGACTGTGTGCAACTTGGGGGCCTCCTCTTTTTTTAGCACAAAAAACATGGCCTTCAGCACCTTCTCTACAGCTTGCTGAGCAAAGAACGCTGTTCTGAAGTATCTTTTATGGTTGTAGGACAGCTTTGCATCAAACACATCGTCCTCAGCGCTCCTGATCCAAAGCTCGGCTTCCCTTCTCATGCCTACCTCGCGTTAAAGTAGGATACCTCAACGACATCAGCCTCAATCGTGTCCAGCAGGCCTTCCAGCTGAACCTGAACCATTCTTCCCACGCCTTTGGGTTTCAGTCTGAGCCTGACGACTGTAAGCTCACACTCCTCGATGTAGGTGGGGGATGAGTAGAACAGGGACTGGCTCATGACTTCCTTCCCTGTTATCTGAGCAATCAGCCCACTCACACCCCTGCCAAGGTCGCTGAGTTTTGCAGGAGTCAAAAACACGCAGCTCCCAACATCTGCTTTTATGGCTGTGGCAACGTTGTGTGCACTCCTAACTTCAATTGTCCTTATATTCCTCCTGACGAGCTCGTCGAGAACGTTCTTTGAAATCCCGGTCAGAACGTAGCACCTCATGGTTATCACCCGTACATCGGAAACTCCTCCTTTCTCTCCTCGTGCATCCTCGCCTGCTCAGCTAATCTCTGCATCTGAGCTTCAATCATCTCTGCCTCCTTTATCAGCTTTTCCACACTCACGTTCCAGCCCATTATCTTGTTAACAGCCTCAATAAGGCTGGCAGCAGCCCTCGGATCAGGGTTGAATCCTGCTGTCTCTCCAAGCAATACTATTCCGGGCATTTTGGCAGCGACGCACTCGTTCATTATGCTTCCAGCGATGCCCGAGATTGTTCCAGTTTTGAAGATCTCTATGTGCTCCTTTATCTCTTCAAGCAGCTCTTTCTTGGTTGCAGCTCCAAAAACCCTCTTTTTGTCCTCGAAGGTTGCAACACCGGCAAATGAATAGACCTTCTGGGCATTTATCTCAGCGGCCCACTGGACTATCCTCCTGCTCATGTCGTATGCCACCTGGGGTATGATCGGCACGTCTGAATGAATGAGCACGAATCCGAGATCCGAACTCTGGTAGATCCTGATTGGGGGCAGAATCACACCCTCAAACAGAGATGCTACGGGTGGCAGCATGCTGGACTCCACAATGCCTATGCTTTCGAGATTCAGCTCCATTATGAAGTGAGCCGTGGCTATTGTGCCAACGAGCCCTATCCCGGGAAAGCTTGTAATCAAAACCGGTTTCTCAACATCCACTTTGTCAACAATGATCTCAGTTTCCAGCATGAAAAAAGTAGATGGAGGTTGTATTTCAGCTTTCTGGCTTCACCTTGACAGTGTACTTTACACCGTTAACTTCAACCTCAAAGCTTCCCTCAACCTTCCCTCCACCAGCAGGGAAGGGCTCCTCGCTGAGCTCTCCCCTGAGGAACTGCAGGCCAGTTTGTGGGAATAGAGCATAGATCAGCACGTCCTCATCGCTCGGGTTCTCGAAGCCGGCCTCTATCAGCTCCTGCTTTCTCTTCTCGAATTCGGGTTCGAGCAAGTCTGCAGGCCTGCAATCTATCGGCTTCTCATCTCCAAGGATCTTCTTTATGATCTCGGGCTTGATTGGTGCTGGCGTTCTGCCGTACATTCCCTTAGCAAGGTCCTTCGTTTCTCTCGTCACGATCTTATATCTTTCACCAACGAGAACATTTATCACTGCCTGCACTCCAACAATCTGGCTTGTTGGTGTAACCAAGGGTGGATATCCGAGATCCTCCCTCACTCTTGGCACTTCTCTCAGCACCTCTTCAAGTCTGTCAAGTGCGTTCTGGTCCTGAAGCTGCGAGATCAGGTTGGAGAACATCCCACCGGGTATCTGGAAAACCAGCACCCTCGTGTCGGGGATCATCGAGAGCGGGCTCAGGTAGCCCGAGTACTTCTCTCTGATCTTCATGAAGTAGTCCCTAACCTCAAGCAGCACGTCAAGATCCACTCCAGTGTCGTATCCGAGCTCGTTCAGTGCATAGACCATGCTTTCCGTTGGTGGGTGGGATGTACCACCGCTTAGCGGAGACATGCAGGTGTCTATCATCTCTGCCCCAGCCTCAACACCTTTAAGCAGGGCCATCGATGCCATTCCGCTTGTGTAATGGGAGTGAACGTCTATCGGCAATCCAACCTCCTTTTTCAGAGCTTTTACAAGCTCGTAGGCTACCTTTGGCGAGAGCATGCCGGCCATATCCTTGAGGCAGATTGAGTCAACCTCAAGCTCAGCCAGCTCGTTGGCGATCTCAACGTACTTCTCTATGGTGTGGACTGGCGAGATGGTGTAGCAGATAGTCCCCTGAATGTGGTTCGCATCGTACTTCTTGGCAGCCTTTATCGAGGATACCAGATTTCTGACGTCGTTCAGAGCGTCGAAGATCCTGAATATATCCAGTCCATTCTCTATTGTTTTCTGCACGAACTTCTCCACAATGTCGTCCGGATAGTGCCTGTATCCAACAAGGTTCTGACCTCTGAGGAGCATCTGCAGTTGAGCATTCTTCACTCTTTTTCTTATCTCCCTCAGCCTCTCCCAGGGGTTCTCGTTCAGAAATCTGTGGCAGGCGTCGAAGGTTGCTCCTCCCCAAACCTCAAAGGCGTAAATACCGGAGCTATCGAAAGTTTCGAGGATTGGCAGCATATCTCTCGTCCTCATCCTTGTGGCAAGAAGGGACTGGTGCCCGTCTCTAAGAGTGAGATCGACGATTTTTACCTTGGCCATAACGGGATGTTGAACAGGACATAGATAAATTTTTGTATTTAATGTGGCAAAAACTTATTTAATTTAGTGTGACAATGTAAGCTTGGGTGATGGCTTTGAGGGAGATAAAGATTCTTGTTCCGGATATCGATGATGTATTGCCAGAAGAAGCTCTGGAGCACATGTTTAAGGCCACAAAAGAGTTTTTGCTGGCATTGAGAACGCTGATCGATGCTACCATCGATAAGCTTGAAACGGTTGAGGAAATTTCAAAGGCTAAAAAGGACCTCAAGAAGATCGAAATAGAATAGGGATTTATCATTATATAAATGATTAATATTCTTGAGAAAATAATAAATACCTCCTTTAACATAGTTACTGTTAGGTGTCCGTAATGGCTGTGGTCAGTGAGAGGCCGGTACACTTCAACTTCCCCGACTTTGAACCGGTTGTTGTTAAGGACAAAAAGGGGGAGGAGATACTTATCCGGCAGTACAATCATGAGGAGGACAGGGAGAAGCTCATAGAAATGTATGAGACTTACGATCCTGATTACCGCTGCCTTGGTTTGCCACCAATCAGCAGGAGGGCGATTGAGAACTGGATTGATTATCTTGCAGAGTACGGATTTGCGATAGTTGCGGAGAAGGACGGCAGAATCGTTGGACACCTCGTCATAGTGCCGACAGAGGACGGCAAGGTCGATCTAACGATTTTCATTCATCAGGACTACCAGAACAGGGGTCTGGGTCAGGAGATGATGAGGCTCATAATCGACTACTGTAAGAAGGCCGGTTTTAAGGGGATAATGCTCGTCACCGAAAGAACGAACGCCAGGGCGATTCACGTTTACAAAAAGATGGGGTTCAAGATCCTTGCACCCTACTACGAGTGCGATATGTACCTGCCGTTAAAAGAGGAAGAATAGTGCTTCACTCGTCCTCCTTTCCCATAAGCTTGAGCAAAACTGCCTTCTGGGCGTGAAGCCTGTTCTCTGCCTGGTCAAAGATTATCGAGTGCTTCCCCTCTATAACTTCGTCCGTTATCTCCTCCCCCCTGTGTGCAGGCAGGCAGTGCATAACCACAACGTCATCCTTCGACAGCTTTATGAGCTCGTCTGAAACCTGGTAACCCTTGAATGCCGCAAGCCTTTCATCCCTCTCTTTTTCCTGCCCCATTGACGTCCACACGTCAGTGTAAATTACATCTGCCTCCTCCACAGCTTTTTTGGGGTCTCTCAAGAGCACTATGTTTCCCCCCATCTCCCTGGCTCTCTTAAGTATTTTTGCATCCGGCTCGTAGTTGGGAGGGGTTGCAATCACCATCCTCATGCCCGTTAAGGCAGATGCCAGAATGAGGGAGTTGCAGACGTTGTTTCCATCCCCCACCCATGCCAAGGTAACATCTTTCAGATCGCCCCTGTACTCGTAAATTGTAAGAAGGTCGGCCAGAACTTGGCAGGGATGCTCCAAATTGCTGAGCCCATTGATTACAGGAACTGTGGAGTACTTCGCAAATTCCTCAATTGTGCTGTGATCTCTGACTCTCATCATTACTGCATGAACGTACCTGCTTAGAACTCTCGCCGTGTCCTTGATCGGCTCTCCCCTGCCAAGCTGCAGATCATTCCAGCCGAGGTAGAGGGCATGCCCACCGAGGTCTGTCATCGCAACCTCAAAGGAGACCCTCGTTCTGGTTGATGGCAGCTCGAAGATCATTGCAAGACTCTTGTTTTTCAGGTAGTCTGTCACCAAACCCTTGTACCTCTCGTCCTTCAGCTTCTCTGCAAGCTTGAGCAGTTCAAACAGCTCATCACTTGTGAGGTCTGCTATTGAGAGGAGGTGCTTCATACTTGGGTTAGAATGGTTTAGGAATTAATTAAGCTTTCTGTTTCTTAAGATACTCCTCGATTTTGTCGATCAGCTGCTTCCTCGTGAAGGGCTTTTCGATAATTTCTCTTGCCCCCGCATCCAGCATCTCCTTCCCCCTGTGCGTGGCAAAGGCCGTTACGCAGAGGATCACGGCGTTCGGATCGTACTTCATTATCTCCTTTGTTGCCTCAACACCGTCCATTTCGGGCATTGCGATGTCCATTAAAACGAGATCGGGGTTGAAAGTTTTGTAAAGCTCAACTGCCTCCCTGCCGTTAACCGCAACTATGACCTCGTATCTTTCGGAGAGCATGAGCTTAAGAGCCTCCAAGACTGCAAGATCGTCCTCTGCCACAAGTATTCTCGGCCTCATAAAACACACCTGCTTCCAATTAGCAGCCAAAAATATAAACTTTACCTTCCCTTCAGCAAGTATATCCTCCTTGTCAAGCTCCCGTGAACCCTCTGGTAGAACTTCGATTCCACCGTGAAATCCTTAAAATAGCTCTCAGCATCGATGTTTGTTACCACTGCAGCGTAACAACCATCTTTCAGAACTCTTCGAATTTCCTCGCTGCTTTTCTGATAGAGATCTTCCAAATCCGCGGGAGATTTGGTTGACTTCAGATAGGGGTAGTCTGTAGCAACACCATCAAAACTCCCGTTTTTGAAGGGCAGACTTCTCGCATCCCCTACGATCACGTCTCCACAAATTTTGTAGAACCTCAGATTTTTCAGGCACCCACGGGCTATTCTGTCAAAGAACTCAACTCCAACGGGCTGTATGCCCATAAGCCCTGCCTCTATCAAAATAGATCCGGTCCCGCACATCGGATCCAGTAGCCTGTCCTTGGCCCCCGTTAGGTTAACCAGTGCCCTGGCAAGCTTGGGTTTTATCGCCGACGGCATCAGGAAGGGCCGGTTGTCCGGCCTTCTGATCAGGAACTGCTTCCTGTCCCTCACCCACTTCAGCAGTCCAACATAGCATCTCCTTCCAAGGTAAACACGGCAAATCCAGTCCGGGTTTGAAACGCTGATCTCTGCCCCCCTCTTCCAGAGTATCGCACCAAGCTCTCTCTCCAGCTTCAGCTTGTTCTCAACTTTCCCAACAACCCTGACACAGCCCCTGCCCTTTGGGATTCTTATCTCTCTCAGAGCCTGAAGGCACTCATCGAGAATGCTGTGAAGCTCACTCACCTCATGGGTGTAGGCAAGGCGTGTGAAGAACTCCAGGCCCTCGTATTCAAGGATGAGGTACCTTGCATCCCTCTCCCACCCCTTAACCCTGCCGTAGCTCTCAGCAAGTCTCAGCACTTCCCTTTCAGCAAGGCCCAGATCCTCACCAGAGAGGTAAAACAGATACTTCATTTTTTCTTCTTTTTCTTCCTCTTCCTCTCCCTAATTTCTGCAATTTTTCTGGCTATCTCAACCATCATCTTTGTTTTTGTATCTCTCTTTTCCACAACTACTCTCCCACCCTCCTCCCACCAGCACCTCGGGTATCTCTTCTCCTCCGCTCTGAAGGGAATTCCCAGCTCTTTGCACGCTTCAACAAGCTCATTGAGTTTCACATTGGGGACGGCAAGCCTTCTCGGTATCTTCCTCCCCTCAGCCCTCGTCTTCTTGCTGTCAACATTGACCGTCCAGATCACGCACTCCTTCAACTCCCTCACCTCATGTTTCTGAAGGTTATCTCAACCAGGGGGTGGGGAACGTCCTCGATGATCTCAATATCCCTCACGGACTTCAATCCCTTCTTTCTTACGAGCTTCTCTATTCCCAGCTCAATTTCGCTGGGTACTTCGATGATGTAGGCGTCGAGCTCCTTTACTCCAAGTTTCGCAGCGGCAACAACTCTGTGATGCCCGTCCACCAGGTAGTACCTGGAGTCCTTCTTTATAACAACTATCGGCTCCGCCAGCCCCCTCTTCAGCTCGTGGATTCTGCCTCTCAGCTCATCAGCATAGATCCTCGTCTGGGTGGGTATCAGCCTTGCAGTCTCAACCTTGCCCCTTCTGACGGTTGTTTTTATTCCGTGCACTTTTTCAATGGTCTTTTTCAGCTTCTCAACCTTGTCGGGATCGACCTTCTCGATCTGGCTTCTTATAACATCGGCGTTGGAGATTATGCCAACCAGCCTGTTGTTCTCATCAACTACGGGAAGCTTTGAGTGTCCTGTCCTGAACATGACTCTTGCAGCATCCCTGAGATCCATGAAATCTCTGGCAACGTACAGCTCTCTTGACATGATATCCTTTATCTTGGTTTTTGGATCTTTGTTCAGCATGTCAACGGCTGAAACGTAGCCAACAACCTTCATGTCATCGTCAACAACCGGAAAGCTGTCGTGTCCGGTTTCCATGACAAGCTTCACGGCATCATCCACCGTATCGTTGGGTTTCAGTGTGCAGACGTTCCTCGTCATGTAGTCCCTAACCTTGATCGTCATAGTTTCTCCAGGTAGTCAACAGCGCTCCTGAAAATGCAGTAGCCATCTCCATAGCCCTCTCCCTTTCCCACCTGGTACCCCATAAAGGCCCTTTCCGGGTGGGGCATCAGGCCAAAAACTGTATGCGTGGCGTTGCAGATGCCTGCGATGTTGAAGTAGCTACCATTGGGATTCCAGGGGTAGCCAGCGTAGTTGCCCTTGCTGTCAACGTACCTGAAAACCACTTGCTCGTTGGAGAGCAGCATGTCAACGTACTCCTCTTCCCTCCCCTTGGGGAAGGTCACCTTTCCTTCAGCGTGCGCAACAGGGAACATCACAACATCCTTGTCCAGCTTGCTGACGAAGATACACCTCCCACTCTCCTTTTTAAGCAGAGTTGGGCGACATTCAAATCGATTGGAGTCGTTAATCGAGAGGGCCATTTCAGGCTTCTCAGCCACCGGCTTGTCTTCGTCAAAGCCCGGAAGAACTCCAAGCTCGACAAGCACCTGAAATCCGTTGCAGATACCCAGTATCGGGTAGCCCATCTTTATGAACTCTTCAATGTCCTTACCCAGCACACTTTTCAGCCGGGCGGAAAATATTGCTCCCGCCCTTATGTAATCCCCAGCAGAGAAACCACCGGGGAAGACGAGGCAGTGATAATCAAAAATGCTCCTCTGCTCTTCAAAGCGAATCATGTCACTGTAAAATTGCTTGATGTGTACAGCTTCAGCATCAACACCAACTCTCCTGAAGGCCTTTACCGTTTCATCTTCGCAGTTTGTACCCTCCATGCGTATGACTGCGACTCTAATCTCATCTCTCTCCATCAAGCAGATCTATTTGGCCGTAATTTTTTAAGCTTTTGCAATACTCGTATTGTGTCTGCACACGATGATGGGCATGTGGAGAGAGTAGTCAAACTTGCGAGGTTCATAGCTGAGAGGGAGGGAGCTGACGTTGAAGTTGTGGTTATGGCAGCGAAGCTTCACGACATTGCAAGAGATGCCGAGAATCATGCACTCGAGTCGGCAAGAGTGGCAAGAGAGATACTGACAAAGGAGGAGAGGGATGGGAGGTTCATTAAAGCAGTAGTTCATGCAATCGAGGCCCACTCCTTCTCTTCAGGGGTGAAGCCGAAGACATTGGAAGCGAAGGTTCTCAGCGATGCTGACAAGCTCGACGCCATGGGTGCGATTGGCGTTGCGAGAGCCTTCATGTACAGTGGTGAGAAGGGGAGGGGTATAGAGGACACGCTCAGACACTTTGAGGAAAAGCTTCTGAGGCTTAAGGACATGCTTTACACAAAAACTGCCAGAAGAATGGCTGAAAGGAGGCACGAGTTTCTTGTAAAATTTTACGAAGAAATAAAAAAAGAGCTCACATCAGGTTGAATCCGAAAAGCACGCTGAATACAACGTAGGCTATTATCAGCATTATAAGGGAGTGCTTGGCCCCTGCACTCAGACTGCCCTCACCCATAACACCGGCAACCATCCCTGCAAACAGTCCCTCAAATACTGCCGCATGCATGAAAACGTTCCTGTAGAGGTTGACGTCAATGCTCTGCAGCATTTCAAAGCTTTGCCCAGTGGCCTGAACCTTTGCAGCACTCTCTGCGAGGGTTGACAGGAAGGTCGAGGAGATTATATAGACTATGCCTATGAACACGAAGAAGGCGATGTAAACTATAATCACGTACGTGAACATGCTGGTCGCCCTCTCTCTCCTCAGCAGTTCTGCACTCGTCGCATCCTTTGCGGAGATCATGAGCACTTCTGTAACGTTTCCGGTGGACTTCAGAGCCTCATTGAGCAGGGTCATGGTCCTCGAAATTTCGAAGATCTTCAGTCTGTTGGCAAACCTGACGAGGGCATCGGTGAGGCTTATTCCCCAGTCAAGGTCGGACTTGATCTTCTCAATCTCCCTCTTGAGCGGGCTCGTGTCAGTCTTTGCGATCATCGATATGGCTCTGTATATCGGCATCCCACTCTCATTTGCAGAGGCAAGCTTGCTCAGGAAGATGGGAGTCAGGCGCATGTAGGTTTTGATACCCCTCCTGCCCCACTCGAAGAAAAAGGCGAAGGGAGCAAGCACGACCATCAGAGCGATGAAGATGTAGTCATCCACTGAGAAAAACCAGTTTTTGATGTCCATTCCGGGAATGTAGGGGTTGACGAGCATACCGTAGACTATAATTATTACAGCGGCAGGGATGGAGAAGACGAAGGTGTAGTAGGGGTTGTCCCTGATAAGCTTGAACGGATTTTTGAGCTTTTTCATTGTTCTGTATCTTTTCACCTTTTTCCTTATGTCCTTCAGCTCCTTCTCCTCCATTTCGGACGATCTTCTAACATAGACATATCTCTCCCTCAGCTCGGGTGGTTTGCCCTCCTCTCCAGGTGTAAGCAGTTTGATGAGCATGGCGAACATGAAGGAGCCAATGGGTATGACGAAGTATATTATGGCGAAGGTCGCAATGTCGTTACTCTGCCCAATCACAGACATGACCGTCTGGATTATTATCAGGAATAGCGGACCAGCAACGAAGGCTGTGACGTAGGTTTCTGCCATCAGCCCTAAGAACTCAAGAAAGCTCTTCTGATCCTGTCTCGCCCTCTCGAAGTAGAACTCAGCCCTCTCCTCGAAGTACCTGGTTACGTCTCCACCACTGTCAATGATTGTTATAAGCCCGTGCAGGAAGTCTTTGAAGTTGTCCGATGGTGAGTTATCAACTGCTTCAGACAGAGCGGTTCTAAGATCCTTTCCCAGCCCCTCAACCTCCCAGAGGATTCTTGAAGCTTCCTTCGAAACCTCTCCATACACTTCATAGTTGTCTGCGAGGGATTTCAGGATCTGCACAAGGCTCATGCCTCCCTTGCTAAGGGAGTACATGAAGGTTATGGCATGTGGCAGAACCCTGTCCATCTTGCTCTTCCTGTCGCTTATAACAACAGATGGATACACCGTGAAGATCAGGTTGCCGATGTAGTAGAGAACGACCGTTATGCCTATGGCCAGCAGTCCTGCATAAACGAAGGGTCGGTATATTAGCCAGTAGGACATTATCGGTTCAGGTAGCTTTATTGGGAAAATGGGAGGTATTCCTATAAACCTGACCAGTATGAAGGCAATGAAAAGACCAAGAATTGCACCAATGAGGCCGAAGACCAGGGAAACCATTCTGGCTGTTGCTATGTACATCTCAGGTGGCATGGAGATCATGGCCTTTTTGAGAAGCCTCTCAAGATCGTAGTACTTCTCCTCCCTCTTCTTTATCTCCTCACCAAAGAGCTTGTAACCAAGATAAGTGAGATAGTTCGACTCCTTAAACATGCTACCCCTCCTTGGAGATTGCTTCGAGAACTTTATCCGGCTTGGTCTGGTAGGTGTGGATTATGTTGCTGACACTCTTGAAGTCCCTTATGTTCCTTTCAAGCATGAACTCCAGCACCCTCCTCCGCCTCTCCAGCTCCTCATTCAGCTCTCTCACA
>CBEUCM010000011.1:0-42277 GCA_965541645.1 uncultured Archaeoglobaceae archaeon | reverse complement strand
TGACGCCTGCCTCACACGCAGGAGGTCCCCGGTTCGAATCCGGGCGAGCCCATTAGAATCTCCTATTTTTAAAATCTGAACTTCTATAGGTTCTCCAGTCCTCAAAAGTCCAGCAGTTTATTTACAGTCTCTGAAAATCGATTTCTGTAATTTTTCTTTTAGAAATATATAATTCTCTTGTGAAATTCTGATATGCAAATCAACCCTTCTCTGCCTCTTTTTTGCTGTTTTTGAATTTCTTAAGGTTGATTCAGAGTATGTTCCAGAGTGTTCCATGTGGAACATAACGTGCGGGTAAACTTAAACGTTTCGTGATGAAAAGGGAGAATAATTATTTTTGAAGTTCTTTTTTCTTTTTGAATCCATAACACATAAAGCCAATTCCTGCAAATACATATACGAAAGACGCTAAGAGAACAGATAGAGAGCTATAGGTGAAATAAACAGCATAAAGTGCTACTGAAATAGTCAAACACCAAAAACCGAGATTTATTAAATTCCAGGCATCTGAATTTTTATCAGATAATTTTGCCTGCTCGTGTATTTCATTAAGTTTTTCTTTGATTTCTTCAAGTTCTTTTTTAAGTTCGAAATTGTTATCCATATTTTTACCCTCCTTGTTCTTCAACCAATTCCAATCTATCTTCCGTAATGTTGTAAATGTATGTTGCTTTTATGTTTCTGAAGTAGAAATTAGAAACCTCAAGTTTAATTATTCCCCCCAACCATCATTTTTAGTTTTTTCTGCTGAGATGGTTGCAATACAGTTCTTTCTAACTTTTCTAATATTCTCTTTTCGAGATCCTCCAAATCAGGTCTTTCTACTTGACTTACAAACTCGACTTTCTCGATCAATACTGGGTACTTTGTTATATTGGTTATAACAATTTCCGGTAGAGCTATTCGGTGACCTACGGACAACCCTTCAAGTATTTTACTAAAAGCAAGCATAGGTTTCTTTTCGAGTTCTAATAATTTCAGCTTGTTTACGTGAAATTTCTGCCTGAATTTTAGAGATTTCAGCTTGTAAACGGATTACAGCGATCATTAAAATAGTAACTACTACACTAGACATATTAGCAACAAAATTCGGTAAATCGGCCTTACCTGCAGATATGATCCAGCCTCCTCCTATAAT
This sequence comes from uncultured Archaeoglobaceae archaeon, assembly GCA_965541645.1. Lineage (GTDB taxonomy): Archaea > Halobacteriota > Archaeoglobi > Archaeoglobales > Archaeoglobaceae > Archaeoglobus. The sequence goes on along the minus strand of CBEUCM010000011.1, from coordinate 41,139 downwards.
AGTAATAAAAATCGCAACTAAAATAAGAATACACAACACCGTTCTTAATGATTTGATTTTTTCCTCTAAAGAATCAAACAATGTCGATCACCACCTTCCCTCACCCATTAAACAAAACCCATTCAGCATAATCTAACAGCTCTTTTGCATCGGGCTTTTTCATGCCGTAATATTTCTGAATGTATTCCAATACCTCGTCCCTGCTCTTATTCTCTTTAATGAAAAGCTCTTCAATCAACTTTAAAGCTGCCTTTGCAACCTCCCCATATTCATAAACTCCCCAGAATTCAACATCTTCAACTTCTTCCTTTTCCAGAATGAGCTTAACGTTATCCTTGCTGAAAACCTTCCGCTTTTTCTTGACCTTGATCATGTACTCAAGCCAGAACTTTCTATCTCCAATCTCCACGGATGCCAGCATCTGGGATTCCTCCCCTAAAACTTGACTTCATTGGTTTCGATTTCAAAATCTGGATTGATTTTACCTTCTTTGGCTTTTTTGATGAATTCTTCCTCTTCAGGGGTTAGTTCTGATTTCTCAACTTTTTCAAAAAAAAGCCTTAAGGCTGCTCTAACGACCTCCGCACGTGAGGTATATAGCCCTCCGCTCTTTTCTACGAATTCATCGATTTTTCTTGCAAGCTCATCGGGTATTGTTACCCTAATAAATCCATCTTGACTTTTGACCTTCACAGCTTTTCTCCCCATCTATGTTACAATATTTTACCAATTATTTAACAATTTCTCTCAGTATTGTAACAAAAACAGTAAACTTTAAATATTTGTTACAATTTAAGCACAAATATGGCAAGAATTGTTGTAGAGGTTGGGGATACTATCAAGGATAAGCTCAGAGAACTCGTTGAGTACGGCTACTACAAAACGGAATCAGAGATTGTAAGGGAAGCATTGAGGAAGTTCTTGATGCAGGAGAACAAACGCAACGGAAACAGTTCTTTCATAGATGCTGAAGCCGATGCGGAGGTTTTCGAGGAGGGCAGAGAATTCGGATTCCCTAAGCTCTTGTGGAGTCGATGTAAGCTTACGTCTCTGTTCAAATTCATGATCCCCCAGGAACGTGAAAAACATAGCAAGAATTACTCCCGAACTCCACAAGCATGATTGCCTCAAATATGATTATGAAACCAACGAGTTAAAAATAATAAAGGCTCACGAAGTCATCAGGAGGACGAAGCATTATGGTTAAGAGATATTCTTTGATCTGGGACGAGTAGAATCTAAATCATATCGCTAAACATGGAGTCAGCAAAAAAGAGGTTGAAGAGGCAGTTAATGATGATGGGCTTACATAAAAATACATAGAAAACAACTAATGATCACAGGTTCTGCTTGGGGGCGGATTTTGGTGTAATACTACTATGTAATCTCAGCGAGAGATGCAACAAAGTCTGAGAAAAGGCTTTATAGAAAGAGGGGAAGGGATAATGATGAAATTACCACGCTACAGCGAGGACGAAATAAGAAAAATAGAGGAGGAATTCAAGGATATCCCATGGGTGGAAAGAAAGGATACTGAATTTAAGGATGTAAAATTTGTTTCGGTTTATATTGGAGATGTAATCCCAGTAAGAGGTCATTATCGCAGGGCTAATGGTAAGAGAGTTTACGTTAAGCCCCCATTTTAGGAGAAAGAAGAGAATAAAAAAATGATGAAAATGGAACGGCAAGATACTTGGGGGGCACATAGAGCAACACCTCATGCGGCAGATTGGGGTAACTCCTTCAGGGTTGCAATAAGAAGCTCAAATGCTTGGGGGCAGAAATAACAAGAGTGCGGGCTAACACTCCTCAGCTTGTCATTGATGGTAACGTGATTAAGATAATATTCTCTGCAACCTTCAGCTTCGAGCTAGAGCAGATTTGCAGCGAGGTTGGAGTATTTTTCAGAGTTACAACAGGAAATGGCAACACTCCATCATATACCAACATCCTTTGCAAGAGATACCTTTGAACCCGTGCCCGCAGCACAATCTGAAAAATATTAAAAACTTGGAAACCCGCAATTTATAGGGGATTCAACCGTGGAAAGGCAACTCGTGAGGGGTTTTATCGATGGCTCACTTTCAACCCTCGGAGTTGTAATAGGAGCGTCCGGAGCAGAAATATCTGTGATAATAGCTGCAGGAGTTGGAGGAGGAGTTGCAAACGGTCTTTCAAATATCTTCGGCGCTTTTACAGCCGAAAGGATAGAGGAAGAAATGCATCTAATGAAAATAGAGAGAGCAATGCTGAAAGATCTAAAAGAGACGGAAATATACAGACATGTCAAGAGAGAAGTTCTAAAAAAGAGCATTCTGGATGGCATTTCAACGATCTTCGGAAGTATTACAGTCATAATCCCCTTCATCCTTGCACTGGTTTTCAAAGATTGGACTCACCTCGCTCCGCTCTCGTCAGCCCTGATAACAACAGTAAGTCTCGGGATAATAGGACTGTACATCGGAAAGCTCTCAAAGGAGAACTTAATACTGTCTTTCGCCAAAATGGCGGTATTTGGAATAGTTACAGCTCTGCTATCGATGATAATCGAAAGAAGTGTTCATTTTATTCTTGGATAGCCCACCCAGCCTTTATAGTAATCCAAGGCGTATGGAAAATGTGAAGTTAGTTTTTGGCAACGCTATAGGGCAAGAGTTAAAAGTTATAAAGTCGGACTCAGCTAAAGTTGGGGCGATGGAGGTAGAGCGATGGAAGTAGAGCGGGATCTGGAAATGCTGGAAGATGGGAATTTCAAGTACATCCAGAGGGCAGAAAAAGAAGTGAGAGAGATCTTTTACGACTACAAGAGGTGCAATGGTTGCGGCATATGTGTTTACGCTTGCCCAGTTGCTGCAATAGAGCTTGGACCCGTGCATGACATTGCCGTCGGGTTAGACATGCCCCCTATAATACTGGATCACCTGAAATGTGCTTACTGTGGTATCTGCTACTCTTTATGTCCTTTCAACGCCTTTGATTTTTACATAAATGGAGAGAAGGTTGACAAGTCCACATTAACGCTCTCACCCGTGATGTACACCTATAAATACGACACGTGCAGGGAGTGCACTCTCTGTTATAAGGCCTGTCCAACGAATGCGATAACGAGGGAGGTTTTCATAACCCGTCAGGATATTGAGGAGAAAAATGAAGGTATAGAGGGTAAGGTTGAGATTGACAGAGATAAGTGCAACCTTTGCGGCATATGTGCCGAATTCTGTGAAGTTTTCAAGATGGTTGAGAAGGAGCCAGGGCCTGAAGACGTGATGCCCTATTCAGACATTCTGATTGACGAGAGTGCGTGTGACTACTGCAAGCTGTGTGAGGAGATATGTCCTGAGGAGGCAATAAAGGTTGAAGGGAAGAGGATATCCTTCCAGCTACCTGAAAAAATAGCTGAGATCTCAATCGATCAAGATCTGTGCTCTCACTGTGGGTACTGCGAAGAGGTCTGCCCCTACGATGCGGCCAAAACTATAAAGCCCATGGAAGGGAAGCTTGAACTCTTTGAGGCGAGAATGGCGAGATGTGATCCCGTTGGCTGTGCTGCCTGCATCATCATCTGCAAGCACAACAAGGTATGGTATGTGTCCAAAGACAAGGGTAGAGTGCACTTCAACGAGAAATTCTGCATATACTGCGGGGCATGCGAGAACGCCTGCCCATACGACCTGATAAGGGTAAACAGGTACAGCTACTTCACAAAGGAGGTTGCCACAGACGCACCGTGGAGGGAGGCATGGGAGGAGGCAGTTGAGAGAATTGTTGATAAAAGAAAAGTGGAGGAACCCTTCAAGTTCTTTATTGAGGAAGCTGAGATTGAAGTTGAAGAGGAGGAAGAGGTTGTATTGCCCTTGGACAGCAGTAAGCTGGCAGAACTTGAAGAGAAGATTTCAAAAATAGAGAGCATTTTGAAAAAGCCGAGGTACAGAAGGGCACTGGAGAGTGGAGAGGTTGAAGTCTTCATGAGGGGTGTTAAGCGTGCATTTGGAGAGGATAAAGGGGAAGAGAAGCAGAAAGCTTGAAGGCAAAAAGATCGTTCTCGGTGTAACGGGTAGCATAGCTGCTGTTGAATGTGTTAAGCTTGCCAGAGAGCTTGTCAGGAGAGGTGCAGATGTGACTGCAGTGATGAGCAGGGCTGCAAGAAAGATCATCCACCCCTACGCTCTTGAGTTTGCCACGGGCAGAAAAGTGGTGACGGAGATAACCGGTGCCATAGAGCACGTCGACCTTCTTGGGGTGGATGGGGATGCTGACCTCTACCTGATAGCCCCCGCAACGGCCAATACGATTTCAAAGATGGCCCTCGGCATTGACGACACCCCAGTAACGACCTTTGCCACAACAGCTCTTGGATCTGGGAGACCAATTATTGTTGTCCCGGCAATGCACGAGGCCATGATGAAGAACAAGGCCGTGCTGGAAAACATTCAGAAGCTCGTCAACATGGGTGTTGAGTTCGTCCAGCCAAAAATCGAGGAGGGAAAGGCAAAGTTCCCTGACATCAGTACAATCTGCCTGCACGTGGAGAGAGAACTCTACCCCAAGGAGATGAGGGGCAAGAAAGTGATAGTTACTTCCGGCCCAACCTACGAGCAGCTTGATCCAATCAGGTTCATAAGCAACAAAAGTTCCGGAAGAATGGGGCTGGAAATAGCATTGGAGATGTGGAGAAGGGGGGCGGATGTAACGCTGATAACCTCAAAGCCCTCTGGAATCAGACTACCAATGTTCAGGGAGGTCAGGGTGTGGTCTGTGGAGGACATGATGAAAGCTGTCGTGTATGAAATCGGAAAGGGGTGCGATCTGTTCGTTTCTGCTGCTGCCGCCTCAGATTTTGTGGTGGACATGGAGGCAAAGAAGATAAAGACCGCTCCAACACTTAACCTCAAGCTCAGAGAGGCACCGAAGATCATAAAGGAAGTTCGTAAGATCTACGATGGAGACATAATCGGCTTTAAAGCTGAAACCGGTGTTACAGATGAGGAGCTTAGAAAAATTGCTTGCGAGAAGATGGAGTGCGATAAACTCACGATGGTTGTGGCAAACGATGTGATGGAGAGGGGGATGGGTACTGAGGACACAAGAGTGCTGATACTCACGCCAAAGCGTGAGGAGTGGGTTGAGGGCTATAAGCTTGAGGTTGCAGAGAGGATAGTCAGTGCGTACATCGAAGATTGCCTATGATTTTCGCCCCAGCCAGCATAACCTGCATTTTTTCTCCCAGCATAGGGGACACACCACAGAACTCCGGCAGTATGGGAGTTGGGTTCACCATTGATCTTGGGTCAAAAGCTATTGAAAGCGACATCACAAAAATAAATGGAGTTGAGAAGAGCTTTCCTACTCTAAATTACGTGCTTGAGAAATCGAAACTGCATGGCGTTGAAATTGAGGTTGATCTGCCTTTCGGCTGCGGTTTTGGCATGAGTGGAGCTGTAGCCTTGTCGGCAGCAAGCCTTGCCCTGCCCTATATTCGTGCTGCCGATCTGGCTCACGAGGCTGAGGTTGTGAACCTCACCGGCTTGGGGGATGTTGTTACACAAACCTTTGGGGGAGTAGTAGTAAGGAAGAATGCAGCCTGCCCCTCAAGGGCAGAGGTGGAGAAGCTCTGCTGGAATGAGGAGCTTGATTTTCTCATACTCGGGGAGCTATCAACCAAGGACATAATCGCAAACGACATTGTCAGAAAAAAGATAGGTGAGGCTGGTAAAAGGTGGATGAAGGAGTTCATGAGGAAACCAACCCTCGAGAATTTATTCCGCTGCTCTAATGCATTTGCCACTGAAACAGGACTGATCGAGCATGTTGCGGACATCATTGAAGCTGTTGAGAGTTCAGGTGGGATGGCAGCGATGGTTATGCTTGGAAGGAGCGTTTTTGCCTTCAATGCCTTCGAAGCCCTGAAGGAGTTCGGTGAGCCATTCAGGGCAAGAATTGATCCTTGCGGTGTCAGGAGGGTTTATGATGGTTAAAGCCGCAGCTCTGCAGTGTAGAATCGGAGATTTGAGCAGTGCCCTGAAAGTTGCGAAGATCGCTGCGGAAAAAGGATGCGAGATCCTGCTTTTCCCCGAGTACTTTTCCTACTCACGTCTCTCTTTGGAAGTTCTTGACAAAACCCTGAATTTTCTCAGAAAGGTTAGCAGTGAGTATGACGCTGCTGTCTCCGGAAATGCCGTTGTGAAGGGGGAGGATGGCTATTACAACCGCTCCTTCATCTACGATTCCGGTGAGCTTGTGGGCTGGCAGGACAAGGTGCACCCAACCAAGGTGGAGAGGGAGCTTGGCATCAAATGCGGGGAGAAGCTTGGGGTCTTTGATGTCAGAGGGGTTAAGCTCAGCGTCCTCGTCTGTGCAGATATACTCTACCCGGAGCTGTGCAGGGTTGCGGGATTGAAGGGGGCCGAAGTTGTCCTGAACCCGGTCGTGTCTTTCAAAAAGCCAGATCTGCCCGGAACAGAGTACAGACACTGCCTGTACTTCACCAGGGCCTTTGACAATGCCTATGCGATCGTAAAGGCCGGTGGTTTTGGCAAAACCTTCACAGGCAAGGATGCGGTTGGCAGGAGCTTGATAGCCACCTTTGATGGTATCCTTGCAAGAAGTGGTGGTGAGTACAGCGAAGAGGCCGTAGTTGCGGATGTTGATCTGCAGAAAGTGAGGGAGTACAAGGAGACGAACTACTCTCTCACCGACCGAAACGTCAGGGCGTACTTGGACCTTCTGGAACCATAATGAGTATTATTGTTAACATTTAGCAACATTTAAAGTCAAATTTTGCAAAGTTAAATCATGCACAGATACCTGCGCTTAGTCAGGCCAGTTGCATGGATCTGCTTTCTTCCCCCCTTTGCTGCCGGATTCTTTCTCGGATCATCTGGTATCCCGAGCTTGAATCGGGTGATACTGTCCTACATTTCATTCTCCTCCTGGATGGCCTTCAGCTTCACGGTAAACGCCCTCCATGATCGAGATGTTGACAAGCTCCACGATGGCAGGGTTAAAGATCTGAACCTATCACTGCAGCCCATCGCAACTGGAGAAGTTTCGGAGAGAGAAGCGAAGCTCTTATCTGCTGTATTTCTTTGCGTATCCTTCTCAACCGCAGCATTTGTGGGTGTGGAATTTCTCATAACAATGCTTGCTGCAAACTTTGTAGGTTACATTTATTCTGCTCCTCCCAGGTTCAAGGCTTGGCCGGTTATGGATGTTGTATGCAACGCACTCGCAGGAGTTCTGGCCTTTCATGCTGGAATTTGTGCTGGCGGTGGGGAAGTTCTGCCTACCATGTACGTTGCAGCCTTCTTCCTCGCAGCGACCTTCTACATCCCCACTGCAGTATCAGACTACGAGTTCGACAGAAGGGCGGGAATAAGAAACACGCCGGTGTTCTTTGGGCCAGAGAGGGTGCTGAAGTTTCTTTACGTTCTTGCAGCGATAACTGTGGTGCTGTGGTGCTACGTATTTGTGCTTTCTAAGAAATTTGAGATCAGACTGTTTTCATCGCTGATTGCGATCTACACGATCGTTTACACCCACATCGTAAACGCAGGGTGGGACGGGGAGAAACTGAACGTCACGCCAAACCTTATTTTCATTCCCTTCGGCACGGCTTCCCTCCTCCTCACACTGCTGAGTTTTGGGTAGGATTTGGGCAAGATTGATAAAAACAGCAAAAAAATTAATTGTTTTAAGGTCACCTTAAAATCATGGCACTAACACCAATGGAAATTTACAAGCTTTTGCCCAAAACAAACTGCAAGAAATGCGGAGAACAGACCTGCATGAGCTTCGCTTTTAAACTCCTAAACCGTGAGAAAAAACTTGAGGACTGCAAACCTTTATACGAGGATAAGAAGTACGAGAGGCAGAGAAAGAAGCTTGAGGAAATGCTCAAACCTCTTGAGGAGGCTACTGAGACAGGTTTAATTGTGGACGAGAGTCTCTGCGTTGGCTGCGGGAACTGTGTGGTTGTATGTCCCGTGCATGTCGAGAAAGATCCACACGGGGCGGCTGTAGGTAGGGGTATAACGATCGAGGATCCAATTCTGAGAGTTGAGAACGGTGTTGTGAAAGTGATCAACATGCAGGCCTGCAGGAGATATGGGAAGAACAGGGTGCTGTGTGTTGTGTGCAGGGAGAATTGCCCAAGCGATGCTATAAGATTTCTGGAGGGATGAAGATGAGTTTCGTTTGCCCAGGTTGTTCCTGTCTTTGTGATGATATAGACATTGTTGACGGGAAGGTGTTTCATGCGTGTAGAAGGGGAGTGGAGATCTTCACGAAGTACAGCGAGAACAGAGCCAGGGCTATGGTGAATGGAAGTGAGACGGACGTGGACTCTGCAATCGAGGCGGCCATTGAAATGCTGAAGGAGTCAAAGAGCACAGTGGTTTACGGAATGGACACCACAACCGTGGAAGCTCAGAAGCTTGGCATAGATCTTGCGGAGAAGCTCAACGCCTTCGTTGATGACAACTCCTCCTTCTGCCTTGGAGAGCTTGTCGAGGCCGTGCTGAAGGAAGAGGTGCCAACGATAACGCTGGATGATGTGAGAGATAAAGGCTACGTCCTGATCTACTGGGGCACCAATCCCTACCACAGCCTGTCCAGGCACATGTCGAGATACACCTACTATCCAAGAGGGGCAAAGAGACCGAGGGGCTACGATGAGGACAGGTTTCTCGTTGTTGTTGACATCAGGAAAAGTGAGACCTCTGTGCTGGCGAAGAAGAACGCCCGCTTCATAAAAGTTGAGGACGACATGGAGCTCGTCGACTCCTTCATGAAGGTTGCTGAGGGAAAAGCTGCAAAGTACGCCGCTGACGTTGGTGTAATCCTGAACGAGATGAAGAAGGCAGACCTTAACGTGGTGTTTGGTGGCTTAGGGTTGAAATACGGAATCAAGGACATCTCAAAGTTCGTGGAGATGGTCAAAAAGGTAAACGAGGTTGCACCCCTCTACTTCATCCCTGCCGGCTTTCACGGCAACATGAGGGGCTTTAACGAAACGCTCTTTGAGAAAACTGGACACGTTAACAGGTACAGCTTTGCAGAAGGGAAGAGCGATCCGTCCTTTGCCTTCACCGAGCTTGTTAAGGATGAGAAGATTGACACAGCGCTGATAATCGGCACGGATCCGGTAGCTTCACTGCCCTACGAGATATCATCGAAGCTCAGAAAGATGAGGACCATTGTCATCGACCCAAGAATGAGCTTCACGGCAAGGGTTGCAGATGTAGTCATTCCATCTGCAATCTCAGGAATTGAAATGAGCGGAACGATGGTCAGGAGTGATGGAGTGAGGGTTAAGCTTGAGGCCATGGAGGAGAGGGAGATCAACGATCTGTACATTCTGAGCAAGATTGCGGAGGGATTGTGATGATGCGGTTTTCCAAGTTCCTGAAGGTTGAGGCGGAGATCGTGGTTGCGAGGCATGCACTCGTGATGGATGAGACAAAGAGCGGGGCTGAGCCAGTGATCTTTCTGCACCCCGAATTTGCCAAGAAAAGCGGCGTTAAGGAGGGAGACGTGGTTGAGGTTGAGGCCAACGGAAGAATTGTCAAGCTGAAGGTAATGCTCTCAGAAAACGCACCGGAAAATGGAGGGATCATTCCAAACGGGATCTATGCAAGCTATCTCACCTCAATGGACGGGTTCAAGAGGTTCAGGGCGAGCATAGAGGTTGCTGAAGGAGAGCCAACAAAAATAGAAGAGATTCTAAATAATCTCAGTTCACAGTAATTTCTTTTTTAACCGTTGCTACCAGCTTGTAGGTGTTGTTAAAGACGTACATCGTGACCGTGTAAACCCCTGGAGATCTGTAGGTGTGATCAGCGTTAAAGCCCAGCCACCACCTGCCGTCTCCGAAGGTCCAGTATATGAACTTCACGTCTGCATTCTCATCAACGACCGGCCTGAACTTTGCCACACTTCCAGCCTCGATCTGGGTCGGGCAGATGAAATCAAAGGCGGGTTCGGTATAAGTGTGAGTATAGGTATAGGTTCCAATGTTGCCAGCAAGGTCCACCATGGTTATTGTGAAGCTCTGGACATTGAGTGTACATGTCCACACCTCACCGCTGCCCTCCATTTCTCTCACCATCCTTCCGTCATCCACAACAGCTCTTGCAAGCTCTTCCGAGGCTTTCAGTGTGATTTTACCTCCACTGACATCCACATGAACGGCAGAGGGGGGAGAGGTGTCAAGAACGAAGGACACTCTGCTGCTCGAAAGTCCTGCAGCTTCAACCCACCAGATGTGCTCTCCGTCTTTGAGGTTGAGTTTTACTGTTACATCTCCCTCCCCTACGCTGCTGTAAGCTGCATTCCCATCCACGTAAACTGTGAATTCCAGCTTAGTGGGAAGTCTGAAACTGAAGATGGACTTGTTGGTGATACCACTCGGAGTGTAGAGTTCGATCTCATCAGGCGGTGGGATCTCAATTTCCACCTTTGCAATGTTCCCCGCATTATCACGGGCCACTATTACAGCAGTCTCGCAGCCCAGCGCATCCAAGGAAACGTTGAGGTACCTGCCTTTAGTAACCTGAAAGTTGCAGTTGGCAGACAATGTAACGTTCTCGGATGATGAGAGCACCACCACAAACCTGCCGTTTGACCATCCGCTTTCTACAACTCTAAGCTCAGGTGGAAGGGTGTCAACCGTTACTTCCAGCTCCCTGCTCGCCTCATTTCCGTCGTAATCTGTAGCTACAATTTTTATTATGTGCTCACCCTCACTCAGCACCAGATCCCCTGTTTCCATCTCTCTCCCGTCAACAAAATACCTGAGAGAGACAACACCCGTCTCATTGTCTAAGGCCGTTACGCTCAGGTTCAGGGAAGTTGTATTGATGTACCTCGGCACATCCCCAACAATCAGGATGGGTGGAGTTACATCCCGAAGGGTGATGTTGTGCATCCCGCTCACATTCACCCTGAAGCTGTACTGACTGTAGCCCTCAGCTGTAATCAGAACCTCCGTACCCCTTGGGACTTCAAGAGTGTAGTACCCTCTGTCGTCCGTCACTGCCTCTACCTGCCCTGCAGTCACCACTGCATGAACCGGCCTGCCGATGGAGTTGGCAACAAAACCTTCAACCACCACTGCAGGCTCATATACGTGTATCACCGCTGAAGTCGTGTTTTTCAGTCCGGCATCGTCGCATACTGTAACGGTGAGGGTGTAGTTCCCACTCTCGCTGTAAGTGTGCGTCACCACAGGGGCAACCAAGCTGCTGCCATCCCCAAACTCCCACTTTACCCACTCCACCTTTCCGTCAGGATCGTAGGACTCGGATTTGAAGATCACAGTTTCTCCTGCAACTGGTTTTTCTGGCTGAACCGAGAACTTTACCACTGGTGGTTGATTCTTCCTCACCTCTCCATTGAGTGCTGCGACCATAGCCCTGTAAGCATCAACAGAACCGCTTCCCGAGTCCACATCCTTTCCGCTCTCGCCGAGATCGTTTGCTGAGGTTTCGATGATCCTCTTAATGTCAAGTGGACTCAGCTCACTGTCAAGCTGCAGCAGAAGTGCAGCAATGCCTGTGACGTGCGGTGTGGCCATAGATGTACCGGAAAGCGATGCATAGCCACCATCCTTCCACGTTGAGACCACCGACACTCCTGGTGCCACAACGTCCGGCTTGATGTAGCCGGGATTGAAACCAACAGGACCCCTGCTGCTGAAGTATGCCACTTTCCCATATCTGTCAACAGCCCCGACGGTTATCGCACTCTCTGCTGACCCTGGAGAGGCTATGCTCTTTTCCCCAAGCTCCCCAGCATTGCCCGCTGCAACGACCACAGTAACTCCTCGCCTGACGATATCGTTGACAGCCTGACTCAGCACATCGGACCCGTCGGAAGGATAGACCACGTACGACAGAACGTCAATCTCAACTTTTCTTGAACCGTTGTTTATCAGCTCAAGCGTCCAGTTACCAGCCTCAAGTGGTTGATCGGAAGAGTACCTGCAGTCGTAGAAGTACTCCGTAACCTCGCACTCCGGAACAACCTCGCTGCCGGAGGGTGTTACGAGGTGAAACCTAAAACCCTCTGGTATGCTCTTGGAAAGTGTGTGCATGACTATGTACCAGCCATCTGCTGTCCATCCAGCGTTCCCGTTCTCCACATCATCGTGGAATCCGGTCTCTGCGATGTCTATGTCATCGAGCCAGATGTAGTTGTCGCCGTAGGATTCGAAAATGAGGACACCCGATGCATTCGATCTGAGCTTTATTCCTTCCCAGGAATTGTACTTTACAGACGTCAGGTTCAGAAGCTCGATTGTGTCACCGTTCTTAACCTTGACTGAAAAGTAACCGTTAGCATAGCCCGTGATGTTGAAGGCAAGCGTAAAGCTCGTGTTAACCTCTCTCTCAAGTGTGCGCTTACCACCATAGGGCGGTGCAGCCCAAACGTAGTTTACCGTATCTGGATTTACCCTCATTTTTATGAATGTTGGCAGAAAGTTATCCATACCGCTGTAGCTCTCCCCAAGGTCGGAGTAAACCGGCAGGGTTATGCTGTACGTTCTGCCAGGTGCGATGATCTCCCCAAAGTTACCACCAATTCCTGGAAGTGCCCCCAGGCTCATGCTGATGATGTCCGCTCCATTCTCGTACGCCCATTCAATCCCCTTCAGGACCGTGGAAAGCCTGCCACTTCCTCTCTGATCGAGAACCTTCACAGCGAGAATTTCCGCATGTGGTGCCACACCGGTTTTAGCCCCAGCCACGATACCCGCAACATGGGTACCGTGTCCGTTATCATCGTAAGCCTGAGTTTTATTGTTGATAAAGTCTCTGAAACCGACTATTCTATCTCCAAAATCCTCGTGTGGACTCACTCCGGTGTCGATTACTGCAACACGTATTCCTTCCCCGGTGTACCCCTTCTCCCACACTCCACTGACGTTTATGCTCTGAAGATTCCACAGAGAATCTCCTGACGCTGTCGTTGCGGTTGATGAATAGAGGTCGGGCATCGACAGCATCTCTACGTCATCCACAGCCCTGACATCGACGTCATAGTAAACCCCCTCGACGTACTCGTTCCTCATAAGCTCCTTTATCTCGTCAAAGCTAAGATCAGCAGAGATCACGTCGAAAAGAGAGATCTTCTCAGCGTTCTTCAGCCTCTCTGCCACCTCATCAATGTGACCGTGCTGAACCTTTATTAACACTGGCACCCCCTGAGCGTTCGGCAGCGCTATGGTGGTCACCAATAACATTATTATTATTGTACTCATCCTAATCATGGAAAGAGGTTATTCTCATGTGTAATAAATTTTGTGGTGATAATAAAAAATATAACAAAATTTAGAATAAGCAATTTAAGGATCAACAAAAATTTTTAAAATGTAATAATAATTAATTTTGTTAAAAATAAGAATAATTTTTCGAAATCAGAACGTTTCCTCGCGAGAGTAGTACAGAACACCGTCGTGTACGAAAAAGTAAACCTTCTTTTTTCTATCGTAGAATACCCTTTCCATCATGTCATTGGCAGCGTTTACAATGTCCTCCAGAGACTCAAGTTCAACTTTGGCGTACGGCAACTCCGGCAGTGTGGCAAAAGAAATCCATTTCCGGTACTTCTTAAGCAAATGTCTCTTTTCAGACCTCTCAATTCCTCTCTCAAGATCCTCAGCGTTTCTGTACCTCATCCTGATGGCTACTGAAGGGACCATCACGAAAAGCGAAGCCAAAAGTACCGTACCCGGAATTACCTTTGAGGTCAGCGGCTTCTGAACTGGAATCGTCTCCGTTATCCTAACAAAGTAATCTCTGCTCTCGTTTAATTCTGAATAAGAGTAATACGTGCTCTCAACCTTAACGGGGATCCTGAAAGTTAGCGTCTCGGAAACATCTCTGCCCCTGATATTTCCTGAGTACGTAACAGTTTCAACGATTTCCGCACCCGACTTTCCCACGTAAACTCCAAAGGCATTCTGGGCCTGATTGATTTTCGATTTAATTTCCGTCATGTTGACCGTGAAGCTTACCTTTGCCTCTCCCCGAGACTTGTTGACGAGCGTTAGCACAGTCTTTTCCCAAACTGGGGTATCCTTCACCTCATAGTAGTAAACGACCTTTGTTTCGGTTGTGATGTCTATGTCTCCCGCAGGCGATGTTGTGAAGTAAAACTCGCCTCTGTACTCAGGTGTGAGGTCATAGGAGTACACTGGAAGCTGTACAACATCACCAACATCCCATATTGGGTTATCCCCCACAACCTTTGCGCTACCACCAAAATGGGCGATGGCAGAATAATGGTGGATGCTGCTCTCACTCTCTATGTAGTCTGGCTTAAAGGATGTGTAGAGGTAATAAGATGATGCTGCGAGTGATATCAGTGATACGACGAGGATCAGCGGGAAGTACTTCCATATCAAACCAACTACTTTTGCACTCATACTATCACTCTACCATAAGTTCTTTTCGTATAAAAGTTTTTTAAATAAATAAGAAAGATAGTCAAAATGGAGGAAAGTAGGATTGGGGTTAAGTACAGCACACCGACCGTGTAGAGTGAATACAGCCAGATGAGTGGAAGTACCCCGTTTACAGCATCAAAACTGCCGGCTACAGTTGTACTTTCTCCCGGCTCGACCACATCATAGTAGGGCGCACCTTCTTTGAAGATGTACGTGCTTAGCATTCCAGTGTTTGTAACTCTGTACCCAGAGGATATGCGCTCTACGCTAAGGCTGGGTGTGAGCAGGAGGTAGAAGATCACAGTGGCAGCTACCAAAGCAACCAGCAGTGGTTTAGGATTTGTCTCTCCCTTCTCCCTCCTGGAAAACATCCTTTTTAGCTTTTCCTGCCTTCTGATTAGTCGCTCATCTTTCAGGAGATTTCTGAGTTCGGAAACTGTTAGCACAGAAGCGGGAAGGAGTACGAATGCCAGGTACATCAGCAGGTTCTTGTTTTTGAACTCATGGAAAAAGTACCCCATGTAGGGGATGCCGAACACGAGTTTACCGTATATCTCCTCTGGAGTTAGAGAGAAGAAGTCGGGCTCCTCAACCGCATCACCCTTTGTTTTGATCCCACCTTCACCCAGTTCTATGATCCTGTGGGTGATTAGAAGTTCCCTCTTCCCGGTTGGATCGCTGAAGGCCACAACGTCTCCGACCTTTATGTCCCGTGACTTCTTCACAATCACCAAGTCGCCTGGATGCATGAGTGGCTCCATGCTGCTGCTGAGAACGACAAGAACTCTGACGTCATCGCTTGCGATCTCTACAGCTGAGAACATTAGGAGTGCTACAAAGCCAAAGGTAAGAATCTGCTCCAATTTCATGTTACTCCCCTATGACCACCGTGACAGGAACCACAACTTTCTTGTAAGGATAGGATGGATAGGATATCTCAATACTCCCGGTGTACGTTCCGTTGGGTATTGGTGCCACTTCCATCCCAACAACAAAGTCGTTGACATCCTTTTTCACATACACCGATATGAAGTCGATATTTTTAACGGAGATTTTAGGAGTTCCGGGTGCGTCAAGTATCCGGAAAATACTGTTGAACTTATAGCCAGTATTTTCCTCACCCTTAAAGTATATGATCAGATCACTTCTCTTTTTCACTATACTGCTTTCGGGCACGATCTCCGATGCCCAGTGCCCGGAAATGAGCATTCCCCTCTCCACCTCAGAGTCGTAGAAGTAAGAAAGAGTTCCGGCTGTAAGTATTACAAACCCAACAAATAACGAAAACACAAGAACTTTTTTCATCTCAGTTCACCTGCAATGCTTTTCATTTCCATAACCAGCAGAGCTATTCCGGGTATCAGGATTAGCAGCAGATACCCCCAGAAGGTTCTGACAAAACCACTGAGCAGCCCTACTTTTGGAAGTTTTGTAATGTACACCCCAACAACATCCTCCGGCATCACAACATGGCTGTCGGGATGGCCCAGATTGTCCCCCTTTGTTATGAAACCCTTCTCATCCATCCCAACAACCCTGTGCGTGATGAAGTATGTTCTGTCCTCCACTGACACCCTGTAGGTTACCACATCTCCTTTTTCTATTTCTGCCGGATCTTTGGCGTATATCACTATCAGGTCTCCGGTGTGAAGGAGGGGCTCCATCGAGGTTCCGGAGGTGTTCATAACCCTAACTCCTGCAAGATAAGCTGTAAACGTGATTGCAAGTACGATCAGGAATATGATCCAGAATCTCATTTACTCAACCACAAAAAATAAAAAATTCATGTTCATTCGCTCGCTATCTGCTCCAGCTTAAAAACTATGTCTATGTAGGTTATGTCTCCCTGGTACTTGTTCCCTGCCGAACTGTCGAAGTCGATGTACATCGCCATTTCCAAGCAAGTCTCTAAATTAGTGGGGTCAGAAGGATCATACCCATCATAGTCAATTTCTGGAGGAGTTATGTTGTCGAAGCCGATAATTGCAAGATCCTCAACATCCATAAACCCATTCCCATTTGCATCGACGAGGTTGTAGGGTGCAGCCAGTCCCACAGCTGTGGGCTGGTAGTTGTCTATTATCTTGTCGGCCTGTACAAGCGTGTTATTCTCGTACCACTTGAAGTGCAGGTGGTGGATCTTGAAGTATGCGGCCATCCCACTGGCACCCATGTGTCCGGTTGCGTAGGACACACCCACTATGGGTGCCTGACTCGTGTCCGTGTCACTCTCAGGTCCAGCATTCATACCATCGGTGGCATTACCGTTGTCATCCTCATAGTACTCCAGGCTGAAGTTTATCTCCAGATGATCACCTCTGTTTTTACCCCAGTTCCATATTTTCAGCTTTCCATCTTCACCAGGCTCTCCGGGCTTCCAGTCGTATATGTCAAGAATGACGTGGTATGGCATACCATCTGTCAGCCCAATGTCGAGAGACCCAGACTCAAAGTAGTTGTTCTCGGCAGTTTCAACGTCAACGAAGTAGGCGTAAGTGCTCAGAGACGCCATTGCAATTGCCGCAATAAATACCAATGCTGCTGCAGCTTTCATTTCTCACACCTCAATAGGGAGCTCCCTCATCGTTGATCTGGAAGGCCTTGAACACAATATCGAAGGTCATAACGTCACCCTGATACTCGTTCCCTGCATCGCCCATCATGTGGAAACTCAGCTCAACGTCAACGCACTCTCCAGGCTCAAGAGGTTCCTCAGTAATCTGGTACCATATTCCCTCAACTTCTCTGACGGTGGCAGTTCCCATGGGGACGAGAACCGTGTCATCCACCGCCAGATCGAAGTGTGTCACATTTGAGAGGTCGTTCACTTCTCCTGATGGATCAGCATCCAGCTCGGGTTCGGTTTGAACGCCATTCGATTCTGATATGTTATCCAACCGGAAATATACGTACGTCGGGTTTGTACCGTTATTACACACTGTTTTCGTGAGGTAGAAGTCCAAACACGGTTTCGCATCGTCAGTAACGACCACTGTTGTCGTCCATGGGTTCTCCCCGTCAACCGAGATGTCTATCGTTCCGGCCATGATCGGGTTGTTGTCGCTAATTTCTATATCGTAGAAGTAGGCCAATGTCCCGGTTGCAATCACTGCCGCAAGAAATCCGATCGATAGAACGCTGAGAAGCACTTTTCTCATTCTCACTCACCATTAAAAAATTTGTGTGATCGAAAGATCACTCAAAGGGGTTGCTGTCGTCATTCAACTGCGTAACTGCAAAGCTAAGAGTTGCTCCCCAGCTGTCACTCTGGGCCATGTTGTCGGTGTCGGTTGAATCCCAGCTCCAGTATATGCCAAAGCAGTAGGTCGTGCAGTTAACCATTATTCCGTTTTGCTGATCATCTTTCAGGTACTCATCGAGGTTGAACGTGCTCTCGCTGATTTCCGAAAGCTTGCCTTCCCAGATGACTGGTTCGCCTAACACAACCATGTTCCCGTAACCTTCACAAACAGGGCAGGCATCCAGCACATTGTCGCAGTTGTAGTCCACCCAAATTACAACATCGATGTACTCATCAAGCTCTCCATTACCTGCACCATCGGTGTTGTCTCCTGCTTCCTGCTCGGGCTCTGTGATTCCGTTGTCATCATCTTCCGTTGGTGTCACCTTAAACCACAGATGACCTGGGTTATCGTAAAGGTGCAAACTAACCGTCATTTCTCCACTATCTCCCGGTTTCACATCATCAAGCTGCCAGAAGTAGTCGCATTCACCCAAATCCTTCTCGCTGAAGTTGTGGTGGTAAACCTGTCCGTCCCACTTCCAGTAGGTGCTGTTCAGATCAACTTTCAGATCCAGACTTCCTGCTGTAAAGGTTCCCGGCGCCGCTTCCACATCGCTGAAGTAAGCCAGGGTTCCTGCACCCAGCCCAATTCCAATCAGCCCCATCACAAGGAGGCTGTACCAAATCTTTTCCACTTTCATTCACCTCAACTCAGTATAAGTGGTTATATTTAATATGAATTTTGAAATATAATTATGAATTGAAAATAAGAATTGAGAGTTCTGCAATACCATACTAACAAAAATTGCTTACCGAAAGTGCTTACTTCAGATTCTTAAGAACTTTAACCCTTTTTCGGTTATTCTCAATTTTGAATCCTCCTTCCTGACGAAATCAAATTCCATAAGAAAGGCGACTACACTCAAAACGAGTTCGCGGTCAATTTTCAAAGCTGACGCAATCTCCTCAACACTATAGTCTCCGCTGCTAAGCATGATGAGTATCCTATCGACAAGTCTGGTCATAAGCTACTGTATCTTGCAAACATTAATTATAAATTTTGAAATATTATTAAGAACACAGAATCAGAATTCAAAATTCTAATCTTGTGAAAAAATTACGGTAGTGAGTCGTTTATCTCTCTGAACTTTCTAACAAACTCTTTTCCCTTTTTCGTTGCCATGTACTTCTTCTTTTTTCCGTTCTCGATGATTTCGACGAATTCGTTCTGAACCAGATAATCCAAGTACTGCTGCGCAACCCTGAAGTTCAGATTCACCTTGTACACTATCCTTGTTATGTTTGTTCCACTGTTCGAGCAGTTTAACAGAATCTCAGAAATTATTTCAAACTTAGACCGCTTCATTTTGACCTCCGAAAGTTCGTTATAACCATTACTTTGATTGCGAACCTATTTATATTTTATTACCTATTGTTACCACTACGATTATGATGTTTTCGCAATTCGAATTTAAATATTATTATTTGAAAAGTTGTAATTTATTCATATCTTTGAACACACCAACAAGCTTGTAAAACGCTGTTACACTTCTAAGCTCCTCCAGATCCTCTTCGCTGAGCGGTGCTTCAACCTCAACAAAAAAGACGTAATCTCCGAGTCCAGTTCCTGCAGGTCTCGATTCCAGCTTTCTCAGGTTGAACCCCTTGCGGTAGAATACCTCCAGCACGTCCTTGAGCGCCCCCGGCCTGTCTTCAACACCGAAGAAGAGCGATGTAATATCGCCCTCTTTTTTGCCGGTTCTCCTCCTTATCAGGTAGAACCTTGTTATGTTTCTGCCCTTCAGATCCTGTATCCCTTTTCTTAGTACATGCAGCCTGTAGTACCTCGCAGCATTTTCAGACATTATTGCAGCCGAGTAGTCGTCGAGCATCTTGGCGGCATCACTTGTCGATGAGGTGTACCTGATGGTCGCATGGGCGAGATAGTTGTTTATAAACCCCATGCACTGCGCCACTGCCTGGGGGTGGGAGTAGATGGTTTTGATCTCCTTCAGGTCGATCTTTCGCTTAGCTACTAGGCAGTGGATGACCTCCAACTTAGCCTCTCCAAACACCTCAACGTCGTGCATCATCAGGGCATCAAGCACGGGCAAAACTGTACCGTTCACGGAATTCTCTATCGGCACTATGCCGTAATCCACGCCACCACTCTCAACGAGCTTTATTATCTCATCTGTTGTGGAGCAGTACCTCAAGGGCAGCCTCGACCCAACGAGTTTCAGTGCCATCTCGTCGCTGAAGCTTCCCTGGGGGCCGAGCACTGCAACTGTCTTCGTAATTCCAGCAATCCTGTATTCTTCCTCCTTTGCGAGGTTCATTATTCCCTCAAAGATCTCCTTAACACGTATTGGATTTAGCTTCGTCCTGCTGACAACATCTCTTATCCTCTCCTCCTCAACATTTCTGACTTCAATCGGCTCGTTTCTCTCTGCTTTGATCTCTGCAATTTTCCTTGCAGCATCGACCCTCCTCTCTATGAGTCTCAGAATGAGCGAATCCAAGGACCTTATGAAACCTCTAAGCTCATCCAGGCTTTCGGCCCTTTTTGTCGCCTTGTATGCCTCAAGAATTATCGTGCTCGACTCGTAGTCCCTGTATATCTCCCCAAGCTCCTCAAAAATTTTCTTAAAGCTCTCTCTGTCCTTCATCTCCTCATGGAGCTTGGCCGCATGCGCCAGATACCTCTGCCTGACATCTTCAGCGTTCTTCTGGATGTTGTAGTACATCTCCCAGTTCTGGTTGATTATCCTGCTTGCCAGCTTGTACAGCACCGTGAATATTGGAGAAGCGTACTTCAGCTCATCGCTGCTGTATTTCAGAAAGTCGGCCATTGAGACGAGGAGGAAGTGGGATATCCCCTGAATCTCCGCCATCTTTCTGTCATGCTCCTCAGCATCAAGCCTGCTTATAACCGCTCCACATTTCCTGAACTCATCCAGTATTATCTTCTCCTCTTTCCTTCCGGATTCGTGGACAACTATGATGTTCGAGAGGGCAAACTCACTATCTCCTCCAAACATCGGGTGTATGCTGAGAAAATCGAAACCCGACTTTTCGAAGAGGGGGATTGATACGCTCTTTACAGAGGATATGTCAATGAGCAGGGCATCTTTTCTGCACTCCCTCTTCACGTGCTCAATGCTGTCTTCCAGAGCATCCATGGGGGTGCAGATGAACACAACATCGAACTCTGAGAGCTTTTCAGCGTCCCTCTTCCTCTCATCTATGTCGTAGCCCCTAACGTAGTACCCACTGTTATAGAACAGGTCCCTGAATAACCTCCCCATGTTGCCAACACCGTAGATCAGAATCTTCAAGCTATCACCCCAGCATTTTGAGAATTCTGCTGGCATCCTCCAAGTGAAGCTGGCCTGGAGCTTTCGGTTCACCAACGTAGCAGTAAATCAGGGGAGATCCAAGGAAAGCTGAGAATATGCGGGTGTATGAGTAATCTGATCCCATCAAAAAGAACACCACATTATCGAATTCCGTCAGCAGCTTTACGACCTTCAGAACGTCCCTCTTCGATCTGCCCAGGGTTGCTATCTTGATTATATCCCCCCTACCGTTCTCAACCATCTCCCGAAGTTTTGCATACTCAGGAGTCTCGCTGAAATTGTGGTAGGACTCGATAACCGTGCAGTTAAAATCAAACGCAGCGTCTGGCAGATCGCATTCAATATCGACATACTCCGCATTACAGGCGTCAGCAAACTCTTTAAGCATCTCAAGTCTTTCATCATCGCCTCCCCTGTACTTTCCACCATCTCTGGCCCTCCTGAAGGTTGCAATTATCTCCCTTCCACTGACCAGTTTCCTAACCTCACCAGCTGCGAAGTTAAAAAGGTCGAGCCTCACCTCAATGATGTCCGCTTCCCTCGCCAGTGCAATTTCCTCCAGGTTTGAGACCGTTGCAACGAGCTTCATAACATTACTATCCCTACCCTACTATCTCTCGACAATAAACTCGTCAACTTCGACTCCGAAATGTCGGGCCTTCTTACCAAGCCAGAGGAGTACCTCATCACCCTCTTTGAGCTGCGAGACTGAGATGTGCTTCCCATCGGGGGAGACGAGCTTTATGGTTTCTGCATTTTGAAGGATGACGCTGCCCTCCTCTCCATTGTACTCTGCCCTTATCAGCATGAGCGGTCTCCTCTCTATCTTAACCCTTCCCACGTAGCTTTTTCTTACTTTGCCATCGAACCTTACTATTTCCACCTCGTCTCCGGACCTCAGTTCCGAGAGGTATCTCGTCTTCTCTCCAACCTTTATGTAGGCGTTCACGCTCCCCGCATTCACCCTGAAGGGTCTTGACGCCACATACTCGCTTTCCTCACTCTCGCTCGCAATCAAAAACATGAAGGCAGCCCTGTTCCCAACAAGCATACCCTCACCTGGAGTCATGAGGGTAACGGTATCTATGCATACTCTCTCCCCAACGCCGAGGGGTTTTATCTCCACAACCCTTCCCCTTACGAGGTCAAGCCTCTCTGCATGCTCCTTCACAACCTCGTAGTACTTTCTAAGCTCATCCCTGCTTCCGCTGACAGCTATACCATCCGCACCTTTTTCAAGCGTCGTCAGCACAAGCTTTGCATCATCCAAGCTTTCAACGTGGGCAATCACCTTCCCATCTCTCTTCATCGCCACGATGTTTTCGAGCGGTATCACCTTCCAGTCAGAGAACTTCAGCACAACTGTTTCACCGCTCTCAAGTGCCCTGAGCTGATCGTCTGCCGATTTTATCTCAACCACCACCTCTTCAGCTGGCAGAATTTCAATCCTGCCGAGCTTCCTTGCCCTCTCAGCGAACTCCTTCCTGACGACCGCTCCATCAAACCCTATCTCTATGGCGTCCTTCAGCATCTCCTTCACGTCATCCCAGCTCTCCGACTCAGCGTACAACCATATTTCCTTCATACTCCACCACTTCCTCGACACTCATTCTGTCATGCACTATCATGTGAAGTGCTTTGGCAATACTAACTGGGTCCTCGCTGCTAAATACATTTCGCCCCACAGCAACACCGGCAGCACCCCTGCTGACAGCATCCTCCACCCTTTTGAGCAGCTCGTACTCGCTGCCCTTACTACCACCTGCAATAACAACCGGAACGTTGCATATCCCTGTAACCTCGTCGAACCTCGGCGTGTACGGAACCTTAACTATGTCTGCCCCCATTTCATAGCCTATTCTCGCTGCATGCCTTACTGTCTCCGTGCTTACCTCCACACTGCCTCTCGGGTACATCATCGCCAAGAGGGGTATTCCGTACCAGTCACACGTTTCAGACACCCTGCCCAACCTTTCAAGCTGATCTCCCTCTGTTTTGCTTCCGATGTTTACATGAACGCTTACAGCATCCGCCCCGAGTGCTATGGCCCTCTCCACACTGCCAATCAGCCTTTTATCGTTTGGATCGTGGCTCAATGCCGTTGATGCGCTGAGATGGATGATGAGCCCAACATCGCACTCCACCACGGCTCTGGAGTTCTTCACAACCCCTTTGTGCAACACAACAGCATCGATGTACTCCTCTACAGACTCGATCACGCTGTCGATTTTTTCAATACCTCTCTCGGGTTTGGTTATCCCGTGGTCCATTGGCAGAATCACTGACCTTCCGTTTTTCATAATTCTTCTCATCCTTCTTTTTTTACCTACCATATAAAACACCTCTTATATTTTTTGAGCATAAGGGCATACGCACCAGAAGCCAGCACAGAATCACCTCTTTAAAAGCTAAAGCTAAAAGTATAGCTAAAGCCGAAGAAAAATTCATAGCGGTTTGCCGACTTTAGCTCTATGTCCATTACCACACCAAGATGTTATGAGGTATTTAAAGTTTGCTATTTGATTCAAACCAAATTAGAAATACGGCTGAATCTTATCACACATAAAGATATGAATCAATAATCAAAGAAATAGAAAGGACGGATTATATCCTTTTCACCATCCAGAAAGCTTATCTTTTGTCGAAGTTAGAAAAAATGATGAACCTCACGCTTGATGCCTTCTTCCCCCTCTTCGATTCGGAGCAGGAGGATGACTTCTGGAGGGTTAAGGAGATTGAAAGGTACCATGAGCTTCTGCTTTCAGAGCTAAAGAGGATTTACGAAATTGCCGAGATGGCGAGGAGCAGGGGACTCGATCCGGAACCCCACGTTGAGATCCCGATAGCCAAAAACATGGCTGAGAGAGTAGAGAAGCTCATGGGCATTCCAGGAATTGCAGAGAGGATCATAGAGCTTGAGGAAAGGGGGATAAGCAGAGAGATGATCTGTTTTAAAATAGCCGAAGATATTGTTGACGGTAAGTTTGGGGAAATGGACAAGGAAACGGCTGTTGACAGAGCTGTAAGGACTGCAGTTGCAATAATGACCGAGGGAGTTGTTGCGGCCCCGATTGAGGGTATTGCGAGAGTTAAGATAGATCGTGAGAACTTTTTGAGGGTCTATTATGCAGGTCCCATAAGGAGTGCCGGGGGTACTGCACAGGTTATATCTGTTCTCGTTGCAGATTTTGTAAGAAGAAAGCTTGGTATTGGAAGATACACCCCTACTGAGGAGGAGATACTCAGATACTGCGAGGAAATACCGCTCTACAAAAAGGTTGCCAACCTGCAGTATTTGCCGAGCGATGATGAGATACGGTTGATAGTCTCGAACTGTCCGATCTGCATAGATGGTGAGCCAACAGAGGATGCAGAGGTTGCTGGATACAGAAATCTGCCGAGGGTTGAGACGAACAGAGTTAGGGGTGGGATGGCCCTCGTTATCGCAGAGGGAATAGCCCTGAAAGCCCCCAAACTGAAGAAGATGGTCAGCGAAGTTGGCATTGAGGGGTGGGAGTGGCTTGACACTCTGATAAAAGGCGGAGAGAGCGAAAAGGAGGAGGAGAAAGTTGAAGTCAAGCCAAAAGACAAGTACCTGTCGGATATAGTTGCTGGAAGGCCCGTTTTTGGTCACCCCTCCCGCAAGGGTGGTTTCAGATTGAGATACGGGAGGGCGAGAAATTCTGGATTTGCAACTGTGGGCATAAATCCCGCAACGATGACACTTCTGGAGTTCATAGCCGTTGGCACTCAGCTCAAAGTTGAGAGGCCCGGAAAGGCTGGGGGTGTTGTGCCGGTCTCAACAATCGATGGGCCGACAGTAAGGCTGAAGAACGGAGATGTTGTGAAGATCAGGAGTGTGGGGGAGTCTAAAGCCCTGAAGGGTGAAGTTGACCGGATCCTGGATCTTGGTGAGATCCTCATAAACTTCGGAGACTTTCTGGAGAACAACCACCCTCTTATCCCGGCATCCTACACCTACGAGTGGTGGATACAGGAGGTTGAAAAGGCAGGGGTGCAAGTGAGAGACTACAGAAAAATAAGTGAGGATGAGGCGTTAAAGCTGTGTGATGAGTACAATGTCCCTCTCCATCCCGAGTACACCTACCTGTGGCACGACATAAGCGTTGATGAGTACGTTTATCTCAGGGACTTTGTTTCCGATAACGGCAGGGTGGAGGGAAGGCACGGAAAGAGCTTTCTGATACTGCCCTACGACTCACGGGTAAAGGATATCCTCGAGAAAATTCTGCTTGAGCACAAGGTTCGAGACAGTTTCATTGTCATTGAAACCTGGAAAGCATTCACGAGGTGCCTCGGCCTAAACGAGGAGCTGGAGAAGATAAAAGAGGTGCGGGGAGAAAACACTCTTGAGATTGTAAACAACGTGTCCGGGATTACGGTTAGGGCTAAGGCTCCATCGAGAATCGGTGCGAGGATGGGCAGGCCTGAAAAGGCCAAGGAGAGGAAGATGAGCCCACCACCCCACATCCTCTTCCCGGTTGGGATGGCAGGGGGCAAGACAAGAGACATCAAGAACGCCATAAACTACACCAAGGACTACAACTCAGCTAAGGGCGAGGTGGAGGTGGAAATTGCATTAAGGCGCTGCAGGGAGTGCGGGAAGGAAACTTTCTGGCTGAGATGCGAGTGCGGTGGCATTACCGAGCAGGTTTACTACTGTCCCTCCTGCAGGATCAAGAGCGGCAGTGAGAGGTGCGTTAAGTGTGGTGGAGAGACTAAGGCTTACACAAGGAGAGCGATCAACATCAGGGAGATTTATGAAGCAGCACTTGAAAATCTTGGTGAATACGATCCCGGCACAATAAAGGGAGTTCAGGGGATGACGTCAAAGGTGAAAATACCCGAAAGGATGGAAAAGGGAATTCTGAGGGCAAAACATGAGGTGTATGTCTTCAAAGATGGTACAGCAAGGTTTGACGCTACAGATTTGCCCCTAACACACTTCAGGCCGAGGGAGATAGGGGTTAGCGTTGGAAGGCTGAGGGAGCTGGGTTATGAGAAAGATTACAGGGGAATGGAACTCAAGAGTGAAGACCAGATAGTGGAGCTTAAGCCCCAGGATGTGATACTGCCATTAGATGGGGCCAAATACCTGCTGAGAGTTGCCCAGTTCATTGACGAGCTGCTCGTAAAGTTCTACGGTATGGAACCCTTCTACAATGCTGAAACCATCGACGACCTGGTGGGGCACCTCGTTATAGGCCTTGCACCCCACACCTCAGCGGGGGTGTTGGGGAGAATTATTGGCTTCTCAGACGTGCTGGCAGGCTATGCTCACCCCTACTTCCACGCAGCAAAGAGGAGGAACTGTGATGGAGACGAGGACTGCTTCATGCTGCTGCTCGACGGATTGCTGAACTTCTCCAGAAGGTTCCTGCCCGACAAGAGGGGAGGGCAGATGGATGCCCCGCTCGTACTAACAGCCATAGTCGATCCTAGGGAAGTTGACAAAGAGGTGCACAACATGGATATAGTTGAAAGATACCCCCTTGAATTCTACGAGGCAACGTTGAGATACGCACAGCCAAAGGATGTTGAAGAGTACATAGAGAAGGTGGGGGACAGGTTGAAATCCGAAACGAGGTTCTGCGGACTTATGTTCACCCACGACACCGAGGACATATCAATGGGTCCGAGGGAGAGTGCCTACAAGTACCTGAAAACAATGCAGGACAAGGTGAACCACCAGATGGAGCTTGCAATAAAGATAGCTGCTGTGGATGAAAACGATGTGGCGGAGAGAGTGATCAACGTGCATTTCCTGCCAGACATAATTGGAAACCTCAGAGCTTTCTCACGCCAGGAGTTCAGGTGTGTGCAGTGCAACACGAAGTACAGGCGCATCCCCTTAGTTGGGAAATGCACAAAGTGCGGTGGAAAGCTAACTCTAACAGTTCACAGCAACTCGATAATGAAGTATCTCGGAATTTCCAAGCAGCTCTGCGAGAGGTTTGCGGTTTCAGATTACACCAAACAGAGATTACAGCTACTGGAGGAGGAGATCAAATCTCTCTTTGAGAATGAGAGCGAGAAGCAGGTAACGATATCGGACTTTTTGTAAACCAATTCGAACAATAAAATTATATACTTTCGAGATTACATATTTTGTGGACGAAAAAGATATTAAAATAATCGAGATGCTGATAAGCAACGCCAGAGTACCGAAAACACGGATAGCGAAGGAGCTGAACGTCACTGAAGCAGCAATAAGAAAGAGAATAGCAAATCTGGAGAGAAGAGAGGAGATACTTGGCTACAGGGCGGTTATAAACTACAAGAAGGTTGGTCTTGTGGCGTCGCTAACTGGAGTGGATGTTGAACCGGAAAGCTTATGGCAGGTTGTTGAAGAGCTAAAGGGCATGGATGCGGTTAAAGCCCTGTGGCTGACGACTGGAGACCACACCATCATGACGGAGATAGTCGCAACATCTGTGGACGAGCTATCCAAGATTCACGAGAAGATCGCCAGCATGCAGGGCGTTAAGAGAGTCTGCCCCTCTGTGATAACGGATATACTCAAGTAAACTATTTTTGCCCCCTTAACAGATCCGAAGTAATGGACACGAGGTTTAGAAACTGCATTCTCGGAGTGGCTGTTGGCGATGCACTTGGCATGCCGGCTGAGGGCTTGAGGAGAGAGGACATAAAGAGGCTGTACGGGACAATCAGAGAATACTATCCCTCACCCTACGGAGACCTCAGAGCTGGAGAGTGGACAGATGACACGGAGCAGATGCTCGTACTCGCTGAATCCCTCCTTGAGACGGTCTATTTCAGCCCTGAAAACTTTGCAGAGAAGCTCAAGGAGTGGTACCTCAGGACAGCGAGCAGTAGGATTGGGCCCAGCTCAACCAAGGCGATATCCAACCTTCTGAGCGGTATGCCTTGGAACAGGGCGGGAGTTAACAGTGACACCTGCGGTGCCGCGATGAGGGTTGCACCCATTGGCCTAGTTTATCACTTCAGCCTCAACCTCGTTGAGAGGTACGCTGAGTTCTCTGCAAGGGTTACGCACACTGGAAGCGGAGCGATTGCTGGGGCCGTTGCTGTAGCTGTTGCTGTAGCGTGTAACGTTCTCGGTTTTGGAGAGACGGAGATGCTTGATGAAGTTTCCCGAAGAGTTGAGGAGCACGACAGCCTCATGGCTGACAAGATAAGGTACGCTCACGAGATCTCCGATCAGAACCTCGACTTTGCGGTTGAAAAGCTCGGCAATACCATCTCAGCACTCGACGTTGTTCCAATGGCCTTCTACTCCTTCTTTGCAGGGAAAACCTTCGAGGAATCCCTCGTGCTTGCAGCCAATGCTGGTGGAGATGCAGACTCAATTGCTGCAGTTTGCGGTGCCATGAAGGGGGCTGCTGGTCACACCATTCCCGACAGATGGCTGAAGGGGTTGAAGGACAGGGAGGTTTTGATAAAAACCGCAGACAGGCTCTATGATTTGCATGTGAGAATTGTAAGGATTACGTGAGATCGTCAATTCTGCAATCCTGGGGGGATTTGTCATCCCTTAACCTCAAAAATACAGGTGCTCTCAGCTTCAAATCTTTTGTCAGCTCCAGATACTCAACCTCGCAGACATAAACTGGTTTTACCCAGTGCGCACCCCTCTTATTAAGCTCGAAGTGAGGGGTTTTGACCTCAATCTCCCTCAGCTTCTTCGAGAACCACCTGAGAAATTCGGAATCGAATCCTGTCCCAACCTGACCAAGGTGGTGCAGTTTACCACCCTTCCAGGCTGCAAGTATCAATGAGCCAAAGGTCCCCTCCCTCTCCCCCTTCCCCTCCAGCCATCCCACGATTATGCAGTCTGCAGTGTTTCTCTTTTTCATCTTCACCCACAGCCTGCTTCTCTTTCCGGGAGTGTACATGCTGTCCTTTCTTTTGGCCATCACACCCTCCAGCCCTGCATCAACGGCCCTCTCGTAGAGTTCCCTGCCATGCTCCTCAATGTACTCCACCTTGACTATCCTGCTCGTGTCCTCTCCAGATTCGTCGAGTATCCTTTTCCGTTCCAGCAGTGTTCTATCCATCACCCACCCGTCCTGCTGGGTGTAGAGTACATCGAAAGTTATGTACACGGCAGGAATGGTTTTTGAGAGAAGCTCTATTTTTGCCCTCGAGTCAACGTGCTCCCTCTTCTGGAGAAGGGGAAAGGATGGCTTACCGTCTTTTATCACGACTATCTCGCCGTCCAGTACTGTATTTTGATCTGCAAACTCAAAGAAGTCCAGTTCTGGATACCTGTAGGTGATGTCAAACAGCCTGCGATTCTGGAGGCGGAGTCTTTTCCTGCCAACATCAACAAAGGCCAAACACCTTGTACCGTCCCACTTTATCTCGTAGATGTATTCACTACTGCTGAACACCTCTCCCTTCACTGCAAGCATCGGTTTTATCTTTCTCTCAAACCAGTCAGACACCCTTCACAGCCTCCAGGCTGGCTTTAAGTGCATCCATGAGGGACTTTACCTCTGCAGCACCCTCAGATACCGTTATCTCTCTCCCAGCAAGTTTCGCCTCTATAAGCTTCATCAGTGCCTCCTTGTACTCGTCTCTGTACTCTTCAAGCTTCAATGGCTTTTTCATCGCCAGAATTAACTTTTTGGCAAGCTCAAGCTCCTCATCGGATACCTCCACCTCCACACCCCATCCCGGTACCTCTGCTGGATTTCTCACCTCATCGATGTAGTGCAGCTGACTCATGAGGAGGCCACCATCAAAGGCCTTGATGGCGACAAGGTACTCCTTCCCCCTCATCCCCATCTTCCCTATGGCCATGCTCTTCGTTTCATCCATGGCCCTCTTAAGCAAAAAGTAGGCCTTCTCCCCACCCTTGTCTGGGGAGACGTAGTAAAAGCTCCCGTAGTAAATCAGGCCCAGCTCACTGGGATCAAAAAATTGCTTTATTTCAATGCTCTTCACGGTCTTCAGAGGTATTTTCTCGAAATCCTCGTCAGTCAGGATTACATACTCGTTTTTCGATACCTCATACCCCTTCACTATCTCATCATCTGAGACCTCCTCTCCACACTTCTCACACACCTTTCTGTATCTAATTCTCCCCCCATCTTTGGCATGGAGCATGTGAAACCTGATCTCCTTGGAAAGTGTGGCCGAGTAAACCTTTACCGGAATCGTGACAAGGCCAAAGGTTATGTTGCCCCTCCATCTCGCCCTCATAGTTAATAATTTACCAAATCGATGATAAATCTTTGCCAGCATTTTATACCAATCAATAACACTATTTTTAAATCGTGCTAAAATAAAATACAAACATAGTTTTCCAAATTTATAGTTTGAACTTCAATACATATTGGATAAAAAGATTAATATACCACTATACAGGTATCATTTGTATGAATGAAGAGGTGTTTGAGCTAAAGAAGCCGGAGGAAATTGCCCCGAAATGGCATTCATACTATGGTGGAAAGATCGAGGTTCTTCCAAAATGTCCTATAAGGGGTCTGGACGATTTTAGCGTATGGTACACACCCGGTGTTGCAGAGGTATGCAGAAAAATTGCCGAGGACCCGGATAAGGTTTACGAGTACACGAACAAGTGGAACACGGTGGCCATAGTAACCGACGGTTCGAGAACCTTGGGGCTGGGTGATATCGGAGGGAAGGCTGCATTACCTGTAATGGAAGGTAAAGCCCTTCTGTTCAAGTATCTCGGTGCTGTAGATGCTTTTCCGCTCGTTCTTGCTGAAAAAGACCCTGACAAGCTCGTAGAGATTGTGAAGGCTGTATCTCCTGGATTTGGGGGGATAAACTTGGAGGACATATCCACACCCAAGTGCTTCTACATTCTCGAAAGGCTCCAAAAAGAGCTGGACATCCCTGTCTGGCATGACGATCAGCAGGGTACAGCCACGGCAACCTTAGCAGCACTCATAAACGCACTGAAAATTGTGGGAAAGAGTCTTGAGGACGTTAAGATAGCAATAATCGGTGTTGGTGCCGCAAACGTTGCAACCATCAGACTCCTCAAGGCTGCCGGGGCCGATCCCAAGAAGATGTTTGTTGTGGACAGCAAGGGGATACTTCACGCTGACAGGAAAGACTTAGAAGAGAAAAAAGATGCCAACCCGTACAAATGGAGAGTATGTCTTGAAACAAATGCAGAGGGAAGGAAGGGAGGGATAGCCGAGGCCATAAAAGGCACGGACGTCGTCATAGCGGCCAGCAAACCTGGACCGGGTGTCATAAAGAAGGAGTGGATCGAAGAAATGAATGGAGATGCAATAGTTTTTGCACTTG
The DNA here is from genome assembly GCA_965541645.1 of uncultured Archaeoglobaceae archaeon. Classification (GTDB taxonomy): domain Archaea; phylum Halobacteriota; class Archaeoglobi; order Archaeoglobales; family Archaeoglobaceae; genus Archaeoglobus. The sequence continues at coordinate 9,800 of CBEUCM010000011.1, read as the reverse complement.
CAAACCCCACACCGGAGATCTGGCCGTGGGAGGCAAAGGATGCCGGTGTGAGGGTTTTTGGAACAGGGCGAAGCGATTTTCCCAACCAGGTCAACAACTCACTCGTCTTTCCGGGTGTCTTCAGAGGGGCCCTTACTGTAAGGGCCAGAAGAATAACTGACGAGATGTGCATAGCGGCGGCCAGTGCCCTTGCAGAGTTTGCTGAGGCAAAAGGCCTCCATGAAGAATACATAATCCCCAAGATGACCGAAAGGGAGGTATTTCCTGAGGTTGCAACCGCTGTTGGGATGAAAGCCATAGAACTGGGGCTTGCAAGAGTTAGCATGCGTGAGGAGGAAATATACGAGGCCGCAGAAATCATGATCTCGACAACCCAGAGAAAGATAAGGAAGCTTTACGATATGGGGTTTATAAAAGAGCCGCCCTGCTGTTAAGACTTTTACCTATATTTTAAAAATTTGTAATCGAAATTTCAGCATAATTTGCAACTACCTTAATGCTATTAAAGGCACGGCTTAGAAATTATGTAGTGGTAAAAAATGCGATGGGTTTTTATCTTTCAAAAATAAGTTGTAGCATGGTTGTAGAAAAAGATATGACCAGAAAGTTTTTAGAAGATGCGTATGCTGGTGAGAGTCAGGCGCACATGAGGTATCTGATTTTCGCAGAGGTTGCCGATCAGGAGGGTTTTCCAAACATTGCCAGGCTCTTCAGGGCGATAGCGTATGCCGAATTTGTGCATGCAAAAAATCACCTCAGGGCTCTTGGCGGGATAGGAAGTACGGTTGAGAACCTCAAGGCTGCGATAGCGGGAGAGAGTTACGAAGTGGAGGAGATGTATCCGGTGTTCAACAACGCTGCGAAGTTTCAGGGTGAAAAGGAGGCTGAAAGGTCAACTTACTACGCTCTCTCAGCTGAGAAAATTCATGCTGAACTCTACGAGAAGGCGAGAGTGCTCAGCGAGGGTGGCAAAGATCTCGAGCTCAGAGAAGTGTACATCTGCCCGGTATGCGGCTTTACGGCTGTTGATGATGCTCCCGAGTCCTGTCCGGTTTGCGGTGCGAAGGGAGAAATTTTTGTGAAGTTCTGAGGTGGTGTCTGTGAAGTTTGGGGAGTTAATATACACGCCTGAAGTTGAGGATGAACTTGCCATCACCAAAAGGGAAACCCATACACCGAAAATTGAAGCTCCGGACTCTGTCAGGGCTGGTGAGCCATTTACCATCAGAGTTTTCGTTGAGGGACATCCCAACACGATCCAGCACTCCTTCAGATGGTTTGAGCTGTATTTTTACGAAGAGGGCAGAGACTTCAATCCGGTTTTCCTTGCACGAGCAGGATTAACCCCAGAGCTGACCGAACAGGAGGCAACTTTTAAGTTGAAGCTCGAAAAAAGCGGCACACTCTTCGTCTTAGCATACTGCAACCTCCATGGGCTGTGGGAGAACAGAAAGGACATCAAAGTAGTTTAGTCGAAAATCACTGGCAGCTCAGGATTCGCTAAAAAAGCCATTCCATCAGAGTACTCAACTTGGATAGCCCTAAGCTCAACACCCTTTTTTTCTGCATCAACCAGCAGCCTGTAAAGATCGGGATCAGCTTTTCTGTTTGGTTTGAAGGCTTTAACATTCGGTACAGCAGCTATGAAAAGTATCACCGCCCTCTCACCTCTTCTCGCCAGCTCAGTCATAACTCCAACATGCCTCCTTCCCCTCTCAGTAGGACAGTCGGGGTACATCGCAAACTCTCCAGCTTTGAGTGCGGCACTCTTCACCTCCACATACGTGCTGCCGATCAGATAGTCTATTACCGAATTTCCAACTCTCACGTCCCTTCTGAACTCACAGCCTTCAAGCCAGCTAATCCTGTGCAAGCTCTCCTCAAAAACCTGCATCTGGAAGCGGGTGTCTATTAAGGCGTATCCACCCTCGCACTTAGCTGCAAAGAGCCTGTAAGAGGTCTTCCCACCAGTCTTCCTGATACAATGTCCCACGTTTCCCTTGAACAGCAGCTCTTCAAGCCTGCCCGTGTTGTTTAAGTACGCTTTCTCAACTCTCCCATCTATTTCTACCTCCACAACGAACCTGTTCAATCTTCTGAGCACTCTGCATTCAACAAAATTCTCAATTCTCATCAAGGATCTTTTCGAGATAAACGTGCTGATTGTCCGTCTTCACAATCTGAAATCCCAAATGCCTGTATATTTCAAGAGCCCTCCTGTTCGTCCTCTCGGTCATGGCATTCAGCTTTCTTATTCCCTTGTCAAGCAGAAACTTCTCTGCGAACCTTATTAGCTCTCCCCCAATTCCCCTGTCCTCGTAGTCCTGATGGACGAAGATGGCGAATTCAGCACCATCGTTTTCTGGAACTACCGTTATGTGACCAATTACCTTGTCTCCCAGCTTTCCAATGAAGCCGTAACCCCTGCTGTCCAGATAGTCGATCCAGCTCTCAATTGCCCTTCTACCTACTGGCGGTAATCCGCAGCATCTTCTTTCAGAATCAAAATTCTCGTACATCCTGATGAGATTCTCCTTTTCATCAGGAACGTACCTCGTAACGAGAATAATCTCGCCTGTTTTGTCCTCGTAGAATTCTGAATAGAACTCACACTCCACAGAAAAGTACTGGCAGTTGAAAATTTAAAGGTTCTTCAGCCAGGGTTACCAAAGTGTTCCTCAAAAACTCTGTAGATGTCCTCCGGTTTTTCCAGTATGTGCACACCATCCATGGCAGCGAGCCTTCTGACGTGCTCCACATCCTGCTTCCTGACTCTCAATCTCAGGTCTCTGCCATCAGGGAGCTTCGTCACTACCTCTCCCTCCTTGTAGTCGGAGGGCATTATGTAAACAGGCACAAAGGCTTTGAGCGCCATTATTGCTGCATTTGAAAGGAGAGTATCGGCAATACCCATCGAGATCTTGGCCACAGTGTTTGAAGTTGCCGGAGCGATCAATAGGAACTTGTACCTCCCAACCTGAACCTGCCCAGCGAGGAAGGGTGTGTTTGCATCGATCTCCACCCTCACAGCTCCAAAGGTATCCTTCAGATCGTCCATCAGCTTGTAGTACTTTATAACCTGCTCTCCAGCCTTTGAAAGGTACACTGCAATTTCAACATCCGGATAGAGTTTTCTGATATCCTTCATAACTTCCACAGTTTCCGGCAGCCTGTCTCCGCTTCCCGTTATGCCCCACGCAACCCTGATCTTCTTCTTTTCAGCCATTCCCATCACCAATTTTCTCAGCAAGCTCAGCAAACCTTTTTACGGTTTTTCTCAGACTCCTAAAGCCTTCATCATCCTCCTTAACACCTTCAAGGGTGTCTTTGCTCCAGAAGGTTGCCCCGAGGTTTGCACCAAATGACCCTCCGCTGACAGGGATCACACCGTTCAGGATGTAGAAGGTAATTATCTGCTGTATGGCCAGTTCCTGCCCGCCAATCCTGTCCCCACCGACAGCTATGGCCATTCCAACCTTCCCGCGGAAAAAATCGTAGTCCTTTGCAACCAGAGCACGGCATCGATCCATTACAGCTTTAGTCTGGGCGCTCACACCACCGTTGTAAACGGGGGTTGCTATCACCATCCCTCTCGCATTTTCAAGCAGAGTGTAGAGTTCATGCATGTCATCTTTAATGGCACAAACCTTGTGCTTGAGGCAGTAATCGCAGTGCCGGCAGGGACTTATTTGCTTTCCCCTCACCGTAAAAAGTTTTGTCTCAAAGCCCCGCTCTTCGAGCATCTTGAGCGCTTCCTTCAGAACGTATTCCGTGGCTTTTTTTCTTGGACTGCCAGATATGCCGACTATCATCTTGCGAGCTCCGCTCCCAGCTCAAAGGCCTTCTTAAGCTCCTCATCGGTGGGCCTGAACTTCACCATGAGCGGTTCAAGCGTATTGAACTTGAGCTCCTCAAAGACTTTCTGTATCTCCTTTACAGCGATGCCGTTCCATCCGTAGGATCCGAAGGCCAGAGCCCTCTTTTTCTGCGGTTTCAAACCTTTCAGATAGGTCAGAAAGCCCGCAACGGGTGGAAAGAGACCGTTGTGGATTGTCGGACTTCCGATGGCAACTGCCTTCGCATCCAGGATCTCGGTAACTATGTCCGTCCAGTAGTCCTTTCTGACATGGAAAACTCTGACATCAGCGCCCTCGCTGCCAGCACCATCGGCAATGGCCATCGCAAGCTTCTCGGTCGAGTGCCACATGGAGTCGAACACAATCACAACCTTGTTCTCGCTCTCAAAGTTGGCCCATTTCGAGTAGGCCTCAATGATCTTTGCGGGATTCTTCCAGATCACCCCGTGGCTTGGGGCTATCATGTCCACCTCCAGCCCAATCTTCTGAATCTCAGCAAGCTTCCTCTTTATGAGTCCTGCAAGGGGCATGAGTATGTTGGCATAGTAGAGCTTGGCCCAGTACAATGCTTCCTCAACCCCGATGTCCTCATCGAATCTGCCCTCACTGGCAACATGCTGACCAAAAGCGTCGTTGGACAGCAGAAGTTTGTCCTCCTTAACGTAGGTGGCCATGCTGTCCGGCCAGTGAAGCATGGTCATATCCAAGAACATCAGGGTTCGCTTGCCTATTTTCAGCTCATCCCCGCCCTTGACAACCTTTATATCCCACCCATCGCAGTCATAGTACTTGCAAAGCCCATCCTTTCCCCTCTGCGTGCACACAACCGTGGCATTCTTCGCGATTTTCATCATGTCAGGCAAACCACTGGAGTGGTCAGGTTCGATGTGGTTGACGATGATGTAATCAATCTCTGCCGGGTCAACAACCTTCCTTATTCTGTCCAGCGACTCCCGCACAAACTTGTGCTTCACGGTATCCACAAGTGTTACCTTATCATCCATAATCAGGTAGGAGTTGTAAGTCAGCCCCCTCACGGTCACAAAATTGTGGAAGTCCCTCTCGTCCCAGTCAACTGCCCCAACCCAGAAAATACCATCCTTAATTTCAACTGCTCGCATGGTAGAACTTCACTCAGGAACCCTTTAAAGTTTTCTAACGATTTTCGAACTTTTCAATACCGAAAAAGAAATATAATGAGATGGATCTGGGAAAGTATGTATCTCGAAGTCTGGATCGACCCCGGTATGAGGGATGAGGTGCTCAAGGAGCTTAAAGAGGTGTGCGATGAGGTTCACGAGGTTTTCTACGACTACGACTGCATCGTCAGGGTTTCAAGTGAGGAGGACCTGCTGAAGGTGAAGGGCGTCAAAAGGGTCAGGAGACACTACGACTGCTAAAAAGTTTTATTCTAAATTTTCCAGAGTACATGGATGAAGAGGTACAGGTTCCCGAAGGGCATGCGCCCATCCACTCTTGACGAGCGAAGGGAGTTTTACCTCAACGAGTTTGATCTTGAATCGGTTTCAGAGTGGTTAAAATGGAGGGACGTGCTCAACACGGCCTTTGCAGTAATTATCGGGAGGCACTCTGACATTTATCTGCCAGAATACGAGGACATCAAGAGAAAAGCTGTGATTATCGATGAGCACAAAGGGTTGAGAGATGTGCTGGAGTACATTCTGCAGTACCTGCCTGAGGGTGTTTACTACGATAGGAACGTGTACTCCGACATTAGGCTGTGCGTTCAGAGGGGCTGTGACTACCGCAACTGCTGGGATTGCGAGAACTTCATTGGCCAGGAGCTTGCCTTCGACATCGATCCTGAAAACGTGGACTGCCCCTACCACGGCAGCGTTGAGGACAAAATGAAGAGGGGAGAAGGATTGAGTTTCTGCATGCTGGAGTTTAAAAAGGTCAGGAAGCTGGCATTAAAGCTGTACGATGATCTCAGAGAGGAGTACAAGAGGATAAGAATCGTCTTCTCTGGAAGGGGTTTTCACATACACGTTCTCGACAAAAAGGCCATTAAACTTGGCAGGGAGGAAAGGGAGGAGATTGCAAGAAAGTACTCGGACTATGCAATTGACGAGTGGGTAACCAGCGGGGAAATGAGACTGATCAGACTACCCTACTCACTAAACGGACTTGTTTCGAGGATTTGCATCCCATTAAGTGTTGAAGAGCTTGCAGAATTCGATCCGAGAAAGCGAGCTATTCCTTCTTTTCTGCTTTCGTCTCCTCGCCGTAGTAGTAGAGCTTCTTTTTCTCAGCCTTAACTTCTTCTTTACCGTAGTAGTACTCCTTTTTCTTCTTCTCTTCCCCCGCCATAATTTTCTTTATTTATAATCGTTTAAAAAATTTTCCGCCACAGGCTTGGAATGCTGTATTGCAAAATGATAAATTATTAAACGATAATCGAACAAAAACTTTATATCTTTTGAAAAGTAATTAAAAAACACCAGAATAGGAGGTGATCGATTTGGGCATACCTAATTTGGGTGAAAAATTCCCGGAAGTGGAAGTTGTGACGACACATGGCAGAATGAAGCTACCGGACGCTTTTAAGGGCAAATGGTTCGTCCTCTTCAGCCATCCCGCAGATTTTACGCCCGTCTGTACAACCGAGTTTGTGGCCTTTCAGAAGAGGTATGATGAGTTCAAGAAGCTCAACTGCGAGCTTATAGGTCTGAGCATAGATCAGGTCTTCGCCCACATCAAGTGGGTGGAGTGGATAAAGGAGAAGCTGGATATCGAGATACAGTTCCCGATAATAGCTGATGACACCGGCAGAGTTGCGGAAATGCTGGGGCTAATTCACCCTGCAAAGGGGACGAATACCGTAAGGGCGGTGTTCATTGTTGACCCCGATGCAACTGTAAGGGCGATAATCTACTACCCGCAGGAGCTGGGAAGGAACATGGACGAAATTCTGAGGGCTGTGAAGGCCCTGCAGATCAGCGATGCAGAGGGTGTTGCGATGCCTGCAAACTGGCCCAACAACGAGCTTGTTGGGGACAGGGTCATAATCCCACCGGCAATGAGTGAGGAGGAGGCAAAGGAGAGGCTTGAGAGGGCGAAGACTGGGGAGATTGAGTGCTACGACTGGTGGTTCTGCCACAAGAAGGTCTGACACGGGATGGTCTGAGCATGGCGTCCATAAGCGACAGAATGGTTGAAGCTCTGAACAGGCAGATAAATGCGGAGATTTACTCCGCCTACCTTTACCTTTCCATGGCTGCTTACTTTGACTCCATCGGACTCAAGGGTTTCGCGAACTGGATGAGGGTCCAGTGGCAGGAAGAACTGATGCATGCCATGAAGCTCTACGACTACGTGGTTGAGAGGGGAGAGAGGGTTAAGCTCTATGCAATTGAGGAGCCGCCTTCCGAGTGGGATTCCCCTCTGGCAGCCTTTGAGCACACCTACGAGCATGAGGTGAACGTGACTAAACGCATTCATGAGCTGGTCGAGCTTGCGATGCAGGAAAAGGATTATGCGACGTACAACATGCTGCAGTGGTTTGTGGCAGAGCAGGTTGAGGAAGAGGCATCGGCAAGCGAGATAGTCGAAAAGCTTCGGCTTATAGGCAGTGATGGCAGGGGTCTTTTGATGATTGACAGGGAGCTGGCTGCAAGGCAGTTTACCCCTCCTCAGGAGGAGGCTAAATGGGAGGTGGTTTTTTGACCGAGGTTTTGCAGGTGTATAAGTGCATGATTTGTGGGAATGTTGTCGAAGTGCTGCATGCCGGAAGGGGGCAGCTTGTGTGTTGCGGACAGCCGATGAGGCTGATGGAAGTTAAGAAGACTGACGAGGGGAAGGAGAAGCACCTTCCGGTTGTTGAAAGGGACGGAGATAAGGTTGTTGTTAAAGTTGGAAGTGTGGCACATCCGATGGAGGAGAACCACTACATAGAGTGGATCGAGGTTGTTGCCGACGGAGGGGTTTGCAGAAGGCAGCTCAAGCCGGGGGACAAGCCGGAAGCTGAGTTTACAGTCGATGCTGGCAAAATTACAGCCAGGGCCTACTGCAACGTTCACGGCCTGTGGCAGGCTGATTGAAATTTTGGAGGTGGTGTAATGTCTGAAACTCTTAAAAATTTGGTTAAGGCCTTTATAGGAGAGAGCATGGCGAGAAACCGCTACACCTTCTATGCGAAGGTGGCGAAGGATGAGGGATACGTCTTCATCCAGCGGGTGTTTCTAGAAACTGCGGAAAACGAGAAGGAGCATGCTGAAAATCTGCTGAAGTTCATCCAGCAGCTCAGAGGAAGTGATGAGGCGATAGTGGTTGAGGCTGAGGCCCCCCTCGTGTGGGGAACAACGGTTGAAAACCTCAAGGCTGCAATTGCTGGAGAACATTACGAGAACACGGAGATGTACCCGAGCTTTGCCGAGGTTGCAGAGAAGGAGGGTTACAAGGATATTGCGGAGAGACTGAGAGCTATAGGACAGGCTGAGGTGCACCACGAGAAGAGGTACCGCAGACTGCTGGAGGAGGTGGAGAAGGGTACCTTCTTCAAGAGGGATAAGGAAGTTGCCTGGGTTTGCTTGGAGTGTGGGTACATCCACTACGGAACTGAACCACCAGAAGAGTGTCCGAGCTGCGGCCATCCAAGAGCCTACTACGTTGCTCAGGACCTTCTCTCCCTTTAATTTTTGGTGGTAGGATGGACGTAGCAGCTTTGTATAAGCTCAGCTACGGGCTTTACGTCGTAACCTCCGCCAGCAACGGAAAGCTGGCGGGGCAGATAGCAAACACGGTGTTTCAGGTAACGAGCGAGCCTGTAAAGGTTGCCGTTTGTCTGAACAAGGAAAACACGACCCATAATTTTGTGAGAAGCAGTGGGGCCTTTGGCATAACCGTCCTTGAGCTCAACACGCCAATGGAGTTTATTGGGAGGTTCGGGTTCAGAAAGAGTAGCGAATTCAACAAGTTTGAGGGTGTGGAGTACACCACTGGAAAAACCGGAGTACCTCTCGTAGTGGATCATGCCGTTGCTGTGATTGAGGCAAAAGTTGTTGAAAAGTGCGATGTCGGAACTCACACGCTCTTCATAGGTGAAGTTATGGATGCCAAACTCGTGAAGGATGCAGAAGTTCTTACCTATGCCGATTACCATCTGGTTAAGAAGGGTAAAACACCAAGAACGGCAACGGTTCACTTCGAATGAGCATTGCTGAACTCCTTTTGCAGAAGAGGTACTCGGAGATCAAAAACCCGTCGAGAGTTCTGGCCTACCTCTATCATCCGGACGAGCTTTTCAGATTCAGGGCAGCAGAGGCTCTGGGAGAGCTTTGCAGTGGTAGCAAAGCAAGAAATACATCCTCAGACTTTTCTGGCACCTCAGCGATGAGAGTGGAGCTTACTGCATTGGCGCCCCGCTCGGCATTGCGGAAATTGGCAGAACAAATCCGGAGATTTTTGAGGGATTTAAGAACAAGTACGTCTCTCTGCTGGATGACTGGGAGGTGGAGAGAAAGTATGTAGCCTACGGAATTGGGAGGCTGGCTGAAATTGTAAACTCTGCCTACCCTAATCCTGTGGAAAAGCTGCAGGAGAAGATCGAGGAGATTGGCAGTCCGGATTTTGCAGTCTATGCAATCTGGGCGCTTAAGAAGCTTGGATGCAATGCTGAGCAGTACATTAAAAAATTCGGCAGCTTTGAGGTAGAGTTTTACGATGGCGAGAAAGTTTTGAAGGTGAAGCTGTCAGAGATATTTAGTTGAGGGTTTTCGATAATGAAAAAGTACGGAGGTCGTTAGAAATGGCAATACTTGACCATTTGAGAAAGTCGGAAGAGATTCCAACAGAAGTTAGTACAGAGGACATTTTAGAAGAGCTTGGTAGTGATTTTAACGGCACAGGTATAATGCAAAAAATTAAAATGTTAAAACCTCCTAAGCACCGCCAAAGCTCCGAGCACGGCAATCGCCGCTGCAA